>JAIQFL010000125.1 GCA_020073365.1 Terriglobia bacterium | reverse complement strand
CCACGCGGAGATCCACACCTGGCGATCCTCACCCTTCCGGATCTCTTCGACCATCAGGTATTGCGACCGATTCTCCGAGACGGTGATATGCGCTTCCGCCAGGGGCGCTATGTCGCTCACGCGGCCGCCGGCTTCCCGAAGCGCCGCTTCAAATACACCGCGGGTCTGGAGCAGTTCGGACGATGCCAGGGAGGAAACGTTGCTCCAGGCCACCGATACCGGCTCGCCTTTGCCCGCAAACGCCGCGGTTTTCCGCGCGAGTTCGCGCGCGGCGCCGTTCCCGTCATCAGCCGCCCTAGCGCCCGCCGGGATGAAGAACAGGAGCGCGGAGAGGACCGCGTGCCACCCCTTCACGGCTGCGATGATAACACATGGTGGGACAGGCGCTTTCGCCTGTCTCCCTGAGGCTGCTCCCAGTGTGGGCCTGGCTCCCGGCCCCCCACAGCCGCGATGTCAAAAGCACTTGCCACCTTACTGCCCGTTCCCCAAGCCCGCCTGGCCAGGCGTTTGCGCCAGGTTCTGCGTGGGCGCCAGTGCGGGGGCCTGCGCTGCCATTTGCGCTGGGGACTCCGGTCCAACTTTGGCAACCAGCACCGGGCCGAAGATCTGGTCCAGCTCCGGCGTGCGCTCGTTGCGCAGTTCCACCGCCTCGCCGATCGCTACCATTTCGAACAACTGCTCTACGTCGTGATTGCGCATCCGAATACAGCCGTGGGAAGCGTTCCGGCCGATCGACGCGGGGCTGTTCGTGCCGTGGATGCCGTAGCCGCTGACGCTGAGACCGAGCCAGCGGGTGCCGAGCGGGTTGGCCTTCCCGGGGGGAACGATCTTCCCCTTGGTGTACCAGGTGGGATTGGGGATGCGCTGCACGATGGTATAGGATCCGGCCGGGCTGGGCGTGCTCGGCTTGCCCACCGCCGTCGGGAAGATCCGCACGACCTTGCCCGATTCCAGGACCGCCAGTTTGCGGTCCGGAATGCTGACCACGATCCGCCGCGCGGGCCTCCCCTGCCTGTCCTGCGCGAGCGCTTCGGCGGTTGCCATCAACACGACGCTGGCGATGGCTGCCAGCTTTTTGAATTGATCTTCTACTTTGCGCATCTTCCGATCCCCCGTGCGCAGGTAGGAGGTGCAGAACAGGGGCCACGCCGGAAGTAGCTGATTCTGCTGGGATTGTCCTCACTGTGCGCCGTGTCACGCCAAACACGCGTGGAAACTCGGACGCAGGTTGGGCAGGTTCTGATCGCCATGGGCAATCGTCGCATCAATGAAGGCGGAAGCTACTCCCCAAAAAATACCGCTTGCTTCCTAACCTTTGTGACATAGTCTGTCTATGTGATGAGAGAACAACGTGACGAAATCCCTCCGGGGACGCTCGACATGCTCATCTTGAAAACACTGGCGCGGGGCGCCGACATGCATGGGTTCCAGATCGCCGACTCCATTCAGGAGACTTCCGAAGATGTTCTTCACGTGGAGGAGGGGTCGCTGTACCCGGCCTTGCAACGCATGCTCATCAAGGGGTGGATTACGGGCGAGTGGGGGAAGACCGATGAGAACCGCCGGGCCCGATATTACCGCCTCACGAAAGACGGGCGGAAACAGTTAGAGCAGGAACTGCAGCGATACGGGCGGGTGGCGCAAGCCATTGCACGGATTTTGCAGCCGGCGGCCGGCTGAAGCCTGGCTGAAGCTGGCGGACAGACGTCTGTCCCACTGAGCGGTGTCCTACGGAGCGACATATGATGCACCACCGGGACGAGTTTGCCGTCGATCTCGAGATTCCCGCGCGGCGGGGCTCGAAGGTGGATCCGATTGTGGCGTTGAGGTATGAGTGATGTGGCACGTGTGAGTAAACTATGAGCTTTCAAGCTTACTGTCGCCGTTTGCTCTATCTCTTCCGGCGTGATGAGTTCACCGGCGATCTCAACGAGGAAATGCGCTTGCACATCGAATTGCGGGCGCGCAAACTGCAGCACCGGGGTCTGTCCCAAGAGGAGGCGATACACGTGGCACAGCGTCAATTTGGCAATCGAACCGTGGTCCAGGACGCCAGTTCCGAACTCTGGGGGTGGAGGTCCTGGGAGCGCCTGTTTCAGGACCTCCGCCTGGGCGGTCGCACTCTGCGCAAAACGCCGGGCTTCACCGCCATCGCCGTACTGACGCTGGCGCTGGGACTCGGCATCAATACCGCGGTGTTCAGCGTAGTGAACGCGGTGATGATTCGCAGCCTGCCCTACCCGGAACCGGGCAGGCTGATTTCGCTGTGGGAAGAAGCCAGCCGGCGCCCGCCGCCGCGGTTCAACAGTTCTGCGAGCACGGTGGGCGGCGCCGGAGGCCCCCGGCGGACGACCGTATCGGTGGCGAACCTGGTGGATTACCAGCAGCACGGAAGTTCGTTTTCCGGTTTGGCCGCTTACGCTTTGACCCCGATGAACCTCACCGGTACCGGAACACCGGAGAGAATTCCCGGCGAAAGCGTCACATGGAACTTCTTCGGCGTGCTGGGCGTGGAGCCCGTCGAGGGTCGGACCTTTCTCCCGGAGGATGACCGGGCTGGGGCCGGCCTCGTGGTGATCCTCACGCATGACTTCTGGCAACGCCGCCTGGGCGGGGATACGGCCGTCCTGGAGCACACCATCGCGCTGGATGGCCGGCCGTACCAGGTGATCGGCGTGTTGCCGCCGGGATTCGCGTCGCCGACGCAGTTCGGGACCAAGGAACGGATGCAGTTCTACGTCCCCGCGGCGTATTCCAGCCAACTGCTCGCCAGCCACGGCGACCATAATGTCAACGTGGCGGGCCGCCTCAAGCCGGGCGTGCCCGTTAAGGGCGCCCAGTCGGAACTCGACCTGATTTCCGCGAATCTGGCCACCCAATATCCATCCTCTAATCAGGGAATGCGTGCCGTAATCGCACCCCTTCGAGACGACCTGGTGCGCAACGTGAAGGACTCGCTGTGGGCCCTGTTGGGCGCCGCCGGCCTGATCGTGCTCATCACCTGCGTGAACGTCGCGAATCTCCTGCTGGTCCGCGCAGTGGCCCGGCGCCACGAATCCAGCGTGCGGCTGGCGCTGGGCGCGAGCCGCTTTCGCATGGTGCGCCAGTTCCTGGCCGAGAGTATGCTGGTGGCGGCGGCCGGATGTGCGGCCGGGGTACTGTTGGGGCGCATCATGATGGGGGTGCTGGTCTCCATTGCCCCGCCCGGCATTCCCCAAATCCAGAACGTCGCGCTGGACTGGCGCGTGTTCGCAGTGTGCACTGCCGTCGCCACCGTTACCGGGCTGGCGTTTGGAATCGCACCGGCCTGGCAGGCGTCGCAAACCAAGCCTGCGGAGTCCTTGAAGACCACCGCCAGAAACACCGGGGGCAAGTCCCAAGCTCGCTGGCGCACGTCGCTCACCGTGGCCGAGATCGCACTATCGATGATCCTGCTGGTGGGGGCTGGCTTGCTGCTCAAGAGCTTCGTGCTCCTCATGGGCGTGGACCTGGGATTTCAGCCGGACCGGGTTCTGGCGATGGCTATCGCTCTTCCGGACCTGCGCTATGGCACTGCCGCCGAGCGGCTGCATTTCTTTCAGCAACTGGAGGAGCGCGTCAGGAGTCTGCCCGGAGTGCGCTCGATGGCGTATGCCAATCGTATGCCCCTGCGTGGTGGCTGGGGTGGCAGCATCATTCTCGATACCGCGCCCGACGGCAATTTTGAACCGGATTTACAGGCCGTGAGCCCGGGCTATTTCGAGACGTTGGGACTTTCCCTTCTGAGCGGCCGGCTGTTGACCGCGGATGACCGGACAGGGCAACAGCCGGTTGCCCTGGTTAACCAGGCATTCGCCCGGCAGTATCTGAAGGGACAGGACGCCGTCGGGCGCAGGCTGAGCCGGGGACAAGGCCGTCCATGGATCACAATAGTCGGGGTGGTCAACGATGTCCGCCGCGGCGGCAAGACCGACACCATCAATCCGCAGGTCTACTTCTCCGCAGCGCAGACGGACATGTACCCCGTGCGGATCGCCGAACTGGCGGTGCGTACGGCGGGGGAACCACGTCAGCTTGTGAATGCCATCCAAAGCCAGGTTTGGGCCTTGGACAAGGACCAGCCGGTCACCGATGTCCGCACGATGGAGGAAATTATCGACGCCGCGGTGTCGCAGAGACGCTTCCAGACGCTGTTGCTGGTGGTCTTCGCCGCCGTAGCGGTAGGGCTCGCGATGATCGGGATTTTCGGCGTGCTCTCCTACTCGGTGAGCCAGCGCATGCCGGAGCTGGGGCTGCGCATAGCCCTCGGAGCGGAGCCGCGCCACATTCTCGCGCTGGTGTTGAAGCAGGCCGGCGCGTTGATTGGCGCCGGGGTTGCGATCGGGCTGGCGGGGGCCTACGGCCTCACCCGCTATGTCGAGAGCCTGCTGTTTGGGATTCACCGCACCGACTGGACCACCTACGCGGCGGCCGTTGGTCTCCTGGCGGTCGTGGCTGTGGCGGCTTCCCTGATCCCGGCGCGGCGAGGTTCGCGCGTGGACCCGATCGTGGCGTTGAGATACGAGTGAACCACCGGCCGAAGCCAGGCTGAAAACTGGCCTCAGAAGGCGACCGTCTGTCCTACTGCCCCACCTTGCACACGCCCATTTTCACCGAGAACCCGGCCACGCCGGTCCAACGTTGGCCCTGCCGGTGCTCGATGTGAAACGAGGCCGTCGGACCATCGGCGCGCACGCGCCATTCGGTGGACGGCACGGGCGGGCGCTTCAAGACAAGCGGCTTGACGCTGGTCTCTTTGATGGTCCAGGATTCGCCGGCGTCGGGTGACTCGTATAATTCGTAGCGGTCGCCATCGCTTCCCTGCCCCCGGTCGATAATCAGATTGCCGCTGTCCTTCGCGGTGAACGAGAATTGCTGGATAGAGCCAAAACGATTCTCCCGGCTCTCGCTGAAAATGGGACGCTGGCGCCAGGTCTGGCCACCATCGGAGGTCACCAGCAGAAAGGGATCTTGCTGCAGCGGAAACAGGATTTGGCCGCTGGCCCATCCGATTTGTGCGTCCAGGAACTGGAGGCGATCCAGCCCGGATCCCCGGATGTGCTCATGCACCTCGCGCCAGGTGCGTCCCGCATCGTCGCTGGCCAGCAACACGGAGGCGATGGTGACGGCGGTCGAGTGAATGTTGCCCGCGGCCAGAATCCGATCTCCCGCCGGTTCCACTGCGGTCAACTCCAGGTATAGCGGGCACGGCTCCTCTTCGGTGCACGACAGGCCCGCCCACTGTATATCCTCCGCCGTACATTGGAATGGCAGCACCATGGGCTTGCCTGTGTTTTCGAGTACCGGAATAGCGGGTTTCGGGGGCGCCGGATTGACAGGCGGCGGCGCGTCCTGGGCCCAAGCCCCAGACACTGCCAACCCGAACATAACCAACGATACGGTGACCCTCGGACCAGTCATAGTTAGCACCAGGGGTGGTGCGCACGTCGCCAACGACTTAGCCCTTCCAGGCTAAGCAACTTAGCCCTTCCAGGCTAAGCGAGTTAGCCCTTTCAGGCTAAGCGACATAGCCCTAAAGGGCTAGTCGGAGATCGCACTTTCCTGACCATGAATTCAACACAATATGTAACGTCATTTCCCGGTTTGGTCGTCTACGCTTGTAAATCCCCGTTACGACAGCGGGCGCACTCACCCCTATCACCCAAACGCGCCCGCTTTTTCTTTCCGGCTACTCGTCGGACAATCCTTCAAACAGCGTCGTACTGAGATACCGCTCGGCGGTATCGGGCAGGACTACCACCATCATCTTCCCCGCAAATTCCGGCTGCTTGCCCAGGCGGGTCGCGACCGCCACCGCGGCGCCGCTCGATATTCCGGCCAGAATGCCCTCTTCCTTGGCCATCCGTCGAGCCATTTCGATGGACTCCTCGTTGGTGACCAGTTCGATCCGATCCACCATCGAGAGGTCCAGCGTATCGGGGACAAACCCGGCGCCGATCCCCTGGATCTTGTGCGGTCCGGGCCGCATTTGCTGGCCGGCCAGCCGTTGCGTAATCACCGGACTGGTGACCGGCTCGATTCCTACCGATAGGATCTTCTTGCCTTTTTCCTTCTTGATATAGCGCGACACGCCGCTGATGGTGCCACCGGTACCGATGCCCGAGACCAGAACATCGATGCCGCCGTCGGTGTCTTCCCAGATCTCCGGACCGCTGGTACGGAAATGAATCTCGGGATTGGCCGGATTCTTGAACTGCTGCAGTAAAACGTAGCGTCCGGGGTCCGAGGCCACAATTTCCTCCGCCCTGGAAATGGACCCGGCCATGCCCTGCGAACCCTCCGTCAGCACCAGGTAGGCGCCCAGGGCCTTGAGCACCTTTCGCCGCTCGATCGACATCGTCTCGGGCATGGTCAGGGTGATGGGGTAACCGCGCGCTGCGGCCACGAATGCCAGGGCGATTCCGGTATTGCCGCTGGTGGGTTCGATGAGTTCCTTTCCGGGTTTGAGGATACCGCGCTTCTCCGCGTCCCACACCATGGACGCCCCGATCCGGCACTTGACGGAATAGGCCGGATTGCGGCCTTCGATCTTCACCAGGATGGTGGCTTTGCCTCCGTCCGTAACGCGATTCAACCGGACCAGTGGCGTGCGGCCAATGCTGAAGGAATTGTCTTCGTAGACTCTCAACTCAGATCTCCCAATTCAATACGAACTTGTTCTGCTTGTCGGTCCATCCGCGAAGCAGATCCGCGAACGAAGTCTTGTCTATGATCTCCGAGACGGCGCGGTCCACCTGCTGCCACATGTCGGTGAAGGGCGTTTCGGTTTTGCGGCGGGGATGTCCCTTTCCTTGGTGCGGACCTTCGACGAAGCGCACTACTTCTCCCACCGTGATGGATTCGGCGGGACGCGCCAGAAGATAGCCGCCTTCCGCGCCACGGCGGGATTCCACAAAGCCGCCCTGCTTCAAGCCGGCCAGAATCAATTCCAGAAACTTCTGCGGGATTTTCTGCCGCCGCGCGATGTCCGCGATCCTCACCGGATCGCCGGTCCGCTGCGAGGCCAGATCGAAGATCGCCTGCAGCGCGTATTCACCTTTTACTGAGATGTTCATCAAGGTTGGAAGGAAGAATCACCTGTGTCCCAGTAGAGATTGTAGGCTACCAGCCAAGCTGCAAGCAAGGTGGGACAGGCGCTTCCGCCTGTCTCGCCCGCAGGCGGACCTCTTTCTCGGAACCTCCGCCTGCTGCTCAGCCGGCAGGCCCCCCTCCTCGGTGGTTCCGGCTCAGCGGTCAAGGCGTGCCACGAAGGCTGCTTGTTCCGCGGACTCCTGGCGGATGCGGGTGGCGAGGGAGCGAGCGTCGTCCTCGGTGTGTTCGGAGCCGACTAGCACGCGCCACAGGTCAGGGTCGCCCTCCCGGAGGGCGAGGCGCGCAGAGCCGTACCGGGATCGCATCAGCGCCAGGCAGCGCCGGGCGTTCCGGCGATTCCGAAAGGCGCCCACCTGGACGGCGAAGCGGTCGGTCGGGAGATTCTCAGGCGTGCCGAGCACTTCCACCCGGACGGCAACGATGCCGGCGGCAATCATGTCGACGGCCCGCGCGGCAGCCCTGGAGAGGTCGATGATGCGACCTTCGACGAAGGGCCCGCGGTCGTTGATGCGAACCTCGACGGCCCTTTCGTTACGAAGATTCACCACGCGTACCCATGTTCCGAAGGGCAGGGTGCGGTGAGCCGCCGTCAGCTTTTCCATGTCGTAGATCTCGCCATCAGCGGCGTGCCTGCCGTGATAGGGGTACCCATACCAACTGGCGATGCCGGTTTCCGTGGCAGTGTGCTTCGGCGCGATGGAGGCCGGGACGGTACTGGAGTCCCCGTCCTTGCCGGAGGCGCGCAAGATAAGGAACATCACAGGAATTGCCAGCAGCAGAATGGCTTTCATGAAAGGGCCGACGTTGGAGGTGAGGCACTTTCACAGCCACGTGTAACTTGCTGAGAATGTGGCGAAGGAGAGCGGAGACGCGGCAAGTTATTGGCGCAATGACAGGTTTCTGTCGGGACAACGTGGAGCACGCGGCGGCTGTTGAGAGTGGTCACAAATGGAAAGTGGGCGCTGGGGAGAAAACCTCTCATGGAAAGCCGCCAGGCCAACTGACAACTGCCCAGAGCGCACCCAACGGTCCAGGGGCAGGGCGTGCACCTACCCCTGGAGTTTCTACCTTTGATGGTGCGGCAGGCCGTGCCGCCTGCCGCGGGCAGGGCGCGGCCCTCCCCTACGGCGTTACCAACTACTGTCGCGGGGTCATCGCTCCGGGGGTGCTCGGCATGGTCCCGTCGATGCCGATGGGTTCGCCCGAGACCACCAGTTCCACTCGGCGGTTCTGCTGCCGCCCGGCGGCGGTGTCATTGGAAGCAACCGGACCGCTCTTGCCCAATCCAATTGCGGTCACAGACGGGTTGGACACGCCCTGGGCAACCAGATAGTCGCGGACCGAGTCGGCACGCTGCTCGGAGAGCCGCTGGTTATATTCGTCGCTCCCGACGCTGTCGGTGTGACCCTCCACCTGGATCTTCAATCCCGGATATGCCAGCAGGATGCCCGAGACCTTGGCCATCTTTTCCCGCGCTCCGGGTTTCAATGTGTACTTATTGAAGTCGAACAGGACATCGGAGATGTTGACGATCAGGCCGCGCGCCGTCTCGCGCGTTTCCAGGATCAGGTTCAACTGCTGGCGCAAACGCTCGCGGAGTTGGGCCTTCTCGTTCTCGGCCTGCATGCGCTGCTGGTCGGCTTGTTGAGCCGCCAGGCGGGCTCGATCGGCTTCGGCCTGAGCGGCCTGCTGCTGCGACAGGGCGGCGGCCCGCGCGGCATCCGCCGCGGCCCTGTCCTGGACAGCCTGCGCCGTAGCCTGTTCGGCTTCACGCTTGGCCTTTTCGGCGGCTAGCCGGTCTGCCTCGGCCTGTGACCTGCGCTCCTGGTCGAGCCTGGCCTGCTCCGCGGACTGGCGCGCGCGTTCGGCGGCCTGCTGAGCCTGCGCCTGGGCCTCCGCCTCGCGTTGTGCCGCTGCCGCACGCTCACTGGCGAGTTGCTCCTCCTGGATTTTCTTGAAGGTGATGATGCGCGCGTCCTCCGCCATTTGGGCAGCTTCGCGCGCGTTGGTCTCGGATTCCTTGCGGTTCCCGCCCTTCCTGAGAAGATCTTGCGCGTTCTTCAGGTCGATCGCCGCCTTTTGGTAAGTTTCTGCAGCGTACCTGTCGGCGCCCGCGAGCCGCGCAATCTCTACCGCGTTCTCGGCCTCGGCAAGTTGCAGCGGACCCTTCGGATAGATCCGAATGGGTTGATACTGGGCCCGGTTCCAGACATATTGGCCGCGCTGCAGCAGATGGTAGTTGGCATCCACCTGCTCGATGGTGCCGGCGGTGTCATTACGGATGAAGTTCTCGGCCACCACTACGTCGCTGGGCTGCGTCACTGCAAAATACGGTTCCGCGGTAACGATGAGGCCGAAAGTCTGGAGGTCCGTAGTGGAGAGCAGCTTGGCATGGTCGCCTTCCAGGACCACCTCGCCCAGGTTCACGGCACGTCCTTCCGGGGTAACGCCCCACAACACATAGGTCATGTACTCGGTCCCATATTGAGATGGAGGGGACATATGTTCCAGGGCGGTTTCGATCTTGGTGGAGCCCATCTGGCTGGCGACTCTGGCCTCGCCTTTCGCCGCAGGCATCAACTCGGTGCCGCGAAAATCGATCCGGGTGGAGCCGGTGCGATGGTGATAGTTGACCGCTTTCGTGGTGCGCGAAACCACGGTAACGCGGAAGATCGGCATCGGCTGGCCGGTCTCGGCGGGCGTGAGCGCTTTGGGCTGTTGCGTGGGATTCGGAACTTGTGCCATCAAGGTCCCGAGCGCCAGAAAAAACAATCCGGGGGATTTCATAGGTTCGCAACTTCTCCTTCGAGGAGTTAAGGGAGCAGGTGGTGTGCCGATGTGCTGAGGAGCACCGGGGTTCCGTGCGAGACGGCACCCCTCCCAAAAGTGAAGAACGGTGAAGGAATTATGCCCAATACACGCCGACCTGTCTGCACCATCCCCGGTCTCCGTTCTCCGCCAGTCTCTCCATCAACCGCGATCCGTACTCGAATCCCTTGTCGTACGCCTGCAGATTCAGTTTCTGTATCGCCGGCGGCACCGAATCCGCCACGGCTTTGCGCAGCGCATCCGCTTCCAGCAGGCCCGTCACCGCGCCGAAGAACCCCACCATCACGATGTTCAGCACCACCTTCCGGCCCAGTTCCTCCGCCAGGCGCGTCGCCGGAACTCCATAGGCGCGCACCCCGTTGGGGTACCGGTCCACGGCAGTCCAGCCAGAGGCTTCGCCTCGCAACGCCGACACCCGTCCTCCACCGCCGGCCGCCATTCGCGTCGTCCGGGTCTCACCGTTTCATAGACGGTAGCTTTTCTTGTCCAGAGCGTGGGCAGCAGGCACGAGCAGGTATTGTCCTAAATCTGCGCACTTTTGGGACACTACCCACGAGCAGGCCACACTCCACCAGTAGTAGTATGTTGATAGAGTGCAAGAGAATTCGTCGCAAAAGGCACCGGAGAGTCAGCCTCGGGTTTTTGTTTGCTACGCTCACCGAGATGAGCGCTGGGCGAAATGGATATCCAATTATCTTGGCGTCCGCGGATTCGATGTCTGGAGGGACGTAGAGGCGCTTCCCGCGGGCGCGTCTTGGACGAACGCCATAGATCAAGCGCTCAGCGAATCCAACCTTGTGGTTGCTGTGATGTCTCCGGCATTCTTCGAATCCGAATGGGCGCAGACAGAGACTGCAGCGGTTGCCGCGAAGAAGATGCCAATCATCCCAGTTATGATAGAACCTTGCAAGGTCCGCGGGTTTCTCAGTTATTTGAATTGGGCTGACTTAACAGAGGATCGAGAGAAGGCGGAATGCAGCATGTGATCGAGGCCGCCAGCCAACTGTGGGCGCCCGCAGGTGGGTAACCTTCCCGGCACTCCACGGAGTGACGTCGATCCAGAGATCCTTCGCGAAAAGCTGCAAGAATTGACCGCGCTGGTCGGGAAGGTGATGGATTCTCAGCAACCAGTACAAACAGGCCTTGGCATCACGAAAGAACAGCCGAAGTGCTTCATCATTATGCCTTTTGGAAGGCAGGATCTTGAGGAACTGTATGCTGAGTTCCTGCTTCCAGCTTTGAAGGAATGCGAACTCGAGTGTCAGCGAGGAGACGACATTTTCGGATCCAATGTGATAATGGAGGACGTACGCACGGGCATTTCGTCGGCGGATTTGATAGTGGCGGACCTAACGGGGCAGAATCCAAATGTGTTCTATGAGGTTGGTATTGCGCACACGCTGGAGAAACCGGTATTACTACTCTCTATGTCAATCGAGGATATCCCTTTTGATCTTCGGCACCGTCGCGTTCTACCCTGCGAGTACACACCGATGGGCTGCAAGCGGTTGGTTGCGAAATTGAAACAACACGTGGCGAGCATGCTCGGCAAACATTGATCAATCCGCCACAGGAAACACTGCCATGTCAGACCAGTGAGAAGTAAACTCCTGAAGGGGCCGTCGGCGCCAGTATCAAAAACCCCAAACCCCCAACCAACTACGCCGATTCCAGCGAACCCACTTCCTCCGCGTCTCCGTTCTCCGCCAGTCTCTCCATCAAGCGCGATCCGTACTCGAACCCCTTGTCGTACGCCTGCAGATTCAGTTTCTGCATCGCCGGCGGCACCGAGTCCGCCACCGCCTTTCGCAGCGCGTCCGCTTCCAGGAGGCCCGTCACTGCGCCGAAGAACCCCACCATCACGATGTTCAGCACCACCTTCCGGCCCAGTTCCTCCGCCAGGCGCGTCGCCGGAACTCCATAGGCGCGCACCCCGTTGGGGTACCGGTCCACACGCACCAGGTCCTGCTCGGTGATCAGGATGCCGCCCGGCTTCAACTGTGGAACGAAGCGCGTGTAGGCCTCCTGGCTCATCACCACCAGGACGTCGGGTTGCGCGACGTACGGGTAGAGAATCGGCTCGGTTGAAAGAATCACCTGTGCGCTCGAGGAACCGCCGCGTGCTTCCGGACCGAAGCTCTGCGTCATGGTGGCATAGCCGCCCTGGAAAATGGCCGCGGCTTTGCCAATCACGGCGGCCGCCAGGATCACTCCCTGGCCGCCGAATCCGCCAATCCGAATCTCGCTCAGCAACTGCATGGGACCTCCGCCTGTGACACAGGCATTCCTGCCTGTGTGGGTTCCGTGTACCTGTCGCCCAGCGACGCTTTCATCTGGGCGCGCAACAGCTCCAGATAATCCGGGCGGTCGCGATCCACGAACTTACCAACTACAATCTCACCCGACTTAGTCAGTGCGCACTCACTGGTGGGCGCCCCGTGGCGGACCTTACTCACTTGCTTGTAAAACTTCATCGCATCCAACCCATCGCCCATCTTGTTGCGCCGTTGGTAGAGCGTGGGGCACGGCGACAGAACCTCGATGAAGCAGAAGCCCTTCTTGTTCAGCACCTCCTCCATCGACCGGCTGAGTTGCTTCACGTGGTAGGTGGTCCAGCGCGCCACATAGGAGGCGCCTGCGGCATCCGCCAGCGCCACCAGGTTGAAGGACGGCTCGAACACGCCATAAGGAGACGTGGCGCTGATCACCTGGCTGGGCGTGGTGGGGGCCGTCTGGCCTCCCGTCATGGCATACGTCAGGTTGTTGACGCAAATCACCTTCAGGTCCATGTTGCGGCGCGCGGCGTGGATGAAGTGATTGCCGCCGATGGCGAAGAGGTCGCCGTCGCCAGAGTAGACCACCACCTGCAGTTCGGGGTTGGCGAGTTTCAGTCCGGTGGCGAACGGAATGGCGCGGCCGTGGGTGGTGTGGAAGGAATCGAGGTTGGCATACCCGGCCACGCGGCCCGTGCAGCCGATGCCGGAGACGATCGCGACCTTGTCCAGGTCGGCCTTGGAATCCAGCAGCGCGCGGGTGAAGCAGTTCACCGTGGTGCCAATGCCGCATCCGGGACACCAGATATGCGGCATCCGATCCATGCGCAGAAACGGCTCGACGGGGTTGTGCGCGCCGGCTGGAATCTCACAGGGGATTTCGAGCGTCATGTCGTTCATCGGGCTGCCTCCACAATGGCTTTGAGAATGGCGTCGGGGTTGTGTACGCTGCCCCCCGCATGGCTGACGGGGATCACGGCGGCTTTGCCGGCGGCCGCGCGTTCCACCTCGTGAACCATCTGGCCCAGGTTGATTTCGGGCACCACGAAAGCTTTCACTCGCCCGGCCAGGTCCCGTATGCGCTGCTCGGGGAACGGCCATGCCGAGATGAGGCGGAACTTGCCGGCGCGAATTCCGCGAGCGCGCGCCAGTTGTAGCGCCCGCTGCGCCACCCGCGACGTGATCCCGTAGGAGACCACCACCACGTCGGCGTCTTCCAGGTTCTCCGTCTCGCACAACGCGCGGCCGTTGGCCAGCGGTTTCAGCTTGTCCAACAACCGCCGCACCTGCACGTCCTGGGTTTCCACGTTCATGCTGGGATAGCCGCGCTCGTCGTGCGTCAGGCCGGTCACGTGAAAGCGGAACCCGTCGCCCGCCCGTACCATGTCGGGGACCAGGTCCTCCCGCGGTTCGAAGAGGCGAAACTCCTCCGGGGGGAGCCTGGTATAGCGGCGCGGGGTGACGGCGATTTGGTCCGCCTCCGGAATCACCACCTTTTCCGTCATGTGGCCGACGCACTCATCCAGCATCAGCATCACCGGGACGCGGAACTCTTCGGAGAGATTGAAGGCCTGAATGGCAAGATCGAAGCACTCCTGCGGCGAATTGGGGCACAGCGCAATGATGCCGTAATCGCCATGCGACCCCCACTTCGCCTGCATCATGTCGGCCTGCGCGGGCAGCGTCGGTAAGCCTGTGGAGGGCCCGCCGCGTTGCACATTCACGAAGACGCAGGGCGTCTCGGTCATGGCGGCGTACCCGATATGCTCCATCATCAGCGAAAAGCCCGGGCCGGACGTGACCGTGAAGGCCTTCGCTCCGCCCCAGACGGCGCCCTGGATGGCGATCGAAGCCGCCAGTTCGTCCTCCATTTGGATGAAGATCCCGCCCACGGTCGGAATTCTCCACGCAAAGCGTTCGACGACTTCAGTGGACGGGGTGATGGGATATCCTGCGGCAAATCGCGCACCGGCTGCGAGGGTTCCCTCACAACAGGCATGATCGCCGTCGAGGAAATGCACACCTGTAAGAACGCCTTTGGGATCAGCGTGCATAGCGCGCTCCGAAGATAGCGAAGTCCGGACAGTACATTCCGCACAGGTCGCAACCGCTGCATTTCTCGGAAGCGACCACATGCGGCGCATGATAACCCTTTGAATTAAAAGCAGATGAAAGCGCCAAGACGTGGGTGGGGCAAAACTCAACACAGAAACCGCACCCCTTGCAGCGTTCCACGGTGATGGCAACAAACCCTTTGGCCATGAGAACCCTCCAGATATGAGTCGGTGGGTGCGGTGCACGCCGATGGCCAATTTAGGATATAAGAACGTCAAACTCTCCTATCGGCACCCGGCCCACCCGCAACTGCAAACCGGCCAACCGGCTTATTTTCTGTCGCTTACGCTGAAGCGTCGGAAAAGCCTGAGTTGGCCGGTTATCGGTGACCAGCCAATCCAATAAAGGCCATTTGATTCCAAAGCACTTAACCCACCACACTCCAGATTCCCGTCCTATCCCATGCTATATCTAAAGGCGGAGGACTACAGAACGCCAACCCCGATCCCCAACCCGTCTTCGCTGCCCACCTCCTGCCGCTCAAGGCCTTCCGTCGGGACGCACATGAGAAAATACCAAACGAACCCATTTCGACGGCCAACCCAAACAAAACGAAGCCCCTTACAGGTTCTGAAACGAACCCATTTCCGCCCTTCCGCCCCCCCAAACGGCCCCAAACGGCCGTCCCGAACCACCAGGGCGCACCTTGCACTATACTGGGGACACCATCGTGACTAATACCTACCTGGACTGGATCATCGACCATACCCGCACCAAATGGTGGCACGATTCCGCCGATGCCTCCGAACTGGATCTCGGTCTCGAACGGCGCGCCATTGGTGTCACCACCAACCCGTTCCTCTCCAACGTGGCGCTGCGGACCTGCCGGGCGCTCTGGGGCTCCGAAATCGACGCGGTCCTGGCGCGCAAACTGCCCGGCGAGCAGCAAGCCGAAGCGCTCATGCGGATCCCCGTCACCAGGACCGCCGCCAAACTCTTGCCGGAGTTTCAGGCCACCGCGGGTGCGTCCGGATTCGTCTGTTCCCAGGTCAATCCCCTGCACGCCGGCGATCGCGAGTGCATGCTGCCGATGGCGCAGCGCTTTCACTCCTGGGCGCCCAATATCGCCGTCAAGTTGCCCGCCACCGCCGCCGGCCTCGACGTGCTCGAAGAGTGCGTGGCCCAAGGCATCACGGTCACCGCCACGGTCAGCTTTACCGTGCCCCAGGTAGTCGCCATCGCGGAGCGTCACCGGGCCGGAATCGCGCGCGCCCGCGGGAACGGCGTCGAGCCCGGAAAATGCTTCGCCGTAATCATGATTGGCCGCCTCGACGACTTCCTGCGGGAAGTGGCCCACGACACGCGCGCCGCCGTCGACGAGCCCGACATCCAGCAGGCCGGCCTCGCCGTCACCAAGCGCGCCTACGGGATCTACCAGGAGCGCGGCTACGAGGCGGAGATCCTGGTCGCGGCATTGCGCGGTCCTCACCATCTGACCGAACTCGCCGGCGCCCGGCTGTTGATGTCGATCCACCCCTCCTGGCAGGGCACCTTCGTGTCGCGGGACTTCCCACGGGAGGAACGAATTGCCATCCCCGTGTCCCCGCAGGTGCTCGATCGACTCCGCCGCATGCCCGAATTCCTGCGCGCCTACGAACCCGACGGCATGGCTCCCGGCGAATTCATCGGTTTCGGCGCCACCCAGCGCACGCTCGGCCAATTCTCCGAAATGGGGTGGAAGCCGATGGAGACCTTCCGTTAGATGGCCACGCCCGTCGAGGTTCCGAAGCTCGGCAATACGGTCGAGGAGTGCCTGATCAGCCGGTGGATGAAGCACAAGGGCGACCTCATCGCCGCCGGCGACGTGGTGGCTGAGATTGAGACCGACAAGGCCACCTTCGAGGTCACCTCCCCAGTCGACGGCACCGTGCTGGAAACCTTCTTTGACGAAGGCACCCTCGTCCCGGTATTCACCAATCTCTTCGTGATCGGCTCCCCCGGAGAATCCGTGGATTCTTTTCGCCCACGTGTTGTTACTACAGTTGGTGCAGTTGGTGCAGTTGGTGCAGTTGGTGCAGTTGGTCCTGGTGGGGCAGGCGATTCGCCTGCCAAGCCCCATGTAGGGGAGTCGCCCCCCATGTCTCCCCGCGCCCGCCGCTTCGCCGACCGCCACAACTTCCATCCTGAAGTCCTCAACGGCTCCGGCCCCGCCGGCCGCATCCTCGAATCCGACCTCCGCAAGCTCTACCAACCCCGCGCCCCCGGCATCCGCGACCGCATCGCCCGCCGCATGCGCGACTCCCTGGCCTCCACCGCTCAGTACACCCTGCATGCGTCTGCCGAGGCCACCGGACTGCTCGCCCTGCGCGCGCGCCTCAAATCCACCGCCGACCTCCGCGACGTCACCATCAACGACCTCGTCACCTTCTGCGTCATCGAGGCCCTGCTCGACGTTCCCGCGCTCAACGCCGAATACATCGACGGCAGGATTCACCAACATTCCGATGTCCACATGGGCTTCGCCTGCGACACGCCGCGCGGCCTGCTGGTCCCGGTCGTCCGTAACGCCCACACCCTCGCCATCGACGAGCTGGCCGCCCGCGCCAGGGAACTCGCCGACCAAGCCGTCGCCGGGAGCATCTCCCCCGACGACCTCTCCGGCGCCACCTTCACCATCAGCAACCTCGGCGGCCTCGGTATCGAGAGCTTCACGCCGCTGCTCAATCCGCCTCAGGTCGCGATTCTCGGCGTCGGCGCGATCCAGCTCAAGCCCGTGCGCCGCCATGGCGAAATCGCGTTCATCGATGCCATCGGGCTCTCGCTCACCTGCGATCACCAGGTGATCGACGGCGCTCCCGGCGCGCGCTTCCTCCAGACCGTCAAGCAGAAGATCGAGACCGTGGAGTTGCTATGCGCCCTCTGACGCGGGCCTCCCGGGAGAACCTCCGCCCATGCCTAAGTCCATCGTCATCGAGCCCGAAAAGGTCTTTGCCAGCGGGACCATCCAATTCTCCGGCATTCCCGTAAATGCCTACCGCAAGTCCATCCAGGAGGAGCTCACCACTTTCTCGCGCGAGGACTTCCTCGCCATCTGGCGCGACATGTGCGCCATCCGCGAGTTCGAAACCATTCTCAACGAGATCAAGACCAAGGGCAGCTACAAGGGCGTAACCTACAACCACGCGGGTCCCGCCCACCTCTCCATCGGGCAGGAAGCCGCCGCCGTCGGAATGGCCTTCTCGCTCGGCCCCGAAGATCATATTTACGGTTCCCACCGCAGCCACGGCGAGATTCTGGCCAAGGGCTTTTCCGCCATCCGCCAGCTCACCGACGCCCAACTCATGGACATCATGGAGTCCTATCGCGATGGTGCGCTGCTCCGCCCCGTTGCGCGCGGCTTCAGCGGACCGGCGCGCGACCTGGCCCTGCGCTTCTTCGTCTACGGCGCTTACAGCGAGATCTTCGCGCGTGAAACCGGCTTCAACCGCGGCTTGGGCGGCTCCATGCACGCCTTCTTCCCGCCCTTCGGTATCTACCCGAACAACGCCATCGTGGGCGGCTCGGGATCCATCGCCCCCGGCGCGGCTCTGTTCAAGCGCGTCAACCGTAAGCCCGGCATCGTGGTCGCCAATATCGGCGACGCCTCGTTCGGTTGCGGGCCGGTGTGGGAAGGCATCACCTTCTCCGCCATGGACCAGTACCGCAACCTCTGGGACCAGTCGTTAGGCGGCGGCCTGCCCATCATTTTCAACTGCATGAACAACTTCTATGGCATGGGTGGACAACCCTTGGGCGAAACCATGGGGGTAGGCTACATCGCGCGCATCGGCGCCGGGGTCAATCCCGCCCAGATGCACGCCGAGCGCATCAACGGTTACGCCCCCCTGCCTGTCATCGATGCCTTCCGCCGCAAGAAGCGCCTGCTGCTAGAGGGCCGCGGTCCCGTGCTCCTGGACACGGTCACCTACCGCATCAGCGGTCACTCGCCGTCCGACGCCTCCAGCTACCGCTCCAAGGAAGAGATCGAGCGCTGGCAGCAGGCCGACTCCATCCGCGCCTTCCGCGCCAAGCTGATCGAAAGCGGAGCGGTCGCGGAGGACGCGCTGGATACCGCGCGGACGGCCGTCGAAGAAGCGGTCTTCAAGATGTTCGAGGCGGCCACCGATCTGGTCGCCAGCCCACGCATCGGCATCGATTCCGACCTCGTGGGCTCGGTGATGTTCTCCAATCGGCGAGTCGAAAATTTCGATTCCAGCCCGCCCGAATTCCTACAGGATCTCCACGAGAATCCCCGCGTGCAGCAGATCCGCGGCAAGATCCGCACCCCCACTCACGAAGGTAAACCGGTGCCGAAGATGAAAGCGTACAACGTGCGCGACGGCATCTTCGAGGCGATGCTGCACCGCTTCTCCATCGACCCCACCATGATCGCGTTCGGCGAAGAGAACCGCGATTGGGGCGGCGCCTTCGCGGTCTACCGCGGACTCACCGAGGCCCTCCCCTACCATCGGCTGTTCAACGCCCCGATTTCCGAAGCCGCCATCGCGGGCGCAGCCGTGGGCTATGCGCTGGAAGGCGGCCGCGTGGTGGCCGAGCTGATGTACGCGGATTTCATGGGCCGCGCCGGCGACGAGATTTTCAACCAGCTCTCCAAGTGGCAGGCCATGTCCGCGGGCCTGCTCACCATGCCGGTGGTGTTGCGTATCTCCATCGGCGCCAAATACGGCGCGCAGCACTCCCAGGATTGGACCGCGCTGGCGCATCACATTCCCGGCCTCAAGGTGGTCTACCCGGTCACCCCCCACGACGCCAAGGGACTCATGAACGCCGCCCTCGCCGGAACCGATCCCGTGATCTTCTTCGAAAGCCAGAAGGTCTACGACTTCGGCGAAATGTTCGTCGCGGAGGGCGTCCCCGAGGGCTACTACGAAATCGAGCTGGGAGAGCCTTCGGTCAAACGCCAGGGCGCCGATCTGACGCTGGTCACGCTGGGCCCCGCGCTCTATACCGCCATCGCCGCCGCCGGCGAGTTGCAGTCGCGCTTCGGCCTCTCGGCGGAGGTGATCGACCTGCGCTCGGCCGTCCCGCTCCACTACGGCCCGCTGGTCGAGTCCGTGCGCAAAACCGGCAAGGTGCTGTTAGTCTCCGACGCCGTCGAGCGCGGCTCCATCTTGCACACCGTTGCGGCCAATCTGACGCAGCTCTGCTTCGACGATTTGGACGGCCCTCCCGTGGTCATCGGCTCGCGCAACTGGATCACCCCCGCGGCCGAACTGGAAGCCTCGTTCTTTCCCCAGCCCGGCTGGCTCCTGGACGCGATTCACGAGCGCATTCTCCCGCTGCCGGGCCACCAACCGCACACCAACCAGACTCTGGAGGAATTGACCCGCCGCACGCGAGCCGGAGTGTAGGACACACACACAGGTGGGGCAGGCGGTTCCGCCTGCCTCGCCCGCTTGCGGGCGATTCTTTCCCAGCCCCGTCAGCAATCTGTGTTCATCCGTTACCCCAAGCGATAGAATGGATCTATGGACGCGGTGGATGCCGCCCGGCTGGATCGGTCGGCCTTTGAAATCGGCTCACTGAACGACGACCGTGAGGAAATAGAATACTGGCGCGCGAAATCCCCTGAGGAACGCATGGAGGCGCTTGAGCTGATGCGCCAGATCATCTATGGCTACGATCCGGCTACCACCCGACTTCAGAGAGTTTTTGAGGTTGTTGAACTCCAACGAAGTTGAGTACCTGGTGATCGGCGGGTACGCCGTCAACTACTATGGATACGCCCGTGCCACAGCCGATCTCGACATCTGGATTGGCATCACTCCGGGGAATGCAGAGGCGACTGCCAGGGTGGTGCGCGAATTTGGCTTCGCCCAAGCCGACGCCGCTACGTTTCTTGAACCGGCCAAAGTGATTCGAATGGGCGTGCCGCCCGTCCGGCTCGAAATCCTCACCACTATCTCCGGTGTTGAATTCGCCGCCTGCTATGCGCGGCGGAGCCAGGCCGAGTTGGATGGAGTTCCTGTCAATTTGATCCGGCTCGACGACTTGAAGCGTAACAAAGAAGCCAGCGGGCGATTGAAGGACCGTCTCGATCTGGAGCAGTTGAGTTAGCGTTTGGGTGGGGCGGCCGCTTCCGCCTGCCAACCGATTTCTCTCAGATCTTCGGAGGGAGCGGTGGCACCACGAGTCACTGCTTCATCAGGTCCGTGGTTCTACTCTGCTGTGTCTTCCAAGCCGCCGTTTGTGCCGACAACTCGCGCGTGGCAAGGCCAAACAGGGTGTAGGCGGATTCCGGCGGCGTGCGGTCGGCGCTTTCGCTTACGCCCAGCGCGGCGCTCAACTGGCTGTAGACCGAGCTTAAATTCGTGCCGCCGCCCCCACCGCCCCCTCGGCCGCCCCCGCCACCCAGAAGCCTGGCTCCCATCTCAGTGGCCGCATAGAGCAGGCCCTTGCGCGCGGGATCTTCGCGGATAGAGCTCAGGTACTCCGGTTCCGTCAGGCCGTCCGTGACCAGCGCCCACGTCTTACCGTAGTCCCGCGTGCGGTAGACGTACGGCTTGTAATCCTCCATGCGATGCCGGTCCACGGCCGCGTAGGCCACGGCTTCATCGAAGTGCGAGGCCGCAATCTGGGTCACCTTGCTCCAATCGGGCAGGCCCTGGGGAGTGATGTTTTCCCAATGGGCGCCGCCGTCGCGCGTCAGGTGGATCAAACCCGTGTCGCTGCCCACCCAGATCAAGCCGGCCTTCAACGGCGAGGGTCCGATGGAGGAGACAACGCCGTATCCAAGAGCCTTGGCATTCTCGGGCGCCGCCTGGCCGGCCGCGGCCGTCTTGTCCTTGCGCGTGTCGCCGGTCAAGTCGGGGCTGATCTCCTGCCAGCTCAGGCCGCCGTCGGTGGTCTTCATCAGGTATTGCGAACCGTAGTAGAGTGTCGAGGGCTCGCTGGAGGAGAACACCAGTGGCGCGGTCCAGGGGAAGCGGTATTTCTGCGTGGAGATGTTGCCCGCGAAACCGCGCACCGGCCACGGAGTGACGTTCTGCGATTGCCCGGAGCGTTTGTCGAAGCGGGACAGGCTGCCGTTGGTATCGCCGACGTAGAAGATGTTCGGGTCTTTCGGATCTATGGCGATGTAGCCGCTCTCCCCGCCGCCCACGGAGAACCAATCGCGCGCGTCGATTTCACCGTGATCGGTGCGGCTCATCACCGCCGCGGTGCCGCTTTCTTGCTGCGATCCGTAGACCGCATAGGGGAACTGGTTGTCGGTGATCGCGTGGTACATCTGCGCGGTAGGCTGGTTGTTCCAGGTGCTCCAGGTGGCGACCCCGAATCCACGCTGATGTTGGTGCCCTGATCGGAGCCCAGAATCATCCGGCTGGGCGTCGTGGGGTCCACCCACAGGATGTGATAGTCGTCGCCGCCGGGCGCGCCCTTGAGGACGGTGAAAGTCTGTCCGCCGTCAGTGGAGCGGTACAGCGCTACGTTGGGGACGTATACGAGGTCGGGATTCTTCGGGTCCACGGTGATGCCGCTGAAATACCAGCCGCGGCTAGAGATTTCATGATGGTCCCGAGAATCCTATCTTAGCTATTGTGGGCGCAGCCTACTCGATGATCTTGAGCTTGCGCAGAGCTTCGTCGATCTCGGGGCGCACCAGCACTCCTTTCTCGATCTCCTGCATGCGCTTGTGCTCGCGCTCCATCTGCGCCATGGCCTGCCGCGCGACTTCGGCGGCATCCTCGAGAGGCACCACCGTCACACCGTCGCGGTCGGCGATGATGACGTCCCCCGGACGCACCGCCACGCCGCCGCAGGCGACGATGGCGCCCACCTCGCCCGCCCCATCCTTATTACAGCCGTTGGGCGAGAGACCGCGCGCATAGACCGGCAGGCCGAGAGCCTGCAGCGCATCGGCGTCGCGCACGGCGCCATCCACGATCACGCCGCACACGCCCATCTTCACGGCACTGGTGGCCAGCAGTTCGCCGAAGCCCGCGTTCACCAGGTTGCCCTGCGTATTCATCACCACGATATCGCCAGGCGCCGCCAACGATAGCGCTTTGTGCAGCATGAGGTTGTCGCCGGAATGGCACCACACGGTGAGCGCGGAACCTACGATTCTGGGCGACGGCCAGATGGGCTTGATACCCGAATCCATAGCGCCGAGCCGCGACATCGAATCCGCCACCTGGGCGCTGGCCGCCGTTCCGAACGCGTCGAGCTGCGCGCGATCGGGTCGAGGCCAGGGCGCACGAACACGAAATCCGACTTTACCGGGCATGGAGAAGCTCCTGGGCAGCGGCGGAAACGCCGGCCCCTGGTGTTACGGGAAAACCGAGTGAGTGAAGAGTCTCTTCGAGGTGCAGCAGATCGGTGAAGATATCGCCGGCGCGCAGATCGCCCATGGTCCCGATGCGAATCACTCTCTCCTCCAACTTGTTGCGCGAACCGGCAATCACGGTGCCGTGGCGCTGGTACATGCCGCGCACGATGTCGCCGCCCTTGAGACTCTCGGGGACGTGGAGACAGACCACCGTGCTGGAAAGCATCTCCGCCTGCGGGAAGGAGCGGAGTCCCAGAGCCTCGCAACCGGTACGCAGCGCCGCGGACAACCGGCGATGCCGCCCGAGCACTTCCGGTAGTCCTTCTTCGTGAATCATCTCGAGCGCTTCGCGCAATCCGGCCACCAGAGCTACTGGGGTGGTGAATGGGGTGCCTGATTCTTCGACGGACGCCATGGCCTTGCGGAAATCCCAATAGTATCGCGGAAACCGGTCATCGCGGCCCACGACCTGCCAGGCTTTAGGGCTCATACTGACCAGGCCCAGGCCGGGCGGGCACATCAGCGCTTTCTGTGAGGATGAGGCCACGATATCGATGCCCCACTCATCCTGCCGCATCTCGACGCCGCCCATGCCGCTTACGGAGTCGACCACCAGCAGCGTGGGCCGGCCGCGCAGCAGCGCGCCGATCGCGGCCAGGTCCGCGACCACTCCTGTAGAGCTTTCGTTATGCACGATGACGACGGCGCGGTAGTCGGCGGCCCGGACGCGCTTCTCGACGTCGGCGGGATCGACCGCCCGGCCCCACGGGATATCCAGCGTGTCGACGCAGGCGCCGAGAGCGCGGGCGATGGCGGCGAAGCGTTCACCGAACTGGCCATGGCAGGAGACCAGCACCCGCTCGCCAGGAGCCAGGATGTTTACCAGGCTGGCCTCCATCATGCCGGTTCCGGAGCTGGCGAAGAGCAGCACTCGATTGCGGGTCCCCAGGATGGGTTGGATCAACTCTTCCACGCGATCGAAAATGGCGCGGAACTCGGGTCCTCTGTGGCTGACAACCGGCTGGGCGATGGCCTGGCGTACCCGTTCCGGGACAGCGGTGGGTCCTGGCAGCCGCAGGCGGTAATGGGAATTGGCCACGAAGACACATTATAGAGTGGGGCGGACGCCCTCGTCCGGGCCCAGAGGGCACCCCGACCCCCTGGTCGCGCACTTGTTGCTCGCGCTCTTCCTGTTCGCGCGCTTCCTGGCCAGACCCCAGCAAGAAGCATGGTCTGCCCCACGGGTCAATTCGCCGGGTTAGCGGGGTGCAGGTAACCAGCCAGAAAACGGTACACTTCCCGGCGCGACTCCCTGGCCAGCTTCGTATCGGTGCGGTTGAAGTAATGGCCGCCCGGAGCGTCCTGATAGATCTTGTATTCGAACTTCTTGCCTTCGGCTTTGAGGGCGTCAATCAGGTGCTCCACTTCCAGTACGTTGACATCTTCATCGTTGGTGTTCGTATGGATTAACAAGGGAGTCTGCAACTCCTTCGCGTGGGAGACCGGCGAGCGTTTGCGATACTCCGCGAGATCTTCGCGGACCGACTTGCCGATGTGATAGGGCGCGGAGTACAGGGCGCGATACGATTCCGGTTCGTAACCCATACGGGCCACCAGATCGCTCGCCGGCACGCCCGCATAGGCAACGGCATACGCCTGCGGATGCTGGAAGATGTTCATCAGGGCGATCAGGCCGCCGTGGCTCCAGCCGACGATGCCGACCCGTTTCGGATCGAGGAAACTGTAGGTATCGAGCATCCACTGCATGCCCAGATAGACGTCCTCCACTTCGCGGCCGCCGTAATCGATCTGTTCATAGAATCCGCGGCCGTAGCCGGTCGAGCCGCGATAGTCGGCGGAAATGATCGAATAGCCCTGCTGGACGAGCTCGCGGAAAATGTGGGCATCGCGGGTGTCGGAATTGGCATGGATGCCCTGATGGGCAAACACAATCAGGGGTTGCGGCTTGGACCTATCGAGGTTCTTGGGGATGACCGTATAGGCACGGATAATCAGTGGATTGTTGGCGCCGGTCGCTTTGGGATTGGCGATGTGAGCCGGGGGCAGGCTGGTGTATTCCACCTTGTCGACCTCGGCGATGTCGCCAAGCTTGATGTGCCACATCAGATCGTCGACTTGCTTGAGAACCCGGTCGACGTCGATAGGCTGGGGGGCCGCGGCGGCTGGTGGCGCGGCTGGCGCAGCGGTGGGAGCGCCCGGTTGCTGCGCCATCAGCGTATAGGCGGCCAAGGGAAGCAATAGGAATCTGTGCATCACGCTGGGCGATGGTACAACAAGGGCGCGGCCCGGTGCAACCGGGCCCGCGTTACGACAGAGCTACAAACAGCACGATACGCACTCATCCATTTCGCGCTACACTAATCCAAACACCGGCCAAGAGGCCGATCGTCCCGTCCGATCATCCCCACGTCCGGGTTGGCAACGGATCTCCGAAATCGAAACAGAAGGTGAAGGCATGACAATGCGTAGGTTGGTTGGAGTCTGCATGTGCCTCACGGTATTCTCCGCGGTAGCGTACACCCAACGCAAGAGCGAAAGACCGGAAGGCACTGAGAAACCCCGAAAAGAGCTGAAGCAGCCAGCGGCGGCGCCGAAACTCGGCATAACCACGCCCGGCGTTCGGATTCCCATCGCTCAGCTCAAAGCGGAAGCGGAGATCGCCATGGCGCCCGCCTGGCTCGCGTTTACTCAGTCCGTCCTGGCGCCCGATCCGGCAAACGATGTTCTGGCGCGCATCGACGCGAAGACCAACAAGCTGGGAGATCCGATCGCCGGATTCCACAAGCTCTGCGGCGGGGCCGTCAGCGCTTTTGGCAGCTTGTGGGTGGCGAATTGTGGGGACCAAACGGTGGCGCGGCTCGAGACGAAGACCGGCAAGATCACCGCCACGGTCGCGTCCGGCACGGGCACGGCGCTGCCGGCGGTTGCCGCCACTGCCGACAGCGTTTGGATTCTGAGCGACGACAAGACTACTCTCTCCCGCATCGACCCTCAACAGAACCAGGTGGTGGCGGAGTTGCGGCTGCCCGCCGGCTGCAACTCGTTGATGTTCGGCGAGGGCGCTCTCTGGGTAACCTGCCCCTTGGAAGACCGCGTCCTGCGGGTGGATCCGCTGTCCAATCTCGTTGACAAAAGAATCGAGGTCTCGGCCCGGCCACGGGCTATCGCCATCGGCGAGAGTTCGGTTTGGGTACTTTGCCAGAAAGACGGCAAGGTTGAGCGCATTGACCCCAAGACCTCCAAGGTCACCAAGAGCATCGAGCTCGGTGTTCCGGGGGCGGAGGGTGGAATCGCGATCGGACAAGGATCGGTTTGGGTCACGCTGGCGGGCTTCCCCATCACCCGCATCGATCCCGGCACCGACAAGGTGATCCAGCAGTTTTATGGGGAAGGCGGCGGCACCATTCAGGTTGGACTGAACTCTGTCTGGCTGTCGAACCTCAAGGAAAAAACCCTTTGGAGGCTGGATCCGAAGCGCATTGCCGCGACTCTGGCCGAATAATCCCAACCTGCCAAACAGACCATGGAGACAAGACTCATGAAGCCTGCATCCTTTCTCACACTGTTGGGCGTCTGCGGACCGTTGGCACTGCTGTTGGCCCAGGAGGCTTGGCCGCCACCGGTTCCGGGGGCCGTCCAGAAGGCCTCCAAGAGACCTCCGCGCCCGGGCGTTTCCTCTCCCGGAGTGAAACGGGAGATGTCGGCCATCACTCCCGATGCCGTCTTCCCCGTGGCAGGGACTCCCGACTGGCAGGTCATCACCGACGACGCCGTGTGGGTTTCCAACGGCCCTAAGAACACGGTCCACCGGCTGGATCCGAAAACCAACACGGTAGTGGCAGCCGTCGAGGTGGGGCACAAACCGTGCTCCGGGCTGGCTGCGGGCTTCGGCAGCGTCTGGGTGCCGAACTGCGGCGACAATACGCTTTCGCGCATCGACATGAGGACCAACCAGGTAACCGCGACGCTGCCTCTGGGCCCGGCACAGAGTGAAGGCGGCATCGCTGCCAGCCCGGACAGCGTGTGGATGGTGACCGATCCGAAGGGGACGCTGTCGCGAATCGATCCGGCAACCAACAAAGTCGCGGCGGAAATCACCGTGCCGGCGAATTCGGCATCCTGCCTCTATGGAGAGGGCGCGATCTGGATTACGACCCCGGAAAAGAACCTGCTGACTCGCGTCGATCCAGGAACCAACCGGGTGACCCACTCGATCGAGGTCGGCCCGCAGCCGCGCTTCCTCACGGTGGGCGCCGGTTCCATCTGGACATTGAATCAGGGAGACGGCACGATAACGCGCGTGGATGCCAGGAGCGCAAAAGTGCTGGCGAATATCGAGGTCGGCGTGCCCGGCGGCGGCGGTGAAATCGCGTTCGGCGCGGGTCACGTGTGGGCCACGGTCTTCCAGATTCCGCTGTCGGAGATCGACCCGGAGAAGAATCAGGTGATCCGGCAGTGGGTAGGACCGGGCGGCGATTCCGTCCGCGTCGGTCACGATTCGGTGTGGCTCTCCAATCTGCGCGAGCAGAACGTCTGGAGGTTCAGCCCGAAACAGCCGTAGAGCGGTTACTTATCCCGTGGCTGATAATGCTGCGCAAAAATGGTGGGGCGGACCCTGGTCCGTGCGGGTCCCCTGGACCCGTTGCTCGCCCAATCTACCTGCCGGAGGGCGGCTCGCCCGCTACGTCGGCGATGGGTTCAGCGGTTCGCTCCAACACGGTTTGACGAAATTTCGCCAATACGGCCGGTTCGAATTCGAATCGTTCGGCCAGCAGATCGCGCAACGCGAAACAAGGCTTCGAGACGCCGTCGCCCGTGTGGTCGCGCGTGCCCACGATCATGTGATACAGCTCGTGAGCCAAAACGCGCGCCAACGCCCGGCCATACAGGAAGTCGCGCCGCGCGCCGGCTTCGGCGGAGAGAGGCGCACCGAGGGTGCGGTTCAAGTTCGAGCAGTTCACCGAGGCAAACGGAAGCACTCGCCCTTCGGAGACGGTGGTGGCGGCGAGGCTGTTCCAGTTCTCAGGTGCCGGTTCCGTGGAGAAAATGCCCGCTGGAATCCCACATGAGCCGTGCAATTCCACCACCACCAACACGTCTGCGCCCACGAATATCGCCGCCGAGTGCCGGCTGCCGATGCGCTGGATGTCCGACGGCCAGGAGGTACCCCGCGATCTGAAGGCTGCCGCGCCGCGACTGCTCGCTGCCGTGGCCGCGCTGCGCGTAGCGAAGGCGGAGCCGGTGGAGGTGCTCGCATGACCGACCAGGCTGCGCTGCTTCGAGCGATGATGGCGAGCCGGCGTCCCACCCGCGCCCCCGAGCCGTCCGGACCGCCGACCATCGTGATCGGGAGCGGGAAGGGCGGCGTGGGGAAGTCGGTGGTGAGCGTGCTGCTCGCGCAGCGCCTCGCGACCGAGGGCCGAAAGGTCCTGCTGGTGGACGGAAGCCAGAACATGGGGAACCTGCACGTGCTGCTCGGTCTCACCCGGGCTTCCAGGCTGGAGCACCTGCTCGCCGATCAGGTCCCGGCGCGGGATCTCCTGGTGCCGGTGCAGGAGCAGCTATGGCTGCTCCCGGCCGACAGCGGCGCCGAAGGCCTCTATGCCCTGGCCTCGGTGGATCGGGCCCGGCTGCATCATCGGCTGAGTGCCTTGTACGACGATTTCGACGCGGTGGTGGTGGATGCGGGGCCGGGGATCGAGAGCGTGGTGCGGGTGGCCACGATGCGCGCGACCCGCTGCGTGATTCTCACCGTGCCCGAGCCGGCGGCACTGACCGACGCGTACGCGACGATCAAGATCGTCAACCTGCAGGTCTCCGATCTGCCGGTGGACATCCTGGTCAACCGGATGGAGCAGGAACAGGAAGGGGTGGAGGCGTTCGAACGTCTCGCCACGGCCGCGGAGCGGTTTCTGCGACGCGGGCTGCGCTATCTCGGCGGCCTGTGGGAGGATGAAGAAATCCGGCGCGCGGTGCGCGTACCGGGGCGGCTCGGTCGGGGACTCCCCCCGGGGCCTAACTACGACATGCTGACCACGGTGCTCGAGCGTCTCGATGTACCTGCGCCGGCGAGGATGGCATGATGAAAACGACCAAGCGTGACGGAGCGACCATGACGACCCAGACGATGACCGACGCCCTGTGGCAGCGCTATCGCGGCACCGGCGACCCCGAAGCCAGAAGCCAGCTGCTCGACCGGTACCTCGGTCTGGTGCACCACGTGGCCCGGCAGGTTGCCGCGCGGGTTTCCGATGTGGTCGAGGTCGACGACCTGGTCAGCGCCGGCACCCTCGGGCTAGTACAGGCACTGGAGAGCTTCGATCTGTCCCGCGGCCTGGCCTTCAGTACCTACGCCATGCGACGCATCCGCGGCTCGATTCTCGACGAGCTTCGCAGCCGCGACTGGGTACCACGCTCGGTGCGCGCCAAGGGCCGGCAGATGGCCACGGTGGTGGCGCAGCTGGAAGGCAAGCTGGGACGTGCTCCCGAGCCGCAGGAAGTCGCCGGCGTTCTCGCCATCGACATGCCGACCTACTGGCGCTGGCGCGAGGAGATCGACGGCGCGGTGCTGGTCTCGCTGGACGGCTCCGTGACTCTCGATCACGCCGAAGCGGCATCACTCGAGGAGACGTTGAGCGATGCCAACGCCGCGGTGCCCGGTGACATGCTGGGACAGGAGGAGACAGTAGCGGGTCTCCGTCACGCGATCGGCATGCTGCCGCCCAAGGAGCGGACGGTGCTGGCGCTGTACTACTACGAAGAACTCAACCTGCGGCAGATCGCCGAGGTGCTCCATGTGACCGAATCCCGGGTGTCGCAGATCCGGACCCAGGCTCTCAAGCGGCTGCGTACGAGGCTCGCCCCGACCCCGGAGAGCGCATGACCCCCAAGATGCTCCGGCTTGTGCTCGGCTTCCTCGCCGCCTTCGTGTTCCTGTCGGTGGCGCCATACCTGCCGGGTCTGGTCGATGCCCTGAACGATCAGGCACTGACCGATCAGCTCGGCGACCTGCTGATCTACCTGGCCGGTGGCGTGGCAGTCGCGGTCGTGTCCATTTACCTGCTCCGGCGGCAGCGCGCCCCACGAGTGAAACGAGTCCGGGCGCCGCGCGCTGCGCAGTCGAATCTCGGCCTCCTCATCCGGCAGGCTTCCCGGGAGGGCACCTCGGTGCCGGATCTCGCGCGCCGCTTCCGGCTCTCCCA
>JAIQFL010000124.1 GCA_020073365.1 Terriglobia bacterium | reverse complement strand
ATCATCACCGGTCAAACCGGCAGTTGGCTGAACGTGACGACAGGGTCGGTCGACTCCGCCCTGAGCGGGATTTTAAACCAGCGCGCCAGCCAGATCGGGCCCGATATTTACGGCACAGGCATCAGCCATTACCTGAGCGCGCCGGCATTCGCGCTGCCCGCCACTGGCACTCTCAGCAATCTGGGCGCGGGAAGCGTCAAAGGTCCTGGATTCGTCGCTGTCAACATGAGCCTTTCCAGAGCATTCAGCGTTTGGGAGCGGGGACGTTTGGAATTCAGGGCCGAGGCTTCGAATATCCTGAACACAGTCAACTTCGGCAGTCCCAACACGAGTGTCGGCACCAGCACGTTCGGGCAGATCACCACGACGGCCGGCGGGACGGGGTCCGGGTTCGTCGCTCCGGGCGATCCGCGGATCATGCAATTCGCGGTCAAGTATATCTTCTGAACCAGCGCCACCAAGGAGAATCTATGGCATCTCGACAATCCCGACGGCAGTTCCTGGGCGGCAGTATTCTGGGCGGGGCGGCGGCGCTTCCCGGCGCGCTTCCCGGCCAGGCCCGGCCCGAGGCAGCCGCGGAGAGCGAAACGCCGCGAGCCCACATGGTCCAGATGATCAACGGCTTCCGCATGGCTCAGATGTTGCACGTGGCCGCCAAACTCCGCATAGCCGACGAACTGGCACAGGGTCCCCGAACTGTGGCGGAGTTGGCGTCCGCGACCCAAGCTCATACCGATTCTCTCTACCGGCTCCTGCGCACCCTGGCGGGTATGGGCGTTTTCGCCGAGGAGCCGGACCTCCGTTTCCGACTGACGCCATCGGCGGAACTGCTGCGCTCGGGGACCCCCGATTCCATTCGGGCCCTGGCAGAGGTCGCGGGCGAGGAGTGGATGTGGCGCCCGTGGGGAGCGCTGCTCGACACTGTTCGTACCGGGGAGACCGCGTTTGACCGACTGTACGGCAAGAACACCTTCGAATGGTTCAAAGAGCACCCGGCCGCCGCGCGAATCTTTGACGAATTCCAAGCGCAAAACACAGCCATGACGGCGGACGAGGTCGCAGCGGCGTACGACTTCTCCGCCGCCCGAACCATCGTGGACGTCGGCGGAGGTGAAGGCGTCTTGATCGCGACGTTACTGCGGCGGAACCCGTCCCTCCATGGCATCCTGTTCGAGTTGGAACATGTGATCGCTTCGGCGCGAACGAAACTGGACCGGGCAATCGCTGCGCGATGCGCCCTGGCGGCCGGAGACTTCTTTCAGGCCGTGCCGGAGGGAGGCAACCTGTACGTCCTGAAATCCATCCTGCATGACTGGGATGACAACCGGTGCGGGCTGATTCTCAGAAACTGCCGCCGGGCGATGACTGGAGATTCGAAGGTGCTGGTAGTGGAGGAGATCATCTGCGGCCGGAACCTCCCATGCTTGGCCAAGGAGGCCGACATCCAGATGATGGTCCGCAACGGTGGCCGGAATCGAACCGATCGCGAGTACCGGGATCTCCTGGCGAAGTCCGGCTTCGCGTCCGCACGCGTCATCCCGAGCCGCGTGGGCCCCAGTATCATCGAGGCAGTGCCGCGTGGTTGACTTCCCTGAGAGGAAAACCATGCACCCATGTGCAGGTCTTCATCTTCTTGCGACGGGTCCGAGCGTTTCGTCCAGCCAGGCATTGATGATTGGCACAGCAACCTCGGGCGGCGGGATATGGCCTCCCACCACCGGGTCCATTACTTTGATGGCGACAGAACGGTGCAGCCGCGAATCGTGCGCGCGTTACACCTGGCCCATGCCACCGGAGCCAAGAAGGCCGATGATCCGATACGGTCCGAGGACCGCACCGGGGCCGAGCAATGTTTTCGTTCGCGAGGCCGGCTTGCCGCCAGGGCGCAAGTCCGTCCAAGCCGGCTGGTCGAAGACACTATCCTTACTGTAGTGTTGGGCCAGCAGCGACTTTACTTCGCGGAGCAGCCCGGAATGCCCCAGACGCGTCCTCCAAAAATGCGGCCCGCTGTTCCGGGGGAAGCCCCAGGGCCGCGTGATACAGTTCTTCGATCCGGCGCCAGCGATCGTCACTCATACCCCGCCTGGGTCATCTCGCGCCTGAGCCACGCTTTGGCAAGGCTCCAGTCGCGCAGCACGGTTTGTGTTGACACGTCCAAGGCCGCCGCGGTTTCTTCCACGGAAAGGCCGCCGAAGAACCTCATTTCCACGACCTTCGCCTTGCGCGCGTCACGCTTGGCAAGGGCATTCAACGCGTCATCCACAGCAACGAAGCGAGGACTCGAGCCGGGTGAAACGATGGCCAATGCATCCAGCGGGAATGGCTGCTCTCCGCCGCCCCGTTTCAGATATCCACGGCGGCGAGCGTGATCCACCAGGATGCGACGCATTAACTGAGCCGCCAGGGTTAGGAAGTGCACGCGATCGCGGTACTGGACTTGATGTATGTCAACCAGCCGCAGAAAAACTTCGTTTACCAGCGCGGTGGTCTGCAGCGTGTGTCCGGAACGCTCGCGGCGCATATAGGCTCGGGCGGTGCGGTGCAACTCTGCGTACAGCACAGGCAGCAACCGATCGAGAGCATTCTCGTCCCCGCCGGTCCAGGCCTGCAGGAGGGCGGTCACGTCCTGTGTCGGTTGCGCTTGCATATGGCTGGCTGCGCAGTGTTGATGATAACAAAAAAAAGTTGGATTGAGATTAGAGCTTTGGAAGCGGATTCCCGCCGTGTTGTATGAGGGCAGAGGCGGATTGCCCAGTGCGGAGAGATCGGAATCGAGAGTTCAACGTTAAATACGAAATGCTTGCAGGCAGGTGAGGGTAAGTGAAATCCGGATTTGGGTTCTTATTCGTGAGTCCTTTAATTTCGATACCAAGGTAGGAAGCGTTTAACGTGGAGAGGAGAGGCCGATGGGGTATAACCGGAGACATGCAGTCAATTATGCGAGGGCTTTCTGGAACAGAGTCTGCCATGATGGCAAGGTTGCAACACGTTCTGGCTACCCCCGAAAGATCAACGGCAAAATACTTAGCCCGGGCCTGCCTTTCAGTGCAATCGGGCAAATTGAGCATGAAGAGGATTGCACGCACTTTATTTCCTGTTGTGTTGGACAAACTGCCAAAGTCAAGGTCGAAGACACTTGGAACGAGCCAAATGATCCGTGGGTTACATTAAAAGACGTTAATTCTGCGATTGGCGGCGGCCTTCATATTCCCTCACCCTGGGCCTCCATCGGTGTTTATGGGCATGACACTACACCGGTGCTAATAGGGGCCTTGATCGCCCACGGCGCCAAGATCATACCTAACCCCAAGATCACACCTGACCCTAAGAGTTACGCTCACTGGTTCTGGACGAACCCTGGCACGGAAACGGGAAGCGCCATCCAGGAGAACCTAACTCCGGGTGATGTTTTGGCCTACGCCTGGCAGTCCGATCGTTACGCCTATGCGCATATGGCTCTTCTGGTCGGGCCAAATGCGCAAATCGCTTGTCACACAAGCAGTCGATGGTACCAAGATTACACCTCCGTCTTCACTATACCTTGGGTGACGTTGATAAGGCTCCCTTAATGCCACCAGGGCTTAGGTTCGCTTCCTTGACGGCGCGCGGGAGGCGTTCAGGCGCTCAATATCAAGCCCGGGCTCTGGGAGACCAGTAGACCGACGAAGATGGGCGGCCAGTTTCCCATGCCTCCTGAAGCGCGGGAAGCGATGGCGAGAATGCCGCCCGAGCAACGCGGCAAAGCCGAGGAGATGATGAAAGAGTACGCGAAGGCGGCGGCTGCAAAGCCAATAGTCAGCAGGGACTGTTGAAAAAGGAAGATCTCGATAGACCATACAAGCTCGATGCTATTGAGAAATCGTGTACTCGGAGCTTCCTGTCTGCGTCCAACCGCAAGCAGGAGATGCGCCTCCAATGTACAGACGAAGGTGTGAAGCAAAGCGTCAGCTTCCGCCGTGATGTTATGAATTCCGAAAACTTCAAGTTCTCGATGCAGGGAACTGGCGGTGACGGTACCGGCACCATGGGAATGAATTCGAGCGTCACGGCTAAATGGATCGGCCCGGTTTGCAACTCAAAGGACCAGAAGCCCTGAGTTCCTCCCTTCGTTCGTTCTCCAGGCAGAGAGGTTGACGGTTGACGGAGCCGGTTGGGGCGGGAAGCGTAGAAGAACAGCCTGAGGGTGGAAGGATGTCTACCCGGTGAACCGGGAAGGCAAAATGGAAATCTGAACTGGGCAAGAATAGAGATGCCGCTGCTAAGCGGAAGAGGGGAATTCACATGAAAACGAGAATTTTGTTGACGCTTGCCATCCTGAACTGCTGTGCCATCTGGGCGGCCGATGTCGAAATCAACGTCAAAGCCGGCCTGTGGGAGATCACGCGTTCGGTCGAAGTCAAGAGTGGCATGTCCGCCGCTGAAAAAACGGCGAAGGAAGACGTCCAGAAGACAGTTCTGGGCGCAGGGGGGGCGCTTGTAGCCCTCCTGGATAAACCCATGGTCACGAAAGAGTGCTTCGCAGAAGGTCAAGTCAGCGGTTGGGCCTATCCACAAGGTCAAATGAAAATGGCGATGAATAGCTGCAAGCAGGTAAAGGTCAAGTCCACTTCCAGCACGCGGGAAATCCGATATGACTGTCCTAACTCGGGGAAGCCGGTCAGTTTTACGTATCTATTCACAGCGGCTAACACGGAGACGTGGACCGTTTCCGAGGAAACAGTTGGCACGGATGTCTGGAGGGACCAGAAAGAAGTAGCGAGTTCACCCTTACAACGCGTCCTCTTGAGAAAGACGAGCGGGAAATGGCTGGGCCCGGCCTGCGGCGATGCCAGGGAGTGAGAGGGAACCTAGGCATCACGTAGAGAGTGTCCACTCGGGACCTACGTACTTGCGGCAGGAGACGTCGGCAAGAGTGCCGATGCGGCAGGCTGCGAGCCTGCGCCACATTTGAAAAGGAGGAAATATTTGAAACCGATCAACGTTACTTTCGTCGTGTTTGCCGTCAGTATCCTACCATCCGGCGTGATGGCACAGGACCTCGCGGGCTCCAAGGACCCGCCTGGCACAAAACGCTATGCGGGGAGCGAAATCATCGGATACCGCGCTCCCAAGTTTGACGAATTCGAGCTGCCGCTGGGCCCGCCGGCGCGGGGTAAAAAGGGGTACGAGAAAAGTCTCCAACTCCAGGGCCAGGTCAGCCGTTACACCTACCTGGCGCCAATGGGCCGGTCCACTTTGGAGCTGATGAGCAATTACAAGCTGGAGTTCCAGCGTCTCGGCTTTACCACACTCTACGAAAAAACAGCCACTCAGCCTGGGTGGTTCGGCTACTTCTTCACGGGCATTGAGGATGAAGACGGCGTCAAACCGCTTCTCGGATGGAACGAAGCCCAGGAGCGGCTGCTGGTGGGCAAGTCGAAGGATGCCAAGCCGACCTATTACTGCGTCTTTGTCACTGCCATCAACCATACCCCGGCCGCCGAATGGCTTCAGCCCAAGGTCCACAAAGATCAGCCGGTCGCGGAAGTCATCGTTATCAGTCCCGGCGCGCTCGAAGAGAGGATGGAATTCGTCAATGCCGACGAGATGTCGAAGTCGCTCACCGATTCCGGTAAAATCGCCCTCTACGGCATCTACTTCGACACCGACAAGGACACTCTGCAGCCCAATTCGACACCCACCGTTCAGGAGATCGCCAAGCTGCTGAAGTCGGATCCCAAGCTGAAGGTTCGGATCGTGGGCCATTCCGATAATCAGGGTGCGGCGAATTACAACCTGGATCTCAGCAGGCGCAGGGCCGCCACTGTGGTTCGTGAACTGACCTCTAAGTTGGGTATCGCTGCCGACCGGCTCGATGCTTTCGGCTGTGGCCCATATGCGCCCGTGGAGTCCAACGAGACCGAGCAAGGGCGGGCCAAGAATCGCCGTGTTGAACTGGTCCGCTGGTAGGCCGCGATACCCAATAAGATGAGGGAATTTCGACCGCCGACTGCGGTTGCGAGGGCAAGAACGATTGGCGGGTCGCCGCGGGGCGGCAGTGCGCTCGCCTCTCTCCCCCTACTTCTGCACCGGCGTTGCGGTCCCAGCCACCGGCGCGGCCGGCGAGACAAAGGCAGGATCGATGGCGGACGAGACCACGCGCTCAAACGCATCCCAGTCGCAGGGCCATCCTTCGCCGGCCGTGCTGCAGCCGGGAACGAAAATGGCGGCCTTGACGGGTGGCGTCGCGAGACTCAGGGGTACCGCGTTTCTCATCTGGTCAAGGGTCTGGCTCATGATGTAGGTTCGAACCGTGCGCTTGCCTGCCGCGTCGCCCCATACCTCGAAAACCAGCGCGCCGCCGGGCGGCCGGCTATTGGGCTGGTAGCCCTCCAGAAGCCAGGAAATCCGCAGCATGCCGCCCAGATCCGAGATGTTCGAATCATGGCCCAGCACAATCAGACCCTTGTCGCCGGGCTTTCCGAGCGCTCCTGCGACGGCGTTGCCATGAACCGCCTGCTGCATGGACTTGAGCATGTGGCTCATCAGGTTGGAACCGTAGCTTCGCGCGATGTAGGGCGTGCGGAGGGCCAGGTCGACATAGGCATCCTGCAAGAGCAAAATGTTTTGCAGATTGGTCCGGTTCAGACGGCCCCAACCGACCTCCTGATCTTTCTTTCCATCCGTGTATTCGAGGAGCAGACTTTCGGCAATCGTCGAGGCGGCGGCCAGCGGTCCATTCAGTTGCGCTAGGCCCCGGGCTTGCGGCAGCACCGAACTGGGCTGCTCCAGGAGCGGCTTCTTGACGGACTTGCCTTCCGGGGGGCACGGCTTTGCAGGCTCGCATCCGAGAAGCACCTGCTGCAACGCTTCGAGTCCGGCGCGGTAGGTAGCCACGAGCGCCTGGGGATGCCCCCCGATCCGGCCGGAGATTGCGGCCGCGCCCAATTCCGGGTCGGGCTTGCCGACACCCGCCGCGAACGGAGAGAAGAGCGGGTCGCTGGCCCCTTTCGCCACCGAATGGATCGTGACCGCGCACCCGGGAAGCATTCCGGATGCGATCGCACGACCGGTCTCGATATCGCGCTGAGCGGTGTCGGACCAAAAATAGAACCGGCCGGCGTCGGCGCACCCATCCGACCCCAAAAGGCCCGCCTTCGTGAGGTATTCCCGGTCGTAGGCGCCCATTAGCCTCATGAGCGTCTCGCCGTGTTTTGTCAGATATCCGAGAGGGACGTCCCATTGCGGCCAGGGCTCGGTCGAGTACACATTGAGCTGGTCGGCGGTCCACAGAGGCGTCCGCACCCCGTGGCGGCTCAGGACGGCTACGAACTGCAGCTTTGCGGAGCCGGGAGACGGCGCTTGGGCATAGAGGCGGGGTCCCTCGATTCGAAAGCACGAAGCCGTAAGCAGCAGGCAAAATATTCGCACAGATCCACGCATGACCCTCCATGGTAATTCATCTGTAATCGTGAGGCGGGAACCGCCTTTGGTGCGATGCGTTAATTTGCTGAGGAGAAGATGACGTTCACCGGGATCGTGCCATGGCACAGTGTGGCCCTGCCGATGCTGCTTGCCGCCGGCGTGGGCTGCGCACGATCGCCGTTGGCCACCGCCGGCCAGTTCATCTGCACAAAGCGCGTACCCGCCTCGATCAGCCGGCGCGACAGCAGCATTCCCTGGCCGAATGTAGTGCGGCCGTAACGCTCGCGCACCTTGTCCGGCTCCTTGGCGAGGTCGAAGGCGTCGCGCGCCTTTCCGGAGAGCACCAGGTCGAAGGCCTTGCCGTAGTACTCGTCGATGGCGTAGCTTTCACGCGGCGCAAATAGCTTGGGGCTTGCGAAGGCGGTTCGCTTTTAGCCGAGCCAATATGTTGAGTTTGGCAGGGGTGGGGATCTGGCCGTAAAATAGTTGCGTGGATGTCACGCTACAGCCTGAAATCGAACAGATGGTATTGGACCGCGTTCGAAGCGGGGAATATTCAAGCACGAGCGAGCTGATAAATGCTGCTGTGAGAAACCTCATCGAGGCTGAGCACGTCGCGGCACAAAGGCCTGGAAGACCTGATTTGAAGTCACTGGAACTGGCTCAGGATGCCCCGGCCAATCTGGAGTGGCTGAACAGGAATCGCGCGGCATACATGGGCGAGTGGGTGGCCCTCCACAAAGGACGGTTGATCGCTCACGGCAAGAACGGCCTCGACCTTTACCAGGCCGCGCTGGCCCAGGGTATCAGCCTCCCGCTGATGCATCGCATCGTCCAGGAACATCCCGTTTCCTGGGGCGGCTGGTAGGCTCGTGCCGATACTCAGTTTTCGAATCGCGCACCAATACAAAGGCGAGCGCGGAATTCTCCTCCCTGTGGCGTTGCGATCGCCGGCCGTGAAACCGGCTTCCTCGCGAGCGTGGACACCGGGGCCTCCTTCTGCATTTTTCAGCGGCTGCACGCTGAAACGGTCGGGATCGCGGTGGAATCAGGCGCCCCGACGCGGATTTCTACGGTTACTGGCGGCTTCCTCGCGTATGCGCATCGAGTTGCTTTGGGCGTACTTGGTATCGAGGTGGAGGCAACCGTTTATTTCGCCGAAGATCCCGCGATGCCGCGCGATGTGCTTGGACGAACTGGGTGGCTCGATCGCATGCGACTCGGCTTGGTGGATCATGACCGGCAGCTTTATCTGAGCCATTACGATGACTCTGCCGATGAGGAAAAGTGAGTTTGTCCGGCTGGGCAAGCGGAGGCCGGAGTCCGGCTCATCCGGAAACTGTTCTTCGCCAGGCAATCGCCGAAGCGCCGTGCGCTCACCAGCCCGAATCATGGTAAGTGTTTGAGCAAATCCCGCAAACAGGCTGCGCACGGAATTAACGACTTGCGCTGGACTGAACTGGGTTGGGACGTGGCTTAACATGTTCGATTCCCGTTGGCGCTACCAGGTTTCCACACACTTACGGCCGTCGAGTGACAACAAGTGACGACGCTCGCCGCGCTTTAGGCATCACGTCCTCCGCATGCGGTCGTACATCCGGCGCCAGATCCAGGAGGGCAAACCCCTCAGTTGCCGGAACACGCATGCCTCTGAGTTTCTCGAAGTACGCCATTTGTTCCCGGACGAGCAGTCCTTCCTGAATCAGGTCCGAATACAGCCGGTTCTCCGATAAGCCCATCCTCTGCGCCAGTCGCCGCGCCCGCTGTCGGTCCTGATCGGCAATCCTCAATGGGAAGCTCTTTTGCTTATGCATGCCTGGAAACCTCGGTCAAAACCTGCTGCGGAGTCTTCACGAACACTCCCGGCCAGTTCATCTCTGGCTGCCGGAAGTCGCGAACATTGTGGGTAACGATCGTAGCCGGGCTGGCTGCGAACGCTGCCTCGAAGACGAAATTGTCTCCCTCGTCCGGAAGGTTCGGCCTCCACAGATATCGCACTTCCACCTCTTGCGCCGCCGTCACGAGCGCCGAAAGAAGACGTACCACTTGATCCCGTGAATATGCCAACTCCCCGCGCCTCACCATGCGGAACAATACCTCGCTCGATTCCGACAGCAGCTTATAGTGGCACACAAACGGAAGCTGTCCTAGTAACGCCCGCCGCAAGATTAGGTTGCTCGCCCCGTTTCGGGAGCGCAACGCCGAAACCACAACGCAGGTGTCGAGCACATACCGCACCCACCCCATGATATCAAATTGGATATCGCTATCGTCTGGCGGCCCGGGTACTGTTGCTGAAGGGCGGCAGCCACGCGCGATGAAGCCGAAGACGGTCCGCCTGACCCAATGTGCGCGGGGTCCATGGTGTTTGCCGGTAATTCAGGAGATGGCGACCGCGACTGGTGCAAGGCTAAACTGGCACCCTGCCGGTCGATTCCCGTTAGCGCCACCACCTACTCAATCGGCCTGCTTATCGGCTTCCTGCTCCACAGTTGGTTTTAACACGAGGACGCATCAACTCCACAACTCCGCGACCACCTTTCCTTTCACCAGTTCCCTTGGCTGATTCAAGTGATTCAGCACGATCATGTCGGGGTCGATGCCCAGGGCGTAGTAGGTGGTCGCCAGCAGATCGTTGGGGTGCACGGGCTTGTCCTTGGGCGAGCTGGCGGTCTGGTCCGATTCGCCGTATTGGGCGCCCCGCGCGATGCCGCAACCGGCCACCACCGCACTGTAGCAATAGGGCCAATGGTCGCGGCCGTCGGGGGCGTTGGAGTTGCCGGACGTGCTGACGCCGATGCGCGGCGAGCGGCCGAACTCTCCCACCGCCACGACCAGCGTCTCCTTGAGCATCCCGCGATCCTGCATGTCCTCCAGCAGCGCCGACAGGCCACGGTCCAGCTTGGGACAATGCAGGTTCTTCAGGGGAGCGAAATTGGCGGCGTGGGTGTCCCAGGAATCCACCTCCGCGTTGCCGTTGGCCACCGCCGGCCAGTTCATCTGCACAAAGCGGGTGCCCGCCTCGATCAGCCGGCGCGACAGCAGCATTCCCTGGCCGAATGTGGTCCGGCCGTAACGCTCGCGCACCTTATCGGGCTCCTTGGTGAGGTCGAAGGCGTCGCGCGCCTTTCCGGAGAGCACCAGATCGAAGGCCTTGCCGTAGTACTCGTCAATGGCGTAGCTCTTCAGCGCCTTCTCGAGATCGGGCATCGAATCGTTGATGCCCTTCAGCAACTCGAAGCGTTCCTTGAGGCGCTCGGGCGGCACTTCCTTGCGCAGGGCGAGGTCTTCGGTCTTGATGGGCTTGGCGGGATCCTGATAGAGACGGTAAGGGTCGTAGGCCTTCCCCAGGAAGCCGGCCGCGCCGCCTTTGCCGATGATGCCGGATTCCTGCAGGGGGCGCGGCAGTTCCACAAAGGGCAGCACGGCTTCGGCTGGCGGCTTGAGCTTGGATACGTGGCTGCCCGCGGTGGGAAAATCCGCGGGGCTGGGCGGCTCCAGTTGGCCGGAGGGCGAGACGCGATCGGGCGGATAGCCAGTCAGCATCTGGTAGATGGCCGCGGTGTGATTGAACAACCCGTTGGGCGTGTAACTCATCGAGCGGATCAGCGTGGCCTTGTCCAAGGCGTTGGCCATCATGGGCATGTGCTCGCCGATGTAGGTACCGGGGATTTTGGTCGGGATCGGCTTGAACTCCCCGCGGATGTTGGCGGGGGCGTCGGGCTTGGGATCCCAGATATCCACGTGGCTCGGGCCGCCTTGCAGGAAGACCATAATCACGGACTTGGCGCTGCCGAAGCCACGCGCGCCCTCGTATTTGGCGGCTGCCCTGGCCGACTTCTGCCAGGCGAAGAAGTTTGCCAGATTGAGTCCCAGCATGCCGATGGAGCCCGCGCGCAGCAGTTCGCGCCGCGTGGGGCCTTCGCATGTGTGACAACGGCGTCCTGGAATAACGAGCATGTCGAGCCTCTTTCGATCAGTAGTTGTAGAGAAACGCTTTGCTGTTGACCAGCGCCCACAGCAGATCCTGCGCCCGCGCCGCGCGTCCCGCGCCGCCTTCGAGGTATTTGATACCGCTCTCGAGTTCCCCGGCACTGGGCGGACGGCTCAGCGATGACAGATACAGTTCCGTGACCAGGTCGCGGTCCGGGCGGCCGCTGAGAATGGCCTTGGCGACGCGTCCGCCGGCATCGGCCACGGCGTCGGAAATGGTCTTGCCGTTTACGAGATTCAGCGCCTGGGGCAGGCTCAGGTCGCTGCGGCGCTCGCATTCGCAGGAGGATTCGCGGGCCGGCCTGCCGAACAGGTCGAGGAAACCGTCTTTGCCCACGTGCGGATCGGTCACCTGCTCGGCGCGCGTGTCCGGCGGGGCTTCGGGAAAGACCGGCCGCACGCCGGTGGCCAGCGCCAGCGCGTCCATCAATTCCTCGGCGCTGAGCCGCCGCGGAATGGCGTGCGAGAAGTTCTCCCCATCCTTCTCGTTCCACTCGTTGGTCGCTACTGAGGCCTGATAGGTCCGGGAATTGGCGATGGTCCGCATCAGGTGGCGGAGGTCGAAATTGTGATCGACGAAATCCTTGGCCAGGGCATCCAGAAGCGCGGGATTGCTGGGCGGATTCGAAGCGCGGATGTCGTCCACCGGGTCGATAATGCCTCGCCCGAAGAAGTAGCTCCACACCCGGTTCACGGTGGATTTCGCGAAGAACGGGTTGTCCCTGGCGGTCAGCCACTCCGCGTAGGCCTGGCGCCGTTGCGCATCGGTTGGCGGTGCGGCATCGGTTGGCAGTGCGGCATCGGTTCGCGCGCCTGGGCCTCGCCAGGTGGCCGGCAGGATGAACTTGGGGTTCATCACGCGGCCATCCTTGGGGTGCTTCATGTCGTAGTCCTGCCGCTGGTCGTAGAGGATCTCTTCGCCGACCTCGTAACCCGGCCGCAGCCCCACCGCGGAGAAGAACGCCGCCATTTCGTAGTATTGGTTCTGCGTCCAGCGCTCGAACGGATGGTCGTGGCACTGGGCGCACACCATGCGCACGCCGAGAAACACCTGCGTGGTCTTCTCCATGGTGGGCTTAGGATCGCGCGTCACGCGGTAGAAGTTGGCGGCTGGGTTCTCATAAGAACTGCCCTTCGCCAACAGCATTTCCCGCACCATGCGGTCATAGGGCTTGTTCTGCGCGATGGAGTCGCGAATCCACTCGCGGAACTCGAACGCGCCTTTCTCGCCCAGGTACTTGCGGCTGTTCTGAAGCAGGTCGCCCCACTTCAGCGTCCAGTGGTCCACATAGGCCGGGTTGGCGATCAGTTTCTCGATCAGTTCGCTGCGCTTCGCCTTGGAAGCGTTGGCGACGAACCCCTGGACCTCCTCGGGCGTCGGCAACTGGCCTTTGAGATCGAGAGACGCGCGGCGTAGAAACGCGGCGTCGTCCACCGCTGGCGACGGTTGGATCTTCAGCCGCTCGAGCTTGGAGTCGATCAGGCGGTCGATGTAGTTGTTCTGCGGCAGTGGCTTCCAGGCAAAGCCGGGCTTGGGATTGAGCACCGTCACCGGCAGCGTGGTGAAGCTCCCCTGGTATCGCACCAGCAGGGTGGCCTCGCCGATGCGCGCGGCTTTAACCGAAACGGCGACCGGCGAGTCGGTGACGGCCGCGAGGTCCGGCACATTGCTCTCCACCACGGCTTCGCGGGTGACGTCTCTTTGGCCGCCATCGGCGAAGATGGCGGAGACCTTCACTACCGCGGATTCGCCGGGCGCCTTCATGAGCATTTCCTTCGGCTCTACTTCCAGACGGCGCACGCTGTCTTTCGCCGGATCGCCGAACGGGACACCTTGAGCGATCCAGTTGTAGATGGTCTTGTAATACGGGGAACCGATCTCGAATCGCAGACCGCCGCCGTGGGGCACCTGCTGCGTCGGCTTGGCCAGCATCAGGCTGCGCGCCGGGTCGGCGCGATTGAAGCGGCGGCCCGACAGATCGTAGAGCAGGGTTTCGTAGTCGAACTGCGGGTCGTAGCCGCGGAGGGAGAGCTTGAAGCCGTTCTTGCCTTTGGCCGCGCCGTGGCACGGACCGGACGTGCAGCCGGTCTTGTTGAGAATGGGGGCGACGTCGCGGAGAAATGTCACCTTGGGCGCTTCAGCCGCGGACAGGACACCAGCGAGAAGAAGCAAGGACAATAGGGACAGCTTACTGCGCAACATGGGCGGCACCTCCGGTTACCTCGAATGGAATCGCGCGGGCGACCACCAATTCATCGCCATCGTCTGTGCGGACGCGGCCGTTGACATACACGTCATAGAGGCCCGGGTCGGTTGCCTTGGTGGTGGTCACGGCAAAACTGCTGGTCGTCATGTCGATCACGCGGATGTCTTTGGCGCCGACGATGTCCACACCCACTTGCTTGGGCGGAGTCGCCGCGCCGCGAAACGTCCACTTGTAAGCGAATTCGTAGCGTGCGCCTTCCGCCATCTGTTTGAAGCTGGTCTGGCGGACTTCCAGGGTGCCGGCGGGCGGATCGGTCAGGGCCGCGGGAAGGTCCCATCCCAGCCAGGGCGCGGTAAGCGGGCGCTGGCGGTCTACCACACCCTGGTCGGTGGCGCCGGCCACATCCACGGTCATTCCGAGACCGCGGGCGCGCCGGCGTAGCACCGTCCCGCCGGCGAGGGTCCCCTCTCCCCAGACCTCCAGTTGACCGGTGGCCAATGTGACGCCGGGGTCGGCGGTGATAGTCAGGATGCCGCGCCGGTTAATGGTCCGCGCATTGCCGGCATCCACGTACTCGCGAGGAATCACCCCGCCCGCGACGTGGATGCCATTGGGCAGGTCCGGAATCGTGAGTTGGATAGACCCGTCGTATCCACGGCGGTCCGCCGAGACGCTGATGACGGCCGTACCGCCTGCCGGGACGTTGACGTACGGCGACGAGACCGTCAGAGTGAAGTCCTCGGCCTCCCGCCGTGCGATGAGCCGGTAGCCGTAAAGAGGCCCGCCGCGCAGGGCCAGGTCCTCCACGGAAACCACAAGCTCGCGGACATCCGGCGGCACGGTGAGGTTGAGAAACGGATCCCTGCTGGTACGGCTACTGCCTTGAACCGCGAAGACATCCTCGGTCAGCGGCTGATCGCCCGCCGAGGCGAGTTTCTTGACAGTTCGGTCCCAGACGGCAATGATGCCCTCCAGGCGCGACGTCCCCAGTTCCCGCGCCTGCAATTCGAAGGTCAGCCTTTCGCCTGGTTCCACACGGAAGCGGTAACGGTCGATCTCTCCGGCCTTATCAAGCCGGCCGTTGACCACGCTCGGGATCGGCACCTCACCGGCCACCGGTTCCATCAACTCGGGCAGGTCGCTCACGGCGAAACCGAAGGGCAGTACCGGGGAGTCGGGCAACGCGACTTGGGTTAGCGCCTGGGTCTTAACGGTCTTGCTCAGGTCTGCGGAGGACCGGACGTCCGCGCCCAGATTGCCGCCGAAGAACGTCACGGGCACGCGTTCGCCGCGCCGGCCGCCCAGCGGGAAGATGCCGTCGGCGTAACGGTAGGCACCCATTTTGAGGCGGTAGAAATTCTGGGCCTGCGTGCTGAAGCGTGCGTCGGTGACCTCGACGTAGTAGTTGCCTTCCGAAGGGAAGGTGAAATCCAGACGGGCGTCGAGCGAGGCGCCGGGTGCGTCGTCGCTGCGCGCGAGCTGTTTGCCGGACCCGTCCAGGATCCGCAGCACGGGGTCAATGGCGGATCCGCAGCGCCTGGCTTCCAACTCGAACACGCGCCGTTCGCCGGCTTTGCCAAACACGCGGTAGACATCGCGCTCCGGACCACGAAGCGTGCCGTTGACCACCACGGGAGCCGATCGCACCGGTTCGGCGGTCTCGATGGTGTCGTTGCGGTTGGGGGGCGAGTTGGGCTGCGACTCCTCCTCGGTCACTTCCGGAAACGTCCCCAGGGTGAACAGGAGCATGTTGGAGATGCCGGACGATTCGATTCGGATGGGATAGACTCCAGGCGCTACATCGGCTCTTGGCTCCACCAGGAACGACGCCGAGCGTCCCGGGGCAGCCATGGTCCCGGGCGTTTGTGCCGGCAGCACCAGCGTAAATGAGGCCGGTAGCGTCGAGATCACGCGGGCACCTTCCCCGATGTTGCGGCCGATCGCGGTCAAAGTGAAAGGCCGCCCAATCTCGGCACCGCGCGGCCTGAGTTCCGTGATCACCGGCGCCGCCGCCATCGCGGACTGCGCCGCGAGCACCAACACCCATATGTGGGACAGGCGCTTCGACCTGTCACTTGCCTTCTGGTGGGGCAGGCCTTCAGCCTGCGGACCCGGTTTCAGCGGGTTGGCAAGCGAAAGCGCCTGCCCCACAATGGGCAGCACTGGCTCAGGACAGTGGCGGATCATCGCAGACCTCCCAGCTCCGAAGCCGGTCTCTCCAATTGCACCGGCACGAAAGCCTTCTTCAACACGCCCGTGGCAGCGTCATAGAGACGCACGGTGCCGTCGAAACCACCCGTCGCCAGCGTGGCGCCGTCGGGACTGAAGGCCACGGAGTAGATGCCCGCCGAATGTCCCGTGCACGCGGCCACGCGCGCGCCGGTATCGGCGTCGTACACGTTGACCTCCGGCGCCGCGCCCGCCACCGCGATGCGGCGTCCGTCCGGGGACCACGCGAGTGCGGCAATCACGCCATTCTGGCGTTCCAGTTTGCGAATCAGCGTGGTGTCGTCGGCGATCTTCATGTTCTTGGGGCGGTCCATCAGGTACACGTAAGCCACGCGGTCCTCCCCTCCGATGACTACAATGTCCTTGGACGGATGCCGAGCCACGGCTGCCAACTCCCCGCGCAGCGCGTTCACGTTTTCCTGAAAGGCGCCCGTCGCCGCATCGGTCAGTTTGGCCGAGCGGTCGCGTCCCACGGATACCACGCGTTTGCCGTCCACGCCGAAAACAGTGCCGAGGACCCAGTTTTCGTGCGCGCCCATTTTGTTAAGCTCTTTGCCGGTGGCGGCATCGACGATGCGTACGGTATTGTCGGTGCAACCGGCCGCGACGCGGGTGCTATCCGGGGAGAGGGATACGCCAAAGACGGTATCTCCGGTCATCATGACGGAGCGCCGGAGTGTTCCGGTGGGCAGGTCCCAGAACTGAATCTCGCCGAAACGGGCTGGTGTGCCGCCGCCCGCCACCAGCAGGGAGCCGTCCTTGGAGAAGGCCAGCGAGAGGATGCTGTCGGAGAGGCCCGGCAGGCGCTTGGGAGGCGCGCTGCCGTCGAGGGTATGCAGCAGGATCTCGCGGTTGCCGGAGACGGCGAGCATCTTTCCATCCGGTGAGAACGCCAGCGCGGTCAGTACGGGCGGAAGGGAATAGACCGTGGGCGCGCCGGCGGAGATGGTCTCGCGCGCCCCCTCCGGCGTGTCGTCCTGGCCACCCGCTGCCACCCAGCTTCGCACCAGGTCGATCTGTTCCGGGGGTAGCGGCGGCAAGCCGAGCGGCATCTGCGGCTTCATTTCACCGGTGAGATACTGCACGATCAGGCCGAGGGCAGGGCCGCGCTTTCCTCCCGCCTTGAGACCTTCGTAGTTTGTGAGATCGAGATTCGAGGACCGTAGGTTGGGCTGGTGGCAACCCTGGCACTGACGCTCGAAGACCGGCCGAATCTCGCGGAAATAGCTGGGTTCGGCGGCTGAGAGCGTAAACGCGATCCACAGCAGCGGCAGCGTGCGCACGTTATCCCTCCCGTTCGATAAGTGCATTGATTATATGGCGTCCAGGGGTTGGGCGCAATCGGCCTCGGGATTCCTGGTGCGTAAACGAATTCGGGATGCTTCGCTGAACGACGTTGGCAGCGAAGGGGCCGGGTGGGCGTCCATATTGGGGTTATTGCCGGCATTAAGCGTAGCAATCGTGGGGAACCAGCCGGGCGGCCCTCCCCGACATCATCTCGATCAGCTCTCCAATCGGCTGACCAAGATCCTCTCCGAAACCCGCAAACTCAACCCCACAGGATAGCGAGCAGAGATTGGCCGGATAAGGGCGTTTTTACACCCAGGTGGACCGGCAAGATATTCCGATAGTTGCCTTCGGTGACGCCACGTCTTCGGTTTCATCCCGGACCGCAGTCTTCGGTCCGCTCAGGAGCGTGCTAAGGTGAAACTCATTGAAACGGGTCCTTTGAGGGACCGATTTTGGCTGGGACTGAAGCAGACTTGATGCGAGAGATTGGGCGGCTGGCGAAGGATCTGCGCCATCGCACTACCCAGTGGCAGTATTTCTTCGAGGTGAACACGCCTGAGGGGATGCGGTTGATGCTCGAACATGATGAAGAGATGCGTCGGCAGGGGCGGGCGACGGGTTTGCCTGATCCCACGTTGCCCCCGCCTACCACAGTGGAAGCCGTTGGAATCGCTGAGGAGGCGGTAGGGTTCCGATTTCCGCCCTTCCTAACCCGAATCTGGACCGAGATCGCGAATGGTGGTTTTGGCCCGGGCAACGGCATCTTCGGTATCGACGGAGGTCTTGCCGAGGAATGCTCCGGACAAACAACTGCCTCGTTGTATCTTGCGACAGTACAGGACGGGGGATGGGCCGAGGTTCTAGGTAAGCCATGGCCGCAAAAACTGGTTCTAATCTGCGAATGGGGCGGCGACGAGAGGTCTGCCATAGACTGCAGTACGCCAGAAGGAAAGTTGTTCGATCTGGTTGAGGGCGAACGCTGGAAACTGAAGCGCAAATCGATGACGTTCTCCCAATGGATGGAGGCTTGGGTCAAGGGCGTGGAACTCTGGCCCTATAGCAACCCTATAGCAACCCTATAGCAACCCTTGATTGGCCCGCGGGCGCGCTGTAGGCTCGTGAGCCGCAACATCGGGCGACGCGGCCGGGCTTCTCCTGCGAGTCCGCTGGCGTGGAATCCCACTCCCCGGCACGTCTTCTTCCGCGTGATCGCGCGATCGGCACGCCGAGCCGCCGTCAACCGCGCTCACCACCGGGAAGCGGCCGGGCTTCTCATGCGCGTCAACTGAGCGGAATCTCGACTCCGAACGTCTTCCGTGCGATCGCGCACCGGCACGCCGCGCCTCGCCGACGTCCAACGCGCTCGCGGCGCAGGAGGCGCCCGCGGGTGGGCCGCGACGAACCGAAACCGCGACCGCCGGCCCCGGCTCTCGGCTGCGGAGCCGGCGCGACGGGCGGTTCGGTCGCCTTCCGCCGCGCGCTCCGCCCGGTCCCACGATTCGGCCCATGGGGAGTTGTCGGCCGCGGCCCGGGTGCTCTTGCCACGCCGCAGGCGGCGTCGCCCATTCGCCATCCCCGCTTGGTAGCGCGTGCCGCCACGCGTCTTCGCGCTGCTCGCGCGCTGGCACGCCGCGCCGCTCCCGACGTCCAACGCGCTCTCGGCGCCGGGAAGTGCCCGCGGCGGGGACGCGCCGAACCGAAAACCGCGAACGCCAGCCGCGACTCTGGCCTGCTCAGCCGACGCGGCCGGGCTTCGCGTCCGACTGGCGACGCTGGCGAACGACGGGTGCAACCGAGCCGGCCCGCATTTGATCGGCGCGGCTCCTCACGCAGGTTCCCTTCGCGCGATCGCGCGCCGGCACGCCGCGGCCTCGCCGGCGTCAAACGCGCTCTCGGCACCGGCGAGCGGCGGCTGGGACGCGACGAACCGGACCGCAAATGCCGGCGGCCGCCGGCTCCCGGGCAGCGCTGGCGCGCCCCTCGCCACCGTCGCGCAATCCGCGCCCGCGGGCGTGATCGGCTCGTCTCGATGGTAAACCCACGGCGGGCCGGGCGGGTTCCACCGCCTAACAGGGCCTGATCCGGGCGTTATCAGGTCCTGATACGCCCTGTTCCCGCCCTGTTCCGGCTTGATATGTCGGCAGTACTTTCCTGCACGCACGTTCCCTGGAATGTGGGCAGTAGCTCGCACAGGATGAATCCTGAATTGCCTGTTTCGTCCCCAAGCGTCCGTGGACCCTCGCCTGCGCGTAGTATACTATCCATCGCCCAAGGTCGTTGACATAACGATACCGCTCCACCGATCAAATTCTGGCTACTCACAGGCACCGCCGAGCAGCGCGAATGACGACTATTCAAGAGGGGGCTTGACATCGGGCACCGGCTCAGAGATCGTACTCTATCTGGAGTGCTGACAAAGACAATCAGGCATGATTCTGGAAGGAAACATGAAATTACACCTCTACATCTTGACCATGCTGCTGGGAGTGGTGTTAGCCGTCCACCTGGCAATGAACGGCAAAGTGGGCGCCGTATTGAACAACGCCCGCGTCGGCAACGCGCTGTTCTGGTGCATCGGCGCCTTGGGCGCGGCGGTTATCGGCTTGACCGGGTGGCAGAGTGGTGCCCTGCAACCGCTGAAACAGGTGCACCCCGCGCTGTTTACGGCCGGCATTCTGGGCGCCTGCCTCGTATTCGCCATCGCCTGGCTGATCCCGCAGGTAGGCGCGGGTCCGGTGATGATTACCCTGCTGGCGGGTCAGGTGCTTGGGGGTCTCGTCATGTCGCATTTCGGCTGGCTGGGCTCGCCTGTGCAAGCCATAACCTGGACGAAAATGGCCGGAGTCGCCATCATGATCGGCGGCGTCGCGCTGGCCACCTACGGCAAGTAAGGACGGTGCTAGATCACGCTCATCGTTCGCGGATCCACCGGTCGCCGGGCTTGGGCCGAGAGTTGGCCGGCGAAATATGTCCGTAACGAGAGCAGATTGTCGCGCGCATTGGTCAAGGCTGGGCGCTTCTCATCGAGCGATTGCATGAACTCGCCCATCATTCCGATGAAGCCGCCGATCGAGCCGCACATGTCGTAACACGGTTTTTCGAACACGTGCCGGTTCGTCAGCTCGTCGGGCAGGTTGTAAGTCACCCAGCCGACTTCCTTCGGCCAGTCGTAGGCGCGCACCTCCATCAGGTCCTTCTCCCAGCGCGAACTCGGGTTCCAACGGTGGTTTCCCCGCAACGCCCCTTTCTCGGCCCAGATCCGCAGGGGAGTCTCGTTCCGGAAGTTGTCCTCGTTATGGTATTCGCAGTAATTGCAGACGGCGCCGCTCGAGAACTCGATGTGATACATAGCCGCGTAATTGCGGTTGGTTCCCAGGATGGAGATGGGTTCGCCGCCGGCAAGCCAGCGCACCGAGTCCAGGCCGTGGATCTGCCACGCCATCACTACGCCCTCCGGTCCGAAGCCGAACTTGGGACCCTCGATCGAGATATTGGCAAACTGAATGAATCCCGGCTGCCCGAACCGCTCCGGCACGAGGAACTGCTTGGCGAGGTAAATGGCCGGATCGAACCGCAGGTTCTGGTTCACGGCAAACGGTATGCCGTAGTCCTCGGCGATCCTCACCATTTCCTCAGCGGTCTCCAGGCGCGTGGCCATGGGTTTCTGCATGAGCACTGCTTTCCCGGCCTTAGCAGCGTCGCGCAGGATCTGCACGCGGAGTTCCATGTACTCCGGGCGTTTGTGCTCCACCGCGCAATCCACGATCTGGACGTCGTCGCGCTCGAGGAGATCCCGGTAATCTTCGTAAACATAAGGGACGCCGTCGAGCCGGGCTAATTCTCTGCGGTCGGCCCGGTTGTCCGCGGCGGCCGCGACCCGATAGCCTGCCAACCGGTATGCCGGCAACTGCTGCGCGCGCACGATGCCTGCGTAGCCCACGATCCCGATGCCGTAATCGAGCTTGTACGTTTCCAGCGGGGGTCTGAAGGCAGGCCATTGAAACCCATCAAAAGCTGACATGAAGCGCCTCCTCAGAGATAGTACCTGATCCCAGTCCCGAATTGAAGACTTTCAGGGCCTTGACGCCGAATCGCAGCGCGGATATGCTGGCTCTGACCGACAAGAACTGGAGGCGCACCTTGGACCCTACCGATCGAGCGACCCGGATCACCCGGCGCGAGTCCCTGAAGAGAACGGTGTTGACGATTCTCCCGGCAGGGCTGGCGCGCGGCTACGCGGCCAACGAGAGGCTGAACGTCGGGATCATCGGGCTGAGCGGCATGGGCGCGATTGACGCGGCCGCCTTGAGCAAACTCGGCGAGAACGTCGCGGCGCTCTGCGATCCGGATTCCGCCATGCTCGAACGGCGCGGGGCGGAGTACCCAAAGGCCGCGAAATACACCGACTTTCGGAAGATGATCGAGAAGGAGAAACTGGATGGCGTGGTAGTTGCCACGCCGGATCACTCCCACGCTTACATCAGCGTCTGGGCGATGAAGCACGGTCTGCACGTTTACTGTCAGAAGCCGCTCACGCAGACCGTGCACGAAGCCAGGGTCATGGCGCGCGTCGCGGCGGAAACCAAAGTCGTCACGCAGATGGGAACCCAAAGTAGCGCCGAACGCGGAAACATGCGCGCGGTGGAACTGATCCAGTCGGGTGCGGTGGGGGAAATCACGGAGATTCACCTTGCCACCGACCGTCCTATCTGGCCGCAGGGTTACGACCGTCCCGCCGGGCAGGATGCGCCCGTCAACCTGGATTGGGATCTTTGGCTTGGTCCGGCGCCATCGCGGCCGTTCAAGGCGATGTACCCCGAAGGACATCCGGTCTATAACCCGGCGCCGGAGAAGCGTCACCAGTCCGATTTCAAGGTGGCCGGCCTGGACCCGGTACCGCCGCTCGGTGTGGTCTACCACCCGTTCGTCTGGCGCGGATGGCTCGATTTCGGCAGCGGCGCGCTCGGCGATATCGCACCGCACCAGATGAACGTAATCTTTTGGGCGTTGGACCTCGGCGCGCCTTCCGCCGTCGAAGTGCTGGACACATCCGGCATTCGGCGCGAGATGTACCCCGATTGGAGCGTAATCCGGTTCGATTTTGCCGGGCGCGGTGTGCATCCCCCGCTGAAGATCTACTGGTACGACGGCGGCAAGCGTCCTCCCGAAGAGATCGCGAGTTCCGCGCGCACTGACTTCGCCGGAGCGCCGAGACCACCGGCGCAGGGCGGCGCCGGCGTGATCTGGATTGGGACGAAAGGCAGCCTTCCCGTTGGCCGCGGGCCTTATTACGGTAAGCAGACGGAAGGCTATCCGACCCCGCCGGAACGGGATTGGGGCCGGGAGGAAGTCCATAAGGACTGGGTAGTGGCAGTAAAGGCCGGAAAGCCGGCGCCATGCCACTTCGGGTACGCCGGACCGTTCACCGAAGCCTACCAGTTAGGCAACGTCGCGCTGCGGGTGGGCCATCGGATCGAGTGGGACCCGCTGGCGTTTCGGATTACCAACTGCCGCGAGGCGAACCAGTATCTGACCCGCGAATACCGGCGCGGTTGGGACCTGAAGGAGATCGCCGGCGCGGCTCACAGCGTAGCGTGAAGGAGGAGAGATGAAGAAGAGTTGGCTGTGTGCGCTTCTGGCGGTATGTGCCGGCGCATGGTTCCTGGTGCCCCGGTCGAGCGGAAACCCGCCGGCCGAAGCGATTGGCGAAGCGCCCAAAGAACTGGTTTTCGTCCCCGTCAAAATCGATGGCCCGGCGCACGACCCCGCCCATCACAGTTTCTGGTTCGGACCCTTCCCGGAGTGCTCCTCTGTGCTGGACGCGAACGGCGACGGCAAACTCGATGTCGCCGCCGGGAGAAATCTCTATATCGCGCCCACATGGACCAAATATACGGACTACCGCGACGGCGCCGAAACCAACGGGCCGGACGTAGACGACAACTACGAAGGGACGATGGACGTCAACAACGACGGTCGTCCCGATGTACTCAGCTCCGGCTGGATGCGCCGCCAGGGGATCTGGTGGTACGAGAACCCGGGGAAGCTCGGGGTGAAGTGGCCGTCGCACGAACTCCATGCCGCGGACGGGCTGGAAGGCATGGTGATCGGCAATCTCTCCGGCCACGACGGCAAGGACGTTCTGGTGAACTACTTCGCCAAGAAGCCCGGGCGAAGCCTCATCTGGTTTGAACACCTCAACCAGGCGCCTTGGTTCAAACAACACGTCCTGGGGCCGGAAAATGTCGGCGTGAGCCACGGGAACGGAATAGGCGACATCAACGGCGACGGCCGACCCGATGTGGTCACGACCAGCGGATGGTTCGAAGCGCCGCCCCGCCCCACGGAAGATCCGTGGACCTGGCATCCCGACTACCAGTTCTCCGCATTCGGCTCCACGAGCCCGGGGGGTGCGGGGTTGCCCATCCTCATCACCGACGTGAACGGCGACGGCCTGAACGATATCATCATCGGCTCCGACCACGGTTACGGCCTGGCGTGGCTCGAGCAGAAGATGCAGAGCGGAAAGCGCAGTTTCGTCACCCACTGGATCGAGACCGATTATCCGACGATCCACACGATGATCCTGGCCGACCTGGACGGCGATAGCAGGCCGGAACTGATCACGGGCAAGCAACTGTTCGCCCACAACGGCGACGATGTCGGTGGGTTCGACCCGGTCTTCGTTTTCTACTACAAGTTCGAGAAAGGGCGTTTCGAGAGGCACATCCTTTCGTACAGCTACCTCCAGCCGTACTTCGGCGACGACAAGAAGGACACGCCGCCGCCCAATTACGTCGTAGGGGTGGGTATGCGGCTGAACGCCGCGGACATGGACGGCGACGGCAGGCAGGACGTGATCGTGGCCTGCAAGACCGGGCTTTATATCTTCTTCAATAAGGGGTATCCACAGCGACGGCGCGGGACCAATTGGCTGCCCGCTCGGGAGACGTATCCTTCCCACGTCCCATGGGAACAGAAGAAGAGGTGACCTGACCGGTGACCGGCAGGCGCGACAGGCCAGACAGGACGGTTGGAGGTGAATGTTGGAACGGACCGAAGCAGGAACAGGCATTACACGCCGCGAATCGCTGAAGAGGACGGCCGCCACCTTGTTGATTCTTCCCGCCGGCCTGGCGCGCGGCTATGGGGCCAACCAGAAGGCCGACATCGGCGTGATCGGCCTCGCCGGTATGGGCGGCGTTGACGCGGAAACGCTGAACAAGCTGGGTGAGAACATCGCCGCGCTATGCGACGTGGATTCCGGGGTCCTGGAGAAACGCGGCGCCCAGTATCCGAAAGCTGCGAAGTATACCGACTTTCGGAAGATGATCGAAAAGGAAAGACTGGATGGCGTGGTGGTGGCGACGCCCGACCATGCGCACGCATACATCAGCGTGTGGGCGATGAAGCACGGCCTGCACGTTTACTGTCAGAAACCTCTTACCCAGACCGTGCGCGAAGCCAGGGTCGTGGCCCAGGTGGCGGCCGAAACCAAGGCCGTCACCCAGATGGGCACGCAGAGTAGCGCCGATGCCCGGAACCTGAGACAGGTGGAGTTGATCCAGTCCGGCGCGTTGGGTGAAATCACTGAGATCCACCTCTCGACCGACCGCCCCGTATGGCCACAGGGCTACGATCGCCCCACGGGCGAGGACACGCCTCAGAGTCTCGATTGGGACATCTGGATAGGCCCCGCGCGCTCGCGCCCCTATCGAAATGCATGGCCGAAGGGGCATCCGGTCTACAGCCCGGAAAGCTGGAAGCGGTTCATCTATCAGAAAGACCCGGACCTCGCCGTCTATCATCCGTTCACGTGGCGAGGGTGGACGGAGTTCGGCAGCGGGGCCGTGGGCGACATCGCCCCGCACAGCATGAACGTGATCTTCCTGGCACTGGACCTCGGGGCGCCTTCGGCGGTGGAGGTCGTGGAGACCAGCGGCATGCGCCGCGAGATGTATCCGGAGTGGAGCATTATCCGCTGGGAGTGGGCGCAGCGCGGAGTGCATCCGCCGCTGAAGATCTATTGGTACGACGGGGGCAAACTCCCGCCGGAGTCCATTACCGGCGGGCGTGGAGGCGGCCTCACCTGGATCGGCACGAAAGGCAGCCTGCCTGAGGGGCGCGGACCGTTTCGCGGGCAGAACACTGAGCCGTACCCCACACCGCCGCAGCGGGATTGGGGCCGGGAAGAAGTCCACAAAGACTGGGTGGCCGCTGTCAAAGCCGGCAAGCCGGCGCCTTGTCATTTCGGCTACGCCGGCCCGTTTACGGAAGCCTACCAATTGGCCAACATCGCGCTGCGGGTGGGGCATCGGGTCGAATGGGACCCGCTGGCGTTTCGGGTCACGAACTGCCGCGAGGCGAACCAGTATCTGACCCGCGAATACCGGCGCGGTTGGGACCTGCAGGAGATCGCGGGTGCCGCTTACAACATTGCGGGGGAGGAACGATGAGAAAGAATTGGCTTTGGCCGGCCACTGTGCCGGCGGTTTTGACTATGGCTCTGCTTCCGGGCCTTTCGCAGAAAGTAAATCCGTTCGCCGGGCGATGGGACATGACGGTCACCGCCGGTGGCGAGAAATACCCGAGCTGGATCGAGGTGATGGAGAAAGGCGGCACCCTCGACGCGCGCGTCCAGCAGCGGACGGGGAACGTCGCGCCCGTGGCCGGAGTGAAGATGGATGGGGCGCGGCTAATTGTCACGGTCTCGGCAGCGGTTCCGTCCCGGCCCGCGGCCGTGAATCGGCCGGTGTCGCCCGGCAGTCCCGAGGTAGTCTGGGAGCTGACGGAGAAAGACAGCAGACTCACCGGCGTTCAAAAGCAAGGAGAGATGTCGTGGCCACTTGTGGGCGTGCGCGCACCCGCGCTGAAACGCGCGGCGCCGAAAGCGTGGAGCGATCCGGAGCCGCTCTTCAATGGAAAAGACCTGACCGGTTGGTCGCCTGTCAACAACACCCCTGAGGCTGCAGAGAACCGGTTCACCAGCCATTGGGTTGCCCGGAACGGCGAGTTGACCAACGATGCAAGGGGCTCCAACCTTCGCACGACCCGTGTGTTCGACGACTTCAAACTGCACGCCGAATTCTCCTGCCCGCCGGAAGAGAACAGCGGGATCTATCTGCGCGGGCGGTACGAGGCGCAAGTCGCGCCTCCGCCGACGGTTGCTGGTGGGCAGGGGCAGCCCCCGGCTAAGAAGGAGCTCTTGCCCGGCGGTGCCGGGCGAGGCGGCGGATACCGCAACCCCTTCGGCTTCGTAGGCTGCATTTACGGAATGCTGGGCCCCTCCAGCCCGCCTCCTTTCAACCCGGAATGGCAGGTTTATGACATCACGCTGGTGGGGCGATGGGTGACCGTGGTTTTCAATGGCGTAACCACCATCGATAACCAGGAGATCGCCGGTCCCACTGGAGGCGCGCTCGACACCAACGAAGGCGAGCCGGGGCCAATCTACCTCCAGGGCGATCACCATGGCGGGATTCGGTACCGGAACATCACCATCTCCGTTCCGAAGCGTTGAGTCCAACGAGACGGCGACAACCGATCAACCGGGGAGGCGACGTGCACTCGAACCTCGCTTTCCCTCGGGAGTTACCGCGGATAGCGTCTCCTGCGGTCAGGGGCCGGCACCCGGTCGATTGTAGCGGGGCACAAGCGAATCGCGGATAGCCGTGCGAAGGGCTCGTGCGTCGCGTTGGAATGAATTCCGCCGTCAGGCTCGCGGGCCATGCCGTTGCCTCTGAGTGGGCTGAATGGGAAGCCGGACCGCGCGGCTTGAAGCCGCAACGCGGGTCGGCGCCGCTGCCGTGGTGAGCGTCGGCGAAGGCAACCTGCTGGAGATAGTCAAGGAACACACCGGCGGCCGGGGCGTGGACGTGACCTTCGAATGTGCCGGGCACCCGGATTCGGTGCACAGATGCCTCGGCGCGCTGCGGCCCATGGGGCGCTACACGCAGGTTGCGATCAGCGGCAGGGAAATTCACCAGAGGCATAACCTGGCCCTCCGGCTTGACGGGGAAGGGGCGCTTCTTTAATATGGTGGGTCCGCGCTTCACCGGAAGGTATTTCGATACTCGACAGAAAGGGGACGCATGCCTCCTGAAAGCGACTACATCGTTCCAAACGACTCGCCCCCGGCCCCGATTCATCGCGTCCTGAAGGGCCAGAAGGCGCTTGTCACCGGGGCCAGCAAGGGGCTTGGGCAGGCGATCGCCGTGGGCTTCGGCCAGGCGGGAGCCGACGTTCTCGTTAACTATTACAGCGATGAGGCCGGGGCCAGGCAGACGGCAAGAAGCATCGAAGAAAGCGGCGGCAAGGCGGTTATCTTCAGGGCCGATACGGCCCGTGAGGACGAAGTGAGGTCCATGTTCCAGTGCATGATCGACACCTTCGGCCGCCTCGATATCTGCGTGCCCAACTCCGGGATTCAGCTCAATGCGCGCATCGACGAGATGACGCTCTCGCAGTGGCAGCGCGTGATCGACGTGAATCTCACCGGCCAGTTTCTCTGCGCGCGAGAGGCGGTTCGCCTCTTCAAAAGCCAGGGGATCGACCGCTCGATCTCCTATGCGGCCGGCAAGCTCATCTTCATGAGTTCGGTGCACGACCTCATCCCGTGGGAGGGTCATGCAAACTATGCCGCGTCGAAGGGCGGCATCCTGCTGCTCATGAAGAGCGTCGCTCAGGAGGTCGCCCACCTTCACATTCGCGTCAACGCCATCTCGCCAGGCGCCATCCGGACGCCCATGAACGTGGAAAAGATTATCTCGCAGGAGGTCTACGAGCGGGTTCTCCTCAAGCTCATCCCGTACAAGCGCATCGGTGAGCCGGAGGATGTCGCGCGCGCCACCGTGTGGCTGGCATCGGACGAATCCGATTACGTGAACGGCACCACGATCTACATCGACGGCGCCATGACCTGCTGGCCCGGCTTTATTGGTGCGGGCTAAAGGAACGCCGCAGATCGGGCGGGCTGACGAACCGCGGCGGATTTGAGGATTGAGGTCCGGAGCTAAGTTAAGCTAGCGCCCCGCCGGCAACCTCACTGTGCGGATCTCGTACGGCCTGACCGCAAGACCGGACTGCTCGCCGCCGGGCAGATCTTCCTCCAGCATGTTGACCTCGCGAACGACCTGCCCCTTACCGAGGAACCGGACCGTGGCGTTGGCGGGTGAGCCTTCATACTCGAAGAACCGGAGAGCGATCCCGGGGCCGTAATCCAGTTTCTTCAGGGAACTGACCACCAGGTTGTCCCCATCCACTGACAACAGCGACTGCGACGGCGGCAGCACCTTTCGCGACACGTAATCTACCACGCTGACCGGGATCAGTGGCTGATTGAAGCTCATACCGGTCCGGTACGCCTTGACAGCTTTCCAGTCGCCCGCTCCGGAGACCAGGGAATAGCGGCAAACATATGTTCCCGGAGGTGGATAGTCCATCGAACCCACCTGGTCTTCGCGCACGACCTTTACCGACGTGTATTTGACGCCCCGAACCATCTCCGCGCGGATCAGGCCGTCGTCGAGTTTCATCAGTTGGTGGTCGCTGGCGATGGTGAAACCATATTGCGGCGTACCGGCATGGATCCAGTTCTGGATGTGGCGCGCTTTCAGCCACGACTCCTGGCTGATCTCGTCCACCTGGTACGGGCCGGTGTTCGCCATGAGGCGATCCGCGGCGTTGGAGCCGAAGGGCAGGCCATAGCGCACCTCCGCGTTGGGAATCTCGTAGGGAAACAACTGCTGGATGCGAACCTGCGGGCCATGGTTCCACTCGATGCTGTTCTCCATGTCCAAACGTTTCGCATCCCGGTAGAGGATGAGCCGCTGAGTTACCGGCACGCCCGCCACCTGCCCGCTGAGCCTCATGACGGCACGCACCAGGTTGTTCTCCTCCAGGGCGATGCGATCGATCATGCCGGGAATGGTACGGCCGCTCAACGGCTCGATGCCGATGTAATTTCCGCCGCGCTCCTCCACTCCCACCATCTCCATGTTTTTCACAATGTCGCGGCCCAGCGCCTTGTCGAACACCGTAACGCGCCCCGTCGGCTTGTCGATGGTAACCCGGTAGAACGCGTTGTCCATCGTATCCGCCCCGGACGGGCGGCGCGGATCCCGGTGGTCCTGCTCGCTGTCAAAGGTGAGCTGCGCGGTCACCGGCGTAGACTCCGTGGTGCCGGCGGGCCGCAAGTAGTATGTCTTGTAGCCGAGGGAAGGCACATCCCGCGCGATGAACGTGATATCGAGTGCGCGCGAGATGTTCTCACTGTATTGCTCGACGTGGAAGGGAATGGGAGAGTCTTTCTCGTCCATCAGGCGCATCCCCTTGCGGTAGTCATCCAGGTCGCGTGGCGAGACCTCGCCGTAAAGCGTCAAATGGGCCTTCACCACGTCCGAGCGCTGCCAGGATAGCGGATTGAACACCACGATGGGGAAGCAGCGGCCGAAGGGGATCTCCACGCGCTCGGCGATGTTGCGGAGCCGGTCGCGCAGGATCTCGCCCCCCTGGAGGATGGCCATTTCCGCATAGCTTCGCTTGCGCTCATCCCCCGGCAGGCCGCCCTGGCCATCGTGGTTGTGGTCCATCGACTCGATAAGCTTCCTCCACAGGAAATCGAATTCCCGCTGCGGATACTCGCTGTAACCGAGGGCATAGTTTATGGCGGCGAACTTCTCGGCGGTCAGCAGCGTGTTGGTCGCCGGAATGACCAGCG
>JAIQFL010000568.1 GCA_020073365.1 Terriglobia bacterium | reverse complement strand
CGGCGCTTAAGTCCCAGAACTCGTCAATGACCCAATTCGCGTGAGCTTGTAAGAGGATGCGAGTTGTTCAGACGGCCGCGCAAATCGGCACGATATTAACGATAATTATTGAACAGCATTACTTCCACAACTCCTTTGATTTGTGTATTGTGACACCGTGTTACAAGCTGTGCTATAGGAGTTCTGAGCCTAGCCTCGCAAGATGCCTGGCAGACCACCAAAAGCGATGGTCTGCCCCACAAGACAAGTCTGTCCTACTGCTGGTTGGGAATTGGCGGGATCACAGGCGCCGCGCTCGGAACGCCCCCGCGAAGGACATCGTTGGCGAAGAAGAACTTGCCGTCGCTGGGCACCATCATGATCTGCACCTTGTCGGAAAGCTTATCGGCGATGATTTTCTGTAATAGGATCGGGCTCTCTTTCAGAACGCCGGCTTCCAGGCGGAGATTGTCAGTATCGGCCTTCGACATCACCTGCACACGGTCCACATCGGCCTGGTTCATCAGCTTGCGGCGCTCGAGTTCGGCCCTGCCATCGATCACCTTGGCCTGCGCCCGCGCCTCGGCTTCCAGGCGGGTCTGCTCGATCTGCTTCTGCTTCAGCGGCAACGTGTATTGCATGGCGTCCGACTGGGCCTTGGCCTGAAGAACCGTGACCTGGGCCTGCCCCTCGGCGGCCTTCACCTGGCGGGCCTTCTCCGCCTCCGCTTCCAGTTCGGCGGTCCGCACCTGCTTGGTTTTCAGCTCCACCTCGACGCCCATCCGCTCGTTCTCCTGTTCCTTGAGGAGCACGCCCTCCAGCCCCTTGGCGTATTCCGCCGGGAGCGCGACATCGCGAAGCATGACCTCCTTCACCCCGATGGCGTCGGGCGCGAGTCGGCGCGTGATGGCGCCTGCCGCCTCGCGGCGGATCTCTTCACGCCGTGTAGCGAACAGATCGCGGACCAGGTAGTTCGGCGCGATTTCGCGGAACGCCGTAGCCACCACCGGGGGCACCAGTTCCGTGTCCACCGGCTGGGGCAGGTTGGCATGCACGTACGACAGCCGCTGCGGATCGATGCGGTAGCGGATGGCGACGGCCAGCCCCACCGACAGTCCTTCCTTGGTTTGCACGTTCAAAGTCTGGGACGGCTTTTCGCCGATGGTGGTCTGGAAGATCTGGTCGCGAACGTCGTACAGCGCAACGCTCTGAACCAGCGGGACTACGAGATGGAACCCGGGATACAGCGTTCCCGGCAAAGTGCCGGAAATCTGGCTGACCCGTACAGCCGCCATGCCGGAGGGAACCACCTGAATGCTGAGGCCGATGAGCAGCGGTGCAATCGCCAGTGCGGCGAGCCGGCCGGCGGCGTGCCATCGGGGCTGCCAGGTATCGCCCGGCGATCCGGCGATGAGATCCGGCGACGGCTGTCTGTAGCGACGATAGAGATCGTGGAGCACCGTGGCCGCAGCCGCGGCCAGCAGCGCAAATCCGACAGCTTCGAACAGGTACTTCAGGGTGAGCATCTTCTTTTCTCCTTGCGTAAAGCGCGAGGCGCTTCACTCCGCCTGATTGGCAAGCCGGGGTCCAAGCGTGTAGAATCCGCGAAAAACGCCGGAAAGGCGTGACAGGATGAGAATGGGCCGCTGTCTCCCCGTGTCAAACCGAGTACATCCGTGACTCGCCGACACGTGTGGGGCATGCTTCAGCTTGCCCTGGAATCACAATACCAAGGGATGGGCAGGCTTAAGCATGCCCCACCTCATTAGTTCCCGCCGCGGCGTCCGCCGCGCTGCTGTTGCTGTTGGGTGACTACGGTTCCGCGTCCGGCCGCGGGGGGCGCGGCCGGCGGCTTGTCCTGCCGCTCGCGATTCAGTTCCCACATGTCGACGCCCTGATCGTAATCGTCCAGCAGGTACCTCGCGAAGTAGTCCGCACGTCTCCAGGCGACATATTCGCCAGCCGTGGTGTAACCGTGGCGCTGCCCCGGCAGCACCATGATGTCGAAGCGCTTGTTAGCCTTGATCAGCGCGTCCGCCAGCCGGTAGGTATTGCTGGGGTGCACGTTGTTGTCGATGTCGCCCGTCACCAGCATCAGGTGACCCTTCAGGTTCTTAGCCAGTTCCGAGTTCTTGTCGATCGAGTACTCGAAAGTGACCTTGCCGTCTTTGTCCGTGACTTCTTTCACCCCGTGGTGTTTTTCGCTCCAGGTGTTGTTGTAGATGTTGTTCTCGTGGTTCCCTGATTCCGACCACCCTACCTTGAAGAAATCGGGATAGATCAACATCGCGGCTGCCGTCATGAAGCCGCCGCCGGAGTGGCCCCACATGCCCACGCGCTCGATATCGATGAACGTATACCGCTCCGCAAGCTGCTCGATGGCGGCCTTCTTATCCGCCAGTCCGTAGTCGCGCAGGTTGCCGTAGCCGAAGGTGTGATACCACTTGGAACGGTGCGGGTTGCCGCCGCGATTGCCGATCTCCACCATGATGAAGCCCAGGTTGGCCATCATCACCTGGTTGCTCCGCGGCGTGAACGTCTTGGTGACGCTCTCGGTCTGCGGACCCGGGTACACGTATTCGATTACCGGGTATTTCCTGTTGGGATCGAAGTCGAAAGGCTTGTACATCACGCCATACAGGTCCGTGATTCCGTCATCGGCCTTCACCTTGAAGGGTTCGGGGAACTTGTAGCCGGCGGCCATCAGGGGACCGGCGTCCACCTTCTCCAGCGGCATTACCGTGGCGCCCTGCCCGTCATACAGCACAGACTCGGGCGCGGTGTTCACCCTGGAGAAGGTATCCACGAAGTACTTACCCGAATCCGACATGTTGACGGCATGCGACGCGTCGCCGGGATCCAGCATCTTCATTCCGCTGCCGTCCAGGTTGGCCCGGTAGAAGTGCATGAAGTACGGGTCCTCGCCATCCTCACGGCCGGAAGCCGTCAGGTACAGCGCACGGTTCTTCTCGTCAACCGACGAGATATCTTCCGCCACGAATTCGCCCTTGGTGATCTGGTTTTTCAGGGTGCCATCCGCGCCATACAGATAGTAGTGACCCCAGCCATCGCGTTCCGACCACCAGATCAACTCGGTTCCACCGTTGATGATCCTCGCCGGCTTGGACTCGATGTAGACGTTCATGCGCTCCTGGATGACCGGCTTCGCCTCGCCTGTGGCGGTATCGGCCACGCACACGTCCAGCCGGTGCAGGTCGCGGCTCAGCCGCGTGAAGAAGAGCTTGTCGGAACCCGGAGTGGCCCACTGCGGCTCGGTCTTTTCGTGCTCGCGGGCGCGCGCCGTCGGCCGCTCGACTTCCACTTGAATATTCTGGTCCTTGAAGGCGTCGGCCTTGACCACCACCTTATTCCTGGATGCCACGTCGAAGACCTCCAGCGACGACTGCGGGATCTCGGCATCGCCGGGCATGGCGTAGCGATACGTCTCCAGCGTGGGCCGCGGATTCGCCAGGGCGCTGATCACCCAGAGCTGCTTCACCTTGAGCGCATTGCGCCGCACCAGCGCAAACTTCTTGGAGTCGCGCGACCAGGAGACGTTGACCGCCTGCCGGAGGTTCGGGTTGACTTGCGTCTGGTCGCCGGTGTTTTCCTGCTGGTCCTGCTGTTGCTGCTGCTGTTGCTGCTGCTGTTGCTGCTGCTGTTGCTGCTGCTGTTGCTGCTGTTGCTGTTGCTGATCCTGACCGCCCTGACCTCTGCCGCCGTAGCCGTTGTCCTCCACGCCGTCGGTGGTGAGCTGCGTCTCGACGATGGTCTTGTCGTTGGCGTCTTTGAGCGCCTTGGCGTAGTTCGCCGCGTCCATCATATAGAGGTTGTGGTTCTTGGCGAAGATCACGGTCTTGTCATCGGGCGAAATGGAGGCCCACGCCGGCTTGCGCGCAGGGTGCTCATCCAAGAGCGCCAGCTTTCCGGAGCTGAGCTCGTACTCGAAGGTGAGCTGCTTCTGATTGCGGCCCGGCGGGGGGGCGAAGGCTCCGCCGCGTCCGCCCTGCTGCTGCTGCTGCTGCTGCGCCATATCGAGGTCCTCTTCCTCCTGCTGTTGCCCGGCGGTTTCCGTCTGCACCGTGGTTGTCGACGTCTTCTTTTCGCCAGGGATGACGGCCTCCTTGGGCACGTTCACTTCGAACTGAATGGCTCCCTCGTTCTTGACGAACCGGATGGTCGTGATGGGAAGGTGCTGCGAGTCGTATGGGATCCCCGTGGCGGTAGTCAGGCTGGCGGCGAGCTTCACCGGGTCGAAAACGTACGTCTTGGTCTTCTTCACCGGATCGACGATATAGAACTTGCGGCCCTTGTTGTTCTCGAAGGTATACCAGAACCGATCGCCGGAATCCAGCCAATGGGGCGTGACGGCGGTATCGAAGACCAGTTTGCCGACCTTGGCGGGAATCCACTGGGACGCGAGCTCGTAATTCGCTTTCGCCGCCTTGGCAGAACCAGTCGGCACCGGTGCATTATCGGCGCCAATGCCGGGAAGCGTTGCGGCGAGTAGCGCCAGCAGCCCGCCGGAAACAGCAGCATATCGTGCCCAATGGGGGCGGCCGATCTCGAATTCACTTCGCATACACAACTCCTCTTGAACAGGATCTGGCGTGAAGCGCAGCAGGACCAGGTAAGCCTACACAGCCAATCCTGCTAATATATCCCACCTCACGGTCCGATGTTGGCAGTCTCCAATGCTGTGCGCTAACGAGAACGCGAGGGCCAGTAGGGTTGCACCTGTGGTGAAATTGGATTGTGGCACCGGTTGCGGAAGCTCGACCCCTAACTTCGGACGAGAGGCGGTTGCTTCACTGGCTGCTGAGCCATGGCACGCCAGACGCGGCACCGTACGTGCTGCAGTTACCGACGGTGAGCGTCGTGTCTCGCTGCGGATGCGGCTGTCCCACCATTGATCTCGCGGTGGGCGGTCATGCCGCATCGCTCGGAGGTCCAAGCACGATTCTCGCGGATGCGTCAGGAGTATCGCCGGAAGGGGTTCGTGTGGGCGTTATTCTTCACGGTCGCGAGGGAATCATCTCTGAGTTGGAGGTCTATTCAGTGGCAGGGCACGAACGAGCCTTTTCGCTCCCGCGAACTGAAGATCTGCAAGTGTTCTCCAACAGATGACCCCGCTCACTCCGTGCGATTGGGCCGCACGTATCGTACAAAAATGGGCCAGAGGTCCGCGGCTTCGAACGAACCCGCCCGCGCTCCCCAGACCTAAGAGGTACAGACCCCAATACCTTGTATCCCAATTCGCCGTGAGTTAGCCTCAGAACTCCTATGGTAGGGAGTCTGACGGGGGTGGGAACGTGTTAACGTCAGTGAGCCGGAAGGAGAGGATTGGGCCGTCCGCCAGCATTCTTGCCTGTTGGGTATTCAAGCCGGCTAGAAGGTTTTCCAAAGCGTTTGCCACCTTTT
>JAIQFL010000123.1 GCA_020073365.1 Terriglobia bacterium | reverse complement strand
ACGAATTGGACGACTCTCGGGTAGGGTCAAAAGCACTGAATTGGCTGCCGGCCCGCCTCAACACTGTTTGCAGCACCAACCCCGTCCTACTCGAACGGTCACGCTTTTGGACAGGAGGCGGCTAACATACAGGGATAGACCTCAACCTCAAAATCCTCCTTCCCGCGAAGCAAAGCCCCCGTTCTCAACACGGGCCGCTATTTTTGTGGCTGTTTTGGACAGCAGTGATTTTCAATGACGTTGGTACGGACGTGGAAGGCGCGGACGTTGGGGAGAACCTTCACGCGGGCGTTGCCGTTGCGCTCAAGCAATCCCATGACGATAGCCTTGCCGTCTGTGCCAGCGCGGACGTGCCCTTCCATCTTGAGCCGGGTACGCTTGTCTAGATGCATATTTGCAGCCTTGCCACCAAAGTACGATTCATCGGCTTCTACCACTCCGCTAAGTTTGGTGACTGATTCATCCTGCATGGCAAGGCGGACCCGGTGTAATAGGAACCATGCGGTCTTTTGGGTAATCTTCAGCGCCCGGTGAAGCTCCCATGAAGAGATGCCGTTCCGATTGCTGGCAACGAGCCACATAGCAACGAGCCACTTGTCCAGACCCAGGGGAGAATCTTCCATGATCGTGCCGGTCTTCAGCGTGAACTGCCGTTTGTCGTGGTGGACGGCGCATTGCCATCGATTGTACTTAGTCTGAAGAGCGACGTTCTTGCTACCGCATCTGGGGCAAGCGACGCCATCAGCCCAACGGCGGGGGACCATGTATTCCCGGCAATTCTCAGGACTGGCGAAGTAGAGGACCGCTTCTTGAAGGGTGGTGGGTTCGGTTGCCATGCTTTAACTATACCGGAATACGGCGGAGTTGTCAAGTATATTCTTACCAAACGAACCTAATCCCATTTCCGGACGTTTCGCGAATCGCCGCTCCTACCAAACCGTCGAACGTCCTACCCCGGCGGGAACCAAGACAGTTCCTAACATCCAGTTGGCGACCTCCTCACGCTCCGCACCCCCGGCATACCAAACGAACCTAATCCCATTTTCGGACATCTGGATTACAAACCCCGTAACCCCGCCGTCTAACACCCTCCCATGCGGGCATCAAGACGTTCCTCCCCAACCGCTTCTCGCCCTCCTCCCGCTACGTACCCCCGGTATGCCAAACGAACCCAGTCCCGTTTCCGGACACCTGGAGTGCGGACGTGGTAACCCGAAAAATCATGAAAAACCCTCGCGGCCGGCGCCCCCCAACCCCCAGCCCCTAACCCCTGCCTTCCAACAATCCCAAAAAAGCTTGCGCCGCCCGGTTGAACTTCTTCCGCTTCCGATGCACGATCCCCACCGGCCGTACCAGCTCCGGCGCGTCCAGCCGCACCGCCACCAGTCTGCCCTGCTCGATCTCCGCCTGCATCGTGCGCGCCGGCAGAATGCTGATGCCCGACCCCAGTGCCACCGCTTCCTTAATCGTCTGAATGTTGTCGAAGTGCATCACCAGGTTCACCTCGATTCCATTCGCGCGAAAGAAACGGTCCAGCTCGCGGCGGATCGAAAGGTCTTCGTCAAACCCGATGAAGTCCTCCCCGTTCAGGTCCGCTGGAACCACTTCCGCTTGCCCGGCCAGCCGATGCGAAGGCGGCACCGCCACCTGCATCTCCTCATCGCGCCACGGAATCGCGGCGATTTCGCGGCTCGGCTGCGGATAGCTCACCAGTCCCAGATCCGCTGTATCCTCGCGCACCGCGTCGTAAATCTTGTCCGGCCGCATATATTCGACATGCAGGTTGGTGGTCGGGTATCGCACGGAAAACTCCTCCTGCAAACGGCTCATCTCGGAGAGACCGATGGAATAGATCGACGCCACCCGAACCGTGCCGTCCACTTCGCGCTTGAGAGCCTCCAGCTCCAGCCCGAATTCCTCTTCGCGCCGCAGCGCTTCGCGGCAGAATTCGGCGTAGAGCTTGCCCGCCGCCGTCAACTCCAAGGGCCGCTTACTACGGTCGAACAGAGAAACTGTGAGCTTACGTTCCACCTCCTGGACGTGCTGGCTCGCCGCCGACTGGCTCACTCCACAGTGTGCCGCCCCCTTGCTCATGCTGCGAGTCGCTGCGATCTCCCTGAAGAGCCGGAATTCCCATGATGCCACGGTTACAGAATACCATAAGTTTTTCTAATTCTATGTATCGAATATTTCCCTGTTGTCTAATATTAGAGGGTGGTACACTAACACAAAGGCGAACCCCTTTGGCACGAAGCCGCTACCGGATTACCCTCCTGGCGCGGATCTTCCTAAGCAACACCACGAGGTGACGATTGTGAATAGCGGTCTACCTGAATCCCAAGGTCTATACGACCCCCGCAACGAACACGATGCCTGCGGTATCGGCTTTGTGGCCAGCGTCAAGGGCCAGAAATCCCATGACATCATCGTCAAGGGCATCCAGGTTCTGATCAACCTCACGCACCGCGGAGCCTGCGGCTGCGATCCGGAAACCGGCGACGGCGCCGGGGTCCTCATCCAGATTCCACACCAGTACTTTGCACGCGAGTGCGCCTCTCTGGGCTTCACCCTGCCGTCCGCGGGCGAGTACGGGGTCGGCATGACCTTCCTTCCGGTGGAGCCGCCCCGCCGTCTGCAGTGCGAAGGCATCATCGAGCGGATCGTCCGCGAAGAGGGACTCACGGTGCTCGGCTGGCGCGACACCCCCATCGACGGTTCGGCCATCGGCCGCGTCGCCCGCGCCTCCCAGCCCTACATCCAGCAGATCTTCGTCGGCCGCGCCAAGGGCATGACGGAAGACCAGTTGGAGCGCAAGCTCTACGTGGTTCGCAAACTCATCGAAACCGAGCTCGCCGATTGCTACATCCCTTCACTCTCGGCCCGCACCATCGTATATAAAGGACTCCTCCTCGCGCCCCAAATCGCCAACTTTTATCCGGAATTGCGCGATCCCGAGGTTCGCAGCGCGTTGTGCCTGGTGCACCAGCGCTTTTCCACCAACACGTTCCCCACCTGGCACCTCGCGCATCCCTACCGCTACATCGCCCACAACGGCGAAATCAACACGCTGCGCGGCAACGTGAACTGGATGTACGCGCGGCAATCCATCCTGGCCTCGCCGCTGTTCGGCAACGACATCAAGAAGCTGTTCCCCATCATTCAGCCCTCCGGCAGCGATTCGGCCGCTTTCGATAACGCGCTAGAGCTCCTGGTCATGGCGGGCCGCTCCATCCCGCACGCCATGGCGATGCTCATCCCCGAGGCCTGGGCCAAGAATCCCCACATGAACCCGCAGAAGCGGGCGTTCTACGAATACCACGCCTCTTTGATGGAGCCCTGGGACGGCCCCGCCGCCATCGCCTTCACCGACGGCCGATCCATCGGCGCCACGCTCGACCGCAACGGCCTGCGCCCCGCCCGTTACCTGGTCACGCGTGACGACCTGATCATCATGGCCTCGGAGACCGGCGTGCTTCCGGTCAAACCCGAAGACGTCAAACTCAAAGGCCGCCTCCAGCCCGGCAAAATGCTGCTGGTCGATACCGTGGAAGGCCGCATCATCTCCGACCGCGAGCTCAAGCGCTCGCTCTACGGCCGCAATCCCTACCAGCTCTGGATCAAGGAAAACCAGATCACTCTGGATCAGCTCGCCGAGCCCACGCGCGAGCATCCCAGCGATCCCGCGACCATCCTCTGCCGCCAGCGCGCCTTCGGCTATACCGACGAGGACATCAAGATGATCCTCGGCCCCATGGCCGAAAAGGGTGAAGAGCCCGTCGGCTCCATGGGCACCGATACGCCGCTCGCGTGCCTCTCCGATAAGCCGCAGCCCCTGTTCAATTACTTCAAGCAGCTCTTCGCGCAGGTAACCAATCCTCCCATTGACCCCATCCGCGAAGAGATGGTCATGTCTCTCACCAGCTATATCGGCACGGAGCGCAACATACTTGAGGAGACTCCCCAACATTGCCACACCCTCAAGCTGCCGCACCCCATCCTCACCAACCGCGACCTGGAGAAGCTGCGCCGCGTCTCGCAGGGTGATTTCCTCGCCACCACGCTCGAAATGCAGTTCCCGGTCGCCGATGGCGAAAAGGGTCTGGAGCGCGGGTTGACGCAGCTCTGCCGCCGCGCCTCCCACGCCATCCAGTCGGGCTACACGCTGCTGATTCTCTCCGACCGCGGCCTCGATCCCGATTACGCCCCCATCCCGAGCCTGCTCGCGCTCACGGCCGTTCACAATCACCTGGTTCGTGAGAAGACCCGTACCCAAGTCGCCCTGATCATCGAATCCGGCGAACCCCGCGAAGTGATGCACTTCGCCCTCCTGATCGGCTATGGCGCCTCCGCCGTCAACCCCTACCTCGCGCTGGAAACGGTAGCCCAGGTCCTCGGCCAGCCGGACGAAGCCAAGCGGGCGGTGTCCAACTACATCCACTCCATCAACAAAGGCCTCCTCAAGACCTTCAGCAAGATGGGCATCTCCACCCTCCAGAGCTACCGGGGAGCCCAGGTCTTCGAAGCCCTCGGCCTGAACAAAGACCTCATCGACCGCTACTTCACCGGCACGGTTTCCCGCATTGCAGGCGTGGGCCTCGATGTCCTTGCCCGCGAAGCCATCCTGAAACACCGCTACGCTTTCCACCCGCTCACCGAGTTCGACACCGAACTGGCCGTCGGCGGCAACTACCAGTTCCGGACCCGCGGCGAATACCATCTCTACAACCCGGAAACGATCTCCAAACTGCAACACGCCGTGCGCCAGCAGAACCCCGAGACCTTTAAGGAGTACACCGACCTTCTCGACACGCAGAACCGCCAACTCTGTACCCTGCGCGGCCTCCTCGAAATCAAGTCGTCTTCGGAGCCCATCCCCATCGAAGAGGTCGAACCCGCCCAGGAAATCGTCAAGCGCTTCGCCACCGGCGCCATGTCTTTCGGCTCCATCTCCAAGGAAGCCCACGAGACCCTGGCCACTGCCATGAACCGCATCGGCGGCAAATCCAACACCGGGGAAGGCGGCGAGGACGAGGCCCGCTTTGGCACCGAGCGCCGGAGCGCCATCAAGCAGGTGGCCTCCGCGCGCTTCGGCGTCACCGCCAACTACCTGGTGAATGCCGACGAATTGCAGATCAAGATGGCGCAGGGCGCCAAGCCCGGCGAGGGCGGCCAACTTCCCGGCCACAAGGTGGATGAGACCATCGCTCGCGTGCGCCACTCCATTCCCGGCGTCAGCCTGATCTCCCCGCCGCCGCACCACGATATCTATTCCATCGAAGACCTGGCGCAGCTCATCTACGACCTCAAGAACGTCAACCCCCGCGCGCGCATCTCGGTCAAGCTGGTGGCTGAGGTGGGGGTCGGCACCGTGGCCGCTGGCGTGGCCAAAGCGCACGCCGACGTGGTGTTGATCTCGGGCGATTCCGGAGGCACCGGCGCCTCGCCGCTCAGTTCCATGAAGCACGCCGGCGTTCCCTGGGAGCTCGGCCTCGCCGAAACCCAACAGGTCCTGGTGATGAACGACCTCCGCGGCCGCATCCGCGTGCAGACCGATGGCAAGCTGCAGACCGGTCGCGACGTCACCATCGCCGCGCTGCTCGGCGCCGAGGAGTTCGGCTTCTCCACCGCCCCGCTGGTCGCCATGGGCTGCATCATGATGCGCAAGTGCCACCTGAACACCTGCCCCGTGGGCATCGCCACGCAGGACCCGGTGCTGCGCGCCAAGTTCGCGGGCAAGCCCGAAAACGTCATCAACTTTTTCTTCTTCATCGCCGAACAGGTGCGCGGCTACATGGCGCAGATGGGCATCCGCACCTTCGACGAAATGGTGGGCCGGGTCGACATGCTCGATGTCCGCTCGGCCGTCGACCACTGGAAGGCCAAGGGCATCGACTTTTCAGCGATCCTTTACAGTCCGCAGTTGCCCCGGCGCATCGCCCGCCGCTGCATCCAGGCGCAGGACCACGGCTTGAGCCAGTCCCTGGACTACAAGCTGATCGAGCACGCCCGCGAGGCCATCGATAGCGGCACCCCCATCGAAATCAAGCTGCCCATCCGCAACATCCACCGCACCGTAGGCGCCATGCTTTCGGGCGAAATCGCGCGCCGCTACGGCTCCGCGGGCCTCCCCGATAACACCATCAAGTTCCAGTTCACCGGCTCGGCCGGCCAGAGTTTCGGCGCATTCCTGGCGAAGGGCGTGACTCTCGAACTGGAAGGCGATGCCAACGACTACGTAGGCAAGGGCCTTTCCGGCGGCACTCTCATCGTCTATCCGCCGCACAGGTCCACGTTCCTTCCCGAGGAGAATATTCTGATCGGCAACGTGGCGCTCTATGGCGCCACCAGCGGGGAGGCGTACTTCAACGGCGTGGCCGGTGAGCGTTTCGCCGTCCGCAACTCGGGCGCGACGGCCGTGGTGGAAGGCTTGGGCGACCACGGCTGCGAGTACATGACCCGCGGGTTGGTTGTGGTTCTGGGCAAGTGCGGCCGCAACTTCGCCGCCGGCATGAGCGGCGGGCTGGCCTACGTCCTGGATGAAAAAGGCGATTTCGCCGAGAAACGCTGCAACACTGTCGGCGTAGACCTGGAGCCCGTGGCCGGCGACGAAGACATGTTGTTCCGGCTGATTTCCCGGCACGCGGAATCGACCGGCAGCCCCCGCGCCAAGTGGATTCTGGAGAGTTGGGAGCAGATGCTGCCCAAGTTCGTGAAGATCTTCCCGCACGAATACCGCCGAGTGCTCAAGGCATCCGTGCCGCCGGCACTCGTGCCGGTGGGGCAGGCGCTTCCGCCTGCCTCCCCCGCACTCTCTACGAGCGCTCCCTCGGAGGTAATCCATGGGTAAAACCACCGGCTTCCTGGAGCACACCCGCGAAGTGCCGCTTCGCCGGCTGCCCTCGGAGCGCATCCACGACTGGTTCGAAATCTATCTGCCCTTCCCCGAATCGAGCGTCCGCACACAAGGCGCGCGCTGCATGGATTGCGGCGTCCCCTTCTGCCACACCGGCTGTCCGCTCACCAACCTCATTCCCGACTGGAACGACTTGGTCTATCGCGGACGGTGGCGCGAAGCCATCCGCCAGTTGCACGCTACCAACAACTTCCCCGAGTTCACCGGCCGCATCTGTCCCGCCCCTTGTGAAGCTTCCTGCGTGCTGGGCATCAACGAACCGCCGGTCACCATCAAGCAGATCGAAAAGACCATCGTCGACCGCGCCTTCGAGGAAGGGTACATCAAGCCCGAGCCGCCCGAAAATCGTACGGGCAAACGAGTCGCCGTGGTCGGCTCCGGCCCCGCCGGCCTGGCCGCCGCGCAGCAACTGGCTCGCGCCGGCCACAGCGTCACAGTCTTCGAAAAGAACGACCGCATCGGCGGGTTGCTGCGTTACGGCATCCCCAATTTCAAGATGGAGAAGCACCTCATCGACCGCCGCCTGGAGCAAATGCGCGCCGAAGGGGTGAAGTTCCAGACCAACGCGCACGTAGGGGTAGTCATCCCGGCAGACGACTTACGCAAGGAATTCGATGCCGTTCTGCTCTCGGGGGGCGCCGAATGGCCGCGCGACTTGCAGGTGCCCGGCCGCGAGCTGAAGGGCATCCATTTCGCCATGGAGTTCCTGCCGCAGCAGAACCGCCGGTGCGAAGGCGAAACCGTGCCGGAGGGTGAAGCCATCCTCGCCACCGGCAAGCGCGTGGTGATCATCGGCGGCGGCGATACCGGCGCCGATTGCCTGGGCACCAGCCATCGCCAACACGCCCTTTCCGTCACCCAGTTCGAGTTGTTGCCGAAGCCTCCCGACACGCGTGCGCCCTCCACGCCGTGGCCTCTGTGGCCCATGCAGTTGAGGGTTGAAAGCTCGCATGAAGAGGGCGGCATTCGCGATTGGAGCGTCTCCACGGTGAAGTTCACCGGCGACGAGCACGGCAACGTCCGGCAACTCCACGCCATCCGTGTAGGCCCGGCGCCCCGCTTCGAACCGCAGCCCGGTACCGAATTCACCCTGGATGCGGACCTGGTGCTGCTGGCGATGGGGTTTCTCGGCCCGGTGCGGAACGGCCTCGTCGATCAACTAGGCGTGGCTCTCGACAAGCGCGGCAACGTGGACACGAACGAAAACCACATGTCGTCCGTTCCCGGCATCTTCGCGGCCGGCGACATGCGGCGCGGCCAATCGCTGGTGGTATGGGCCATCGCCGAAGGCCGCAAAGCTGCCCGCGGCATCGACCTGTACCTGATGGGCGAAACCCGCCTGCCGTAACGCAGGGGTTGGGGGTTAGGGGCTAGGGGGTGGGAGCTCCAGAGGGTGCTCGCGCGCGGCGAGCGAGGACTGCTATTCGCCTGTTAACTGGGCGTCGAATCCGCATTCTACAGGGTTTTCCGGTGCGCCCCGACGGCTGCATCCCATGCCATTTATCTACCAGGCGTTCCCTGCACGCGCTCGGAGTCTGCCAGGATTTTTGCCCGAGCCTCAAGCGCGGCGCTCTCGGAGGGCCGGTTCAACATGCGCAGCATTAAAGCATAGTCCCGCAACACCGGCGCCAGAACGGGAACATCGTCGCCCAGGGTCTTCTCGTGCACGGCGATGGATCGTTGGAACAATTGCTCCGCATCGGAGAAACGTTTCTGCTCGCGGTAGAGGGATGCCAGATGCCAAAGACAGGTTGCCGTATGAGCGCTCTCGGTTCCCACGATCCTTTCGAAGATTCGTCTGGCTCGCAGAAACAGGGGCTCCGCTTCCACCAGACGATTCTGCCGCATGGCGGAAACACCCATCTCGTCCAGCAGATGAGCCAGTGCGATGGTCTCGACGGGCCAGGATTCCAGGAGGGCCAAAGCCTGCTGGTAGAGTCTGCCGGCCTCCACGAATTGGCGGTTATCCCTTCTGATGTCGGCCGCGATCGCCAGGATGCCGGCGCGCGTGGCATCGGGTGCCTTCTCAACCAACGCGAGCGCACGCTCCACCTCCAACTGAGCCTGGGTGTACCGCTGCTGGGCGGAATCGATAAGGGCCAACCGGCTGAGCCGACTAACGGCAGGCGCCGAACTCACGTCTGTATCGAGGGCCTTCAGGATCATCCGCTCGGCCTTGGCGTAGCGTCCCTGTAATCGGTACAGTTCGCCGAGGAGGAAGAGGCGCTGGGCGTCGTAGGCCTTGTTTTCCTCGGGCACCAGAATGGCTTTCTCCAGAATCTCCACGGCTTCACGACAAGCGCCCTTGACCTGAAGGAAACCCGCAAATCGAGTTCGATACAAGTTTAATTCCGCCGGTTTGGAGGCGAGCGCTTCCTCGCGAATGGCCTGTGCCCGCCGGTATAGTGGCTCGGAATCAATGAACCGCGACTGCGATTCGAAGAAGCTCACGAGGGCGATGAGCGCATTGGCCGTGTGGAGGTCTTTGGGGCCGTACCGTTTTTCTGCGATGTCCAGCGGCTTGCGGTACAACAACTCGGCTTCTGCGATACGCTGCCGGGATCGCAGATTGGCGCCGAGACGGAGAAAGGCGTTGGTGACATCGGGGTGGTCGGAGCCCAGGGCCTTCTCTTGAATATCGAGGGCGCGTTGCAAGAGGGGCGCGGCATCGTCATAGCGTTTTTCCGCGCTGTAAATATCCGCCAAATCGTACAATTCGTAGACGATGTTGATATTCTCCTTCCCTAGGGTCTTCTCACGTAGGGCGAGCGCGCGGAATGCCATCTTTTCGGCTTCGGGGAGCCGGCCGCGGCCGCGATACAGCGCAGCCAGATTACCCAAGATCCGCGATGCCGCAACGCCCTCCGAGCCGGCCCGTTTTTCTGCGATATCGAGCGCTCGCAGAAAAAGACTCTCGGCCTCCTCGTACTTGCTCTGAAACTCAACGGCCAGCGCCAGGTCGTTGAGAATCGTCGAGAGGAAGACGTGATCCGGCAGCGCCTTCTCGTCGATGGCAAGCGCACGGCGCAGCACGAGTTCCGCCTCGGCGCTCCTGCCCCGATGGCGCAGAAAGTCGCCATACTCAGTCAGGACTCTGGCGACAGAAGCGTCATTGAGTCCCGAGACGGCCTCCCAGATTTTGAGAGATCCCTGAAAAAACTGCTCGGATTCTTCATACTTCGCTTGGGTATTCAATACCAGAGCGAGTTGGAACATGGTCTCGGCGGTTCTCGATCGATCCCTGCCGGTCAGCCGGTCCTGAATCTTCAACGCGCGTCGCAGCGACGCCTCCGCCTGATCGTGTTTTTGTAAGGCCAGTTGCGCATAACCGAGACTGAGCAGGATGTTGGCAAGGTCGGGATGGTCGGGGCCAAGCGCGTTTTCGGCGAGTTCCAGGGCGCGCTGAAATGCCGGCACCGCATCGGCCGTTTTGTTTTGTGCACGCCGAACCATGCCCACATGATTCCAATCCCACGACTGCGCACTGGCAGCGATATTGGCGGCCTCTCCGACCTCGGCGGCTCGGCCCCAGAGCGACTCGGCCTCCGCATATTTTCGCTGGTTATAGTAAGTCAGCGCCAGGTCGGCCAGGGCGCCGTGGAGGACTTCCGTACTGGAACCGAGTCTCTCGGCCTCTTGAACGGCGGCCGTGCCTTCGCGCTCCGCATCCACGTACTGCTTCAGGTTGCGTGCTCTTCGCGCCGCATCCAGGTGCGGCTGGACGGCATCCTGTGCCTTGAGGGTCCCCAGTGCGCACATGGCCAACCACAAGCCCAGAACGACCCTCACGTCCTCACCTCCGGACCGTGGACCATCTTACTACGATCACCACCTGTTTCTGTCCGTCGTTGTGCAGCACCAGGTGACGCCATTGGTTCTGCGGTCCGGGGGGCGTAACGATTCGCACGCTGCTGGGATGCACTTCCACGGTGACAGGCACGCCGGGGAGGCTGCCGGAGACGGACCCAATGGTGGAACTGGCTCCCAGGTCAATTTCCTGGCCATTCTCCAACTCGCCGGCCCACACGATTCAGCCCTCGGTCGCCGCGGGTGGCGCCGGGGGTTTTGGAGCCGTGGGTCCCGCAGCGGTTTTGGCGGCGGGTTTTGGAACTGGCTTAACCGCGGCCTTCGAAGGGTCGGCCTTCGGCAAGCTCTGGGGCAAGGTCTGCGGGGGCGGCGTCATGGTTTCCGAAGCGGGCGGGGCCGCCTGTTTCGGGGCGGTTGCGGAGGGGCTCCCGCTAAAGCTGTGAAGCGCCATCACCGCCGCCAGTCCGCTCATGGCCAGCGCCGCTGTAACCATGAGCCAGACGTGGCTCCGCTCCGGTTCTTCTGGCGGAGAGAGCAGGTGGACGGGCGTCGCCGCGCTGCAACCGGCAGCCACACCCGGCGGCAATTCAATAGTTTCCGTGGGGATGTCAACCTGGTTTTGAAGAGCGGCATCCAATGCTGCTGCAAACGCGGCGCACGTCGGGTATCGATCATCAGGGTTCTTGGCCAGCGCCGTCGCGAAAACCGGGGCCATCGCGGCGGGCAGGTCGGTTCGCAGCAGGTGGGGCGGTTGCGGCGGCTTGTTGCAAATCTGGTATGCCAGCGCCGCGAATGAGTCCGCTTCGAAGGGTGGGCGTCCAGTCAATAGCCAGTATGCGAGCGCAGCCATGGAGTATTGATCGCAACGGCCATCCAGCGGCTCGTTGCGAAGTTGTTCCGGGGCCATATAGTCAACGGTTCCGACCACGACACCGGATGCTGCTGTCAGAGTCGAACTGGCCAGCTTAGCGATCCCGAAATCCGCGATCTTCACGGACCCGCTCCGGTCGATCAGCAGGTTCGCCGGCTTGATGTCCCGATGGACCACATGCATGCCATGCGCATAATCCAGCCCGGCCGCGGTCTCTTTGATAATGCGGATCAATTGCTGGTGCCCGATATGGCGCATCCGAGCCAGCGCCGCCAGGTTTTGGCCCTCCACATACTCCATTACGATATAAGCGTTGCCCTCCTGCTCGCCGATGTCGTGGATCGAGACAACCGACGGGTGGCTCAACCGCGCGATCACGCGAGCTTCCTGGAGAAATCGGTTCCTCAGGAACGAGGATCTCTGCGGATCATCCACCTCTGCATTGGAAATGACCTTGATCGCGACTCTTCGTTCAAGGATCGTGTCTTCAGCCAGGAAGACCTTCCCCATCCCCCCTTCCCCTAGTTTTTCCAGAATCCGATAGCGACCGAACGTTGGCATCTGCGCGCCATCTCCCGAGCGCATCGCCCGCGATAGAAGCGAGTCTAACCCATTCGCCCCGGTAGCGGCAATTTTTCGCACGGGCTTGAATGAGCGAGGTCCCCAACCCCCAACCCCCGTTGGTATGATGCCTGTATGCTACGCCAAAGGCTTTTCCTTGTTACCGTTCTCCTCGCCGGTACGATCTGGCTGGTTCGCCCCGCGGCGGCCCAACTTCCGAGCAACGCCTCGCTCCAGGGCGCTTACTACGTCCGCTATCTCGGAGCCAACGTCGACATGAACAACCCGCAGGATAACCCCGTGAGCTTCTCGGGAACCCTTACGTTCGACGGTAAGGGGGGATTCACGGTCACTGGTCAGGGGGTCTTCCATGACACGGCCGACCACGCGCTCCCGTTCCTCACCTCCGGGAAGTATACCGTGCTGTCAGGAGCCATCTTTGCCATGACCAACCCGTTCGACCCAACGGTCGCGAACGGTACAACGCTGTACGGAGGGATCGGGACCGGCGTGCTGACGGCCAGCAGCACGGACACCAATTACACGGATCTCTTCGTTGCCATTCCGGTAAGTACCGCGGCATCCAACTCGACCCTGAACGGGAAGTATTTTCTCTCCAGCCTGGAGTTTCAGAACGCAGACTTCACCCTGACTCGCAACACCTTCTTTCCCGCCACCGCCACCGGCGACGGCAAATTCGGCGATTTCGCCATCAAGGGAACCGCCTTAAACCTCAAGAACGTGGCAACGTCGCAGACCAGTCCCGGCGTGACGTACACCGTCGCGGCCAATGGCAGCGGCACGCTCAACATACCCGTTCCCACTGGCGCCCCGCCTGTCGCCAGCCAGTTGCTCGTCGGAAACAAGGTGCTTTATGTTTCGTCGGACGGCAACTTCTTTATAGCCGGCGGAGCCACCGCCTATGACATGATTCTGGGCGTCAAGGCCCTTTCCGGGAATGCGGCGAGCGCCCTCAATGGACTCTACTTCACTGCTTTTCTGGAGAACTATGCCGCTGGCACGCAGGCCGATGGATTATACGGCTCGCAGGGTGCGGCCAACGAGATCAACAGTATCTCTACTGAGATCGCACACCAGCGCACCAATTGGGAGTTTTACGGATCCTATGACTTCACCACCAGCGGCACCTTCACGCTGAATGCCGACGGCACCGCCCCCAGCCCCGGCTACTCCCAGTTCGTGGCGGGCGCCGGTGGCAACATCGTCATCGGATCGGGAGACGGCACCAACTATCAGTTGGCGATATATGCCAAAACTCCCCCGCTGAGCGGTACCGGAGTGTTCCTCAACCCGCAGGGAATTGTGAATGCGGCCAACAATGTTCCCTTCACCGCGCAAGTGGTGCCCGGAGAAGTTGTCTCTCTTTATGGAACGGGTCTGGCTTCACAAACCCTCACTACTCCCGGGTTGCCATTTCCGACTAGTTTAGGAAACGTGTCAGTGAACTTGTCCTGGGTGGACTTCACCAGCCAGAAGACCGTGACCGCGCAGGCGCCGATTTATTTCGTAAGCCCTACCTTGATTTCAGCCGTCATTCCTTATAATGCCCCGTCCGACGGCTCGTATCTCAATTTCCAGGTGACCAATAACGGAACCAACTCCAATATTGCAACGGAGTATAGCGGCGCGACTTCGCCCGGCATTTTCACCGTACCATCGGGTGGACTCGGTAACGGCGCGATTCTGCACACCGATTTCAGCCTGGTATCTACCGCCAGTCCTGCCAAAGTGGGCGAGACAGTGCAGATCTTTCTGACCGGTCTTGGCGCCGTGACGCCGGCAGTGGCTGCCGGTTCGGCCGCACCGAGTAATCCCCTGAGCACGGTAGCGGATATTGCGAACCTCTTCGTCTACATCGACGGGATGCAGGCGAAGGTCGTATTCGCCGGTTTGGCTCCTACGCTAGGTGGGTTGTATCAGTTGAATGTCACTATTCCCTCGGGCGTCACCTTGGGTGCGGCGGACGACATTGAAATCGTGACTGCCGACGCCGACAACATTCAAGCCACCATCCCGATCTCGAAGTAATCCCGTGAGGGCAGATCCGAGACCAAATCGGATCTCAACGCTTGAAAGGTCGTATGATGAGTGTTATGGGCACGGTTGCAACCACACCGATGACGTTGGAGGAGTTCGAGGGCCTGCCCGATGGACCGGAGGAGACCGAACTTCTGGAAGGAGAACTCGTTCAGATGCCACCGCCAGAATGCTCGCACATGGAGAGTGCCGAGGACCTGTCCCGGCTGCTGTATGCCGCGCTGGAGCACTTGCGCCAGGCTCAACCCACTGTTGAGCTGGGTAAGGTACACATGGAGATGGGGTACCTGTTGACCGGCGATCCTCGCTCCTGGCTACGGCCGGATGTGAGCGTCACTTATCCAAACCAGCCAAGGGGCAAGTATTACGAAGGTGCGCCGTTACTGGTGTTCGAGGTGGTTTCCGCCGAGGATCGGGCGGCTAAGCTAGCCAAGAAGGTCCGGCTGTTTCTTCGTCATGGCGCCCAGGAGGTCTGGCTGATCTATCCGGAGACGCGGGACGCCTACGTCTACAAGCCCGGCGTGGATGTGGCCGTGTGCGAGAAGAAAGCGATCCACAGCGACTTGTTGCCCGGCATCGAGATCCCGTTCGATCAGTTTCTATAGCGGACCGGTCGAGGGCCCCGGTCGCGGGCTGCGATAGCGCGCTCCCGCGTTCCGGCTGCCCCACGATGTACAATAGCCGCCATGCGTGCGGCTCTCTGTCTTGTTCCGCTGGTTTCGAGCGCTCTTCTATTCGGCCAGGCGAACCCATTCGACCTGTTGATCACGGGGGCCCGGGTGGTGGACGGCTCCGGCAACTCGTGGTACTACGCCGACGTGGCCATCCGGGGCGATATCATCGCCGCTGTCGGTCCGCTTGGAGACGCAGCGGCGACAGTGCGCATCGATGCCCGCGGGCTGGTGGTGGCTCCGGGCTTCATCGACATCCATTCGCACGGACGGCGCGGAATATTCAACGTGCCGACGGCGGAGAACTATCTGAGGGAAGGCGTCACCACCATCATCGAAGGCCCGGACGGCAGTTCCCCGCTGCCGCTCGCGCCGTTCCTCGACCGCGTGCGCCAAACACCGATCTCCATCAATTTCGCGACCTTCGTCGGCCAGGGAACCATCCGCCAGCAAGTCATCGGGCTGGTGAACCGGAAGGCCATGCCCGAGGAGATCGGCAAGATGAAGGACCTGGCCGCGCAGGCCATGCGGGACGGCGCGTTCGGACTTTCGACGGGCCTGTTCTACGTGCCCGGCAACTTCACGCCCACCGAGGAGGTGATTGAAATCGCCAAAGTGGTGGGGCGTATGGGGGGCATTCACATCTCGCATATGCGCGAGGAAGCGAGCCACGTGCTCGACAGCGTGCGCGAGACCATCCGCATCGGCGAAGAGGGCGGACTGCCCACACAGATTACGCATCACAAGATCATCGGCCAGCCCAACTGGGGCCAGAGCGTGGAATCGCTCAAGCTGGTGGAGGAGGCGCGGGCCCGGGGCGTGGATGTCACCATCGATCAATATCCCTACACGGCATCGAGCACCGGAATTGCGGCGCTCTTCCCCCAGTGGTCGTTGGAAGGCGGACAGAAGGCTACGGCCGAGCGGCTGGCTGCGCCCGCGGAACGCGCACGCATCAAGGCCACCATCGTCCAGAACCTCAAGCTCGACCGCGGCGCCGGCGATCCTAAGAATGTGTCGCTGGTCAGTTGCTCGTTTGACGGCAGCCTGGCCGGCAAGAACCTCGCCGAGGTGACGCGGGCCCGCGGCGTGGAACCGACCATGGAGAACGCCGCCGAAACCGCCATCGAGTTGCAGTCGAAAGGCGGCTGCTCGGCCATCTATCACGCCATCCAGGAGGACGACGTACTGCGCATCATGCGGTCGCCCTACACCATGATCGCCTCCGACGGCGAAATCCCTGTGTTTGGCCAGGCCTCGCCGCATCCCAGGAGTTATGGCACGTTTGCCCGGGTGCTGGGCGTCTACGTGCGCGAGAAGCACGTGCTGACGCTGGAAGACGCGGTGCGCCGGATGTCGGGATACCCGGCTGAGCGGCTGAAACTCTGGGATCGTGGGTTGGTGCGGCCCGGGATGAAGGCCGACGTGGTGGTGTTCGACCCGGCCAGGATTGCCGACCGCGCGCAATACGACAAGCCCCACCAGTATTCCGTGGGCGTGCGCGACGTGGTTGTGAACGGGAAGTTGGTGCTACACAACGACGCGGTGACGAGCGAGCGGCCCGGTCGGGTGTTGTACGGCCCGGGGCGCCCGTGAGGCGGGGTGGGGAGTGGGACAGACGATCGGGTTTTGTCGTCTGTCAGCCCGCTCGCCGGCGAATAGCTCAGTTGCAGAGCCGGCTAGAGCCGGGCGACAGACGACGAAAAACGATCGTCTGTCCCACTGGGCTGGCCCCACAATGAACCCCCTTACACCGAACCAGGTTCGCGGGTTTTGGGCGGCGTGGGCGGGGTGGGCACTGGACGGTATGGATTCCTTCATCTATGCGCTGGTGCTGGTGCCGGCGCTGCGCGATTTGCTGCCGCGATCGGGCGTCGCAGCCGATCAGGCCAATATCGGCTACTACGGCGGCGTCCTTTTCGCGATCTTTCTGGTGGGGTGGGGATTTGCCTTCTTGTGGGGACCCGTCGCGGACCGCTTCGGCCGCGTCCGCACGCTGGTGCTGACCATCCTTTGTTACTCGCTCTTCACGTTTCTGGGATCGGTGGCGGCGGGGGTGTGGCAACTGGCGCTCTTCCGGTTCCTGGCGGGCGCCGGCATCGGCGGGGAATGGACGCTGGGCGGCGTGTTCGTTGCGGAAGAGTGGCCCGAGGCGCGGCGCAAGGAGGGCGCGGCCTGGATGCATACGGGCTACTATTTCGGAGTCTTCCTGGCGGCCATCGTGAATTACGCGATCGGGTCGCGCTACGGATGGCGGGCCGTGTTCGCCGCCGGTGGGACGCCGGCATTGCTCGTGGCTTTCATTCGCTACGGGGTGAGCGAACCGGAACGGTGGCAGCATCGCCTTCACCAGCTCGACCGCAAATGGAGGGCGCGGGATGCCTTTGGGGCCCTGTTCTCCCCCGAGTATCGCAGGCGCACGGCGGTGAATGCCACGCTGCTGCTGGTCTCCATGGTGGGCTTGTGGGCTGGCTCGGTCTACGTGCCATCGTCGGTGACGTACCTGGCCACGCGCGACGGATTCACCGCGGCCGAGGCTTCCCGCATGGCCTCGTACGCCACCATGCTGCTGGCCAGTGGGACCATCCTGGGCTGCCTGCTGCTGCCTGTGGTCGCCGACCGGTTCGGCCGCAGGGGCTCGCTCGGCTTCTATTTCCTGTTGATGTTCGTGTTCATCGGAGTGGGCTTCGGGTACGTGTTCTATCTGAGCGAACACGCGCTCGCCTGGTTCATGCTCTGCCTCTTCTTCCTGGGCGTGGGGGGCGCGAACTTCGCCGTGTACACGCTGTGGCTGCCGGAGCAGTATCGCACCGAGTGCCGGGGCAGCGCCTTTGCCTTCGCCACCTCGTTCGGCAGGTTCATCGCCGCCGGCATCACCTTCCTGGTGGGCGCCGGAGTGGCGCGGATGCATACCATCGGGACGCCGGTGGCGCTGACTTCGGTGGCGTTTCTGGCGGGCATCGCGCTGCTGCCCTGGGGTGAGGAGACTACGGGGAAGGAGCTTCCGCTGTGAACCTGGCCAGCCTGTTCGATCTGTCGTTCATCGGCCGGCGCGATCGGGTGGCGCTGGAATTCGAAGGCCGGACGTTCACCTTCGGCGAGATCGACGCGCGCAGCAACCGGCTTGCGCGCCTGTTCGCACAGCGCGGTTTGCGGGCCGGCGACCGGTTATGTGTGTACCTGGCCAACTCGGTCGAGATGATCGATATCTACCTGGCGTGCGTCAAACTGGGCGTGATTTTCGTGCCGATCAACATCCTTTACCGCGACCGGGAGATGGCCCACATCCTCAACGATGCCGAGCCGTCGGCCCTGGTGTCGGACGCCACGCTGCCCGAAGGCCTAGCCCCGGAAGCCATCGCGCCCGAAGCCGGATTCGAGCGCGCCATTCCGATCTGGAGGCCGTCGGAGTTGACCGCGGAAGCAGACTCGCTGCCGGCCGATCGTCCGGACGCGGTGCTGGATGGCGATGCGCCCGCGGGCATCATCTATACCTCAGGCACCACGGGGGCCTCGAAGGGCGCGGTGCTCACGCACCACAACTTCGCAGCCAACGCCCTGAATTTGCTGACCTGCTGGCAGATCTCGAGCGCCGACCGTCTGCTGCTGGGGCTGCCCTTGTTCCACGTCCACGCGCTGGGAAACGGTCTGCATTGCTGGCTCATCTCGGGTTGCCGCATGCGTCTCCTGGCGCGGTTCGAGCATCCCAGGGCCGCGGCCACGTTCCTCGACTTCCGCCCGACGCTGTTCTTCGGCGTTCCCACCATCTATGTCCGGCTTCTGGATATTCCAGAGGACCAGGCGCGGGAGATCGGCGGCTTCATGCGGCTGTTCGTGTCGGGTTCGGCGCCGCTGGCGGCCCAGGTGCTGGAGGAGTTTCGCGCGCGGTTCGGCCATACCATTCTGGAGCGCTACGGCATGAGCGAAACCCTCATGAACATGAGCAACCCGTATGTGGGCGAGCGGCGTCCGGGAAGCGTCGGTTTGCCGCTGCCTGGCGTCTCGGTGAATCTGGTGGATGGCGAGATCCAGCTTAAAGGGCCGAACGTGTTCGCCGGCTACTGGCGTCGGGAAGAGGCCACGCGGGCCGCGTTCGTGGACGGCTGGTTCCGCACGGGCGACCTGGCGGAGCGGTCCGCGGATGGCTACTACACGCTGTGCGGCCGCAAAAGCGACCTGATTATTTCCGGCGGCTTCAACATCTACCCGCGGGAGATCGAGGAGTTTCTCCAGGAACAGGAGGAAGTGGCGGAAGCCGCGGTGGTCGGTGTGCCGGAGCGCGTTCGCGGCGAGGTGCCGGTGGCGTATGTGGTGCTGAAGAGCGCGATCGACGGTGAGGTGCTGGCGGAGCGGTGCAGGGCGAAGCTGGCATCGTTTAAGGTGCCGCGCGAGTTTATTGCGGTGGAGCGGCTGCCGCGCAATGCCATGGGGAAGGTGCAGAAGAATCTGCTGCCCAGGCCGGTTTGAGACTATGGGATCGGGATTGGCGGCCCAAATACCTGGACCTCAGCGAGGCTCAGATAACCGGTTCCCGCAAGTTGCACGCGAACATATCGCCCTGAAACATTGCCAGGACCAAAACCAAAGACCGGACCGGGAACTGGAATTCCGACCGCATGGAAGCTCCATGTGGCAGGCCTGCTCTGTAGCGTGGATGGCGTGTCCGACGGGGCGAACGGGGTATCGGAGGCAAAGATCCAAAAATCGCTCAGCCGGGACGCACAGCAGTCCGTGCGGTTCCAGACCTGGATTTGCCCGATGTTCGCGGAAGCGCCCAGATCGACCTGCCACCAGGCGTTCGGGTCGAGGTCTGTATGGGTCACTGAACCATCGAAGAAATTCCCATCCGTACTGCCATCAACTGCCGCAGCGGCGCCCGCCGTGGGATAGCCGGGAAGCGTACTGCTTTGCGTGGCCGCCTTTCCCTGCGCCAGATTCGGTCTGCCAGCCACCTGGACCTCGGCGAGGCTGAGATAGTTGCTCCCTGGAACCTGCACGCGGACATACCGGGCGAAAGCTCCCAGGAAAACGGCGACGGCAGGGTTGGGCGCCGCAGTCTGATGGATCCAAATCGTCCCCGGGCGTCCTTGCAACGTGGATATTCGATCGGTTGGGCTGAAGGGCACGTCGGACGCAAAGACGTAGTAGTCGGCCAGCCGGGAACCGCAGCAATCCGTGCGGTTATAGATCACCACGGAATCGATAATCGTCGTGGCACCCAAATCGACCTGCCACCAGGGTTCGGTGTCGAGGTTGGTGTGGGTGACCGAACCGTCGAAGAAATTCCCGTCCGTGTTGCCGTCCACTGCGGCGTTCGCGCCTGCGGTAGGGTAACCAGGAAGAGTGCTGCTTTGGGTGGCCGGCTTACCCAGCGCCTGATTCCACTCCGGCGCCGGACTGAACAACACCTGTACCTCGGCCAGGCTCAGATAGTTCGCACCCGTCAGTTGCAGGCGTACGTAGCGGCCGTGGGTGTTGCCGGCGGCTATCGTGGTGGACGGACTTGGCGCGGCGGTTTGATGGCTGCTCCATGTCCCGGGCCGGTTTTGTAGAGTGGCGGGCGTATCCGTGGCCGCGAAGGGGGTGTCGGAGACAAACACCCAATAGTCGTTGAGCCGGGCGCCGCAGCAATCCGTACGGTTCCAGATCACGATGGAAGTGACCGTGGAGGAGGCGCCCAGATCCACCTGCCACCAGGGGTTGGTCTCGAAGTTTGTGTGGGTCACCGAACCGTTGAAGAAGTTCCCATCGGTGCTGCCATCTACCGCCGCGGCGGCGCCGCCGGCCGCATAGCCGGGAAGTGTGCTGCTTTGGGTGGCAGTCTTTCCGCGCGCCAGGTTCGTAGAAGGATTGCCCGTCACAAGAATCGGATTGGAGGTTCCGGTAATCGAGGGGTTGCCCGTGTCTGTTACCGTGATCGTCTGGTTCCCCACGGTCTTCAGTATGGCCGCAAAAACGGGAGCCCCACCGGTCTGCTCGGGAGGTAGTATGGCCGTCGGGTCGCTGCTGGTGAAGCGCACCCGGCCCGGGTAGGGCGGAACGAAGTTACCAAACTGGTCCAGGGGCACGTAGTTGAAAGTGAACGGAACGCCGGCCGTTGCCGATGGAGGCCCGAAGACGAAGAAGTGAGTGGGGACGGTCGGCTGTACCTGAATCGGATCAGAAGTTCCGGTGATCGACGGATTCACCGTGTCGGTGGCCGTTATGGTTTGGGTAAAGCTCATGGCATTCTTGAGGGTTGCCGAGAAAATCCCGACCCCGTTGCTGAACGGTGATCCGAACAGACTCGTTCCGTTGGTCAATGCCGAGTCGGCCGGCAATGCGGCTATCGGGTCGGTACTGGAGAAGTGCACGATGCCCGTGTAGCCGGTCGCGATGGAGTTGTCTGGATTCAGCGCAGTCACGGTGAAGTTGAACGGAACGCCGGCAATTGTAACGGCCGGTGCGGAAAGGGAAAAATACATGCTCGTGCGAGCGTACACCCACGCGGCCCCGGTTGAGTCATTGTCCAGGGGCCCGCCCACGATGGCCGTATTCCCGTCGGCGGAAAGCGCCACAGAAGTGCCTTCGATCGCATGACCTATGGCGCCGCTACCGATCAGTTTACCGCCTTGCTGCCTCCACGCGCCGTTGATACGGCCATACACCCACACCGCGCCTACGTTGGTGTTGTCCGTACGACCACCTACAACAGCCGTGTTTCCGTCAGCGGAAAGGGCTACTGAACCGCCCTGGCTTGCGAAGCCCGCCGCGCCGGCGCCAACCAGTTTGCCGCCTTGCTGGCTCCAAGTACCGCTGGAGCGGATGTACATGTAAGCGGCTCCTCCAACTGGATCATTAGGCGCTCCCACGATGGCCGTGTTTCCGTCTGCGGAAAGTGCAACTGAAGAGCCTTGGAGCGAAGCACCACCCACGCCGCCGGTACCGACCAGTTTGCCGCCTTGCTGGGTCCATATGCCATTTGTACGGACGTACACCCATACAGCTCCCGCCCCACCATTGTCAACTGGCCCGCCCACGATGGCGGTGTTCCCATCCGCGGATAGCGACACAGACCAGCCTTGATCCTCAGCGGGATTCGCCACTCCTCCGGTGCCCACCAGTTTGCTGCCTTGCTGGGTCCACACCCCGTTTGTGCGCGTGTATACCCACGCGGCTCCGGTCTCGAAATTGTCAATATGCCCACCCACTATGGCGGTATTCCCGTCCGCAGACAGCGCCACAGAAGTGCCCTGCCAGGCAGTACCCACAGCGGCGGAGCCAACCAGCTTGGGGCCTTGCTGGCTCCATACCCCGTTCGCGCGGACATAGACCCACGCCGCGCCGCCACCGCCGTCGCAGTTCCCACCCACAATGGCGGTGTTCCCATCCGCGGAAAGGGCGACAGCGCTGCCTTGACAGGAACTGCCGACCGCATCAATCGCCACCAGTTTGCGACCCTGCTGAACGAACTGCGCATGGGCAGCGGGGACGAGGACCAAAACCGGAAGGAACATCGACAACACGAATTTGCGAGTAACCATGGGGAAGCCCCCTTTTGCGATCCTTCGACTGAGGGGCCAACACCCCATCGGGGCCGCGGACGAGACAGGTAGGGGTCCAACTCAACCATATCAGATTCCCAGGTCTTTTATTGTTGGTGTCGCGGTTGTTGAGTGTGCTGCTTGGACCTTAACCAAAGTGGACATTGCGGCTCGGATCGCCAGGGGAGAGACTGGCAGACAGGTGCTAATTCGTCCGGCCTGGAGTGTCTCACCTCCGTCGAAAGGATACGCGCACTATGACTTCGGATGTTCCGGCCAACGGTCTTACCTACAGCCCGCCTGCTCCCCGCCGGGCTGCCTGGTCGCCTCCTGAGATGTTATTGGAACTTACCGGCATCCAAGGCGATCTCATTGCGGAACTGATTCAAGCGTTCACGGCCGACGTTGCGCTCCGGTTGGAGCAGATACGGGGCGCCGTGACCCAGGCCGATATCGCCATGCTTCGATATGAGGTGCATGCTATCAAGGGCAGTTCGAAACAGATGGCGGCAGACCGGGTGGCATTTGTTTGCGAACAAATCGAAGCAGCCGGAGAGGAGCGGCCCATCTCGCAGTTGGTGGATCTGGTGCGGCAACTGGAGGTCCGGTTTCGAGAGGTGTGCGAGGCGATGGCCTGGTATCAACGCACCAATTGCCGGGGCACGCGTTAGGCTGGTGGCGGCGGGCGAAAACAGCCGGCTAAAGCATGTCTAAAGCCGGCGGACAGACGACGAAAGACGATCGTCTGTCCTACTAGAAATGCGCGAGGCGGATCAGCGCGCCAGCGAGCACGCCTCCCAACAACGGCCCGACAATCGGAATTGGCGCATAGCTCCAATCCGATCCGCCCTTCTTCGCGATCGGCAGGACAGCGTGTGCGATCCGTGGGCCCAGGTCCCGCGCGGGATTGATGGCATAGCCGGTGGTGCCGCCCAGGCTCAGACCGATGCCCCAGACCAGGCTGCCCACCAGATACGGGGTCAACCCTGGCGCGGGCCCGTTGGCAGCCACCGCCTTCGAAAGAATGGCGCCGGCGACCAGCACCAGGACGAACGTGCCGATGATCTCGCTCAGCAGATTCGCGGCGGGGTGGCGAATCGCCGGGGACGTAGAGAAACAAGCGAGCTTGCGGTCGGCCTCGGGAGTCTCCCGCCAGTGCGGAAAGTAGTGCAGCCAGACCAGGGCCGCACCGGCCATGGCGCCCAGGATCTGAGCCGCCGCGTACGGCCCCACCTTGCCGAAGTCCCCGGACGCGACCGCTGCGCCGAGGGTCACGGCGGGGTTGAGGTGGCCGGGGCTGCCGCAGGCAATGGCGGTAAACACGCCGCACATCACGCCCAGAGCCCAGCCAGTGGCAATCACGATCCACCCGGCGTCCTGCGCCTTGGATTTGCGCAACAGGACGCCCGCGACCGCGCCGTTTCCCATGAGGATCAGCACCAGGGTCCCCATAAACTCGCCGAACAGTTCCTTGTCCATACGCCTCCGACTGTCCTAGCTATTCTAGTCGAGTTGGAGCGGGGATTCGTCACTGGCTTAGACAAGGCCAGCACCGGGGCGGTCGGAACGGACCCGCACCCCGGGGTCTGCACACCGGAAGATGCTGTGAAAGAATTGTTGGCAGGCGGAACCGCCTGCCCGAGCGCCGGCACTCGTGCCGGCGCATGGCGGGTCTGGCCCTGAACAACCTCCGCCCCACTCGCATCTTTTTCCAGCGCCACCGCATCCAAACAAAGTCCCCCAAGGAGAGAAACCTATGAAACGAACGGCAAGCGCGCAATGGCGCGGCGATCTGAAAGCAGGCAGCGGCACTGTCTCGACGGCGAGTGGAGTCCTCGCCAACTCCCCCTATTCCTTCCGCACGCGGTTTGAAGATGGCAAAGGCACCAACCCCGAGGAACTGCTGGCGGCGGCCCATGCCGGTTGCTTTTCCATGGCATTGTCCGCGCAACTCGCGCAAGCCGGTCTCACCGCGGAAAGCATCGACACCACCTGTACCATCGCTCTCGAGAAGGAGCCTGACGGTTTCGCCATCACGGAAAGCCACCTGGACCTGACAGCCCGCGTCCCCGGCGCCACCCCGGACGCCTTCGACCGCGCGGTGCAAAATGCCAAAACCGGATGCCCGGTTTCCAAGCTCTATAAGACCAATATCACCCTCACTGCGAAACTACTGTAGGGGAGGATGACGTTCCCCGCAGAAAACGTTCCGTCTGTCCCGGTTATCATAAACGAGAAAACGTTCCGTCTGTCCCCGGTTTACCTCACCTTCATCACAAACACCGTCTGATCGTCAAACGCCGTGGTCGAGAACTTATCCAGTTCCTGGAAAATCGTACTCGTCAGCTCGCAGGCCGTCCTGGTGCAATGCGCGCGCACCACCTGCGCCAACCGTCCCCGGCCGAACTCCGCACCGGCTGCGTTCAAATGGTCCGTAATCCCGTCGGAGTACAGAACGATTGTGTCGCCGGGCTCCGCCTGAAACGGTACCTCTTCGTACTCGCGCGCGTCCAGCAGGCCCAGCGGCACGCCTTCCACCCTGACTTTCAGAATCTCGCTGCCCCGGCAAATCATCGGTGGAAGCGCGCCGGCATTGGACATCACGATCTGGCGCGTCGCCGGATCCCACAGCAGCACGGACAGCGTGACATAGCGGGCCTCCACCTTGCGCTCGATCAGCACTTCGTTCAGTGCTTTCAGAAGCTCGGCCGGGCGACGGCGCCGCGGCGACAATGTGCGCAAGAGGCCGCTCACCAGGCTGCCATACAGCGCCGCGGCCGCGCCCTTGCCGCTGACGTCTCCGAACGCGATCACCGTCTGCCCGTCCTGGTGCTCGAAAACGTCGTAGATATCGCCCGAGATCTCGCGCGCGGGCCGCAGCCGCACAGTGGCGTCCAGGCCCTCGATTTCCGGCGCCGCGTCCGGCAACAGCACCCTCTGCAGTTCCCGCGCCGCCTGCAGATCCTCTTCCATACGGCGCTCGCGCGTGGCCAATTCCTGGTACAGCCTGGCGTTTTCCACGCTGCTGGCCACCTGCGGGCCCAGCAGCCCCAGCGTGCGCACGTGGTCGTCCGTGAAATGGCCCACGCGATTGCTCTCCAGGTCCATCACGCCCACCACGCGGTCCTGCACGATCAGGGGCACGGCTACTTCCGAACGGATATCCGGGTGCGAACAGATGTAGCGCGGGTCCTTGGCCGTATCGTTCACGCGCACCACGTCGCGCGATTCCGCCGCCGCGCCGGTGATGCCCTTCCCCATCGGAACGTTGTCGATATTCACCCGCTGGTCGTAGCGAATGCTGAAGAGGTGACGCAAAGCCTTGGCGTCATGGTCCACCAACAGGATGCTGAAAGCGTCGTAATTGATCAGCTCGCGCATGGTGCTGGCAATCTTGGTCAACAGTTCGTTCAGGTCGAGGATGGAGGAGAACTCGCGCGAGATATGCGCCAGCGTCTTGAGCGTCCGGTACTGCCGTTCGGCACGCCGGTACAGCCGCGCGTTATCGATGGCGATGCTGACTCGCCCGGCGATCAGGCGCAGCAGCGCGCGGTCGTATTCCGTATACGCGTTGACGCGCGTGGATTGCAGGTCGATCACGCCCACCAGCTTGCCTCGGGCGGTCATGGGAACCGCCAGTTCGGTCCTCACGGCATCCACGGTGTTCAGGTATCGCGGATCGTTGCGCACGTCGCCCACCAGCACCGGTTCGCGCCGTGACGCCGCCGTTCCAGTCACTCCTTCACCCAGGGCAATCGAGAGATTGCGGACCACCTCTTCGCGGTGTCCCACGCCGTATCGGATGCGCAGATCCTGCCGCTTCTCATGAAACAGCAGGATAGCAAACAGATCGTAGGGCAGCACCTTCTGTACGATATCTCCCACATTGGCGAGAAGTTGGTCCAAGTCCAGTGTGAGCGCGGTGGCCGCGGACACTTCCAGAAGGAAGTCCAGCAGCTCGGATCTCTCGCGGAAACGGACGGTGGCTTTTCGCGTAGCTTGCATACTGTTGTCTCGAAACCCCAAAACGCAGACGACAAAAACCGATCGTCCGCGCTACTACGCCGCAGTAGCCTCGACAATCTTCACGCTGGCGCTCGCCCCGATCCGCGAAGCGCCCGCGGCCTTCATGGTTTGCACGTCCGCCAGCGTGCGTATGCCGCCGGAAGCCTTCACCCCCATCTCCGGCCCCACCACGCTGCGCATGAGAGCGATATCGTGCGCCGTCGCGCCGGACGGACCGAAGCCCGTAGAAGTCTTGACGAAATCGGCGCCGGCCAGTTTCGCCAGCGTGCAGGCCACCGCCTTCTGGTTGTCGTCGAGCAGCGCCGTCTCCAGGATCACCTTCACGATGGCCTTGGCTTCGTGCGACACCCCGACCACCTGTTGAATGTCCAGCTTGACGGCCTCATGATCGCCCGAGCGCAACGCGCCCACGTTGATCACCATGTCGACCTCCTGCGCGCCCGCGCGCAATGCCGCGGCGGCCTCCGCCACTTTGGCCTCGGTGCTGGTGGCGCCCAGCGGGAACCCCACCACCGTGCAGACTTTGACCGGCGAACCGGTTAGCTCCGCGCGCACCAGCGGCACCCAATAGGGATTCACGCATACGCTGGCGAAGTTGTACTGGCGCGCCTCGCGGCAGACTTTCGTCACGTCCGCGCGCGTGGCTTCCGGTTTGAGGATGGTGTGGTCGATCAGCGCCGCGATGGTCGGGTCCACTTTGGTGAGCCGCTCGCTGGCCGAAACCCGGTCGGCGCCCGCGGCGATAATCTCCTTGGTGTTACGCGCGCAGGTCTGCGGACAGCGCTGGACGCAGCCCGGGCACACCTGGTCCGGCAGATTGAGACCTTCGCCTTTCTTCGGCGCCACAGCCACGGGTCCGCTGGGACTGCCATCGCCCACGCGCGCCAGGAGCTCTTCACCGATTTGAGCGACTAAACGATCCAGTTCCGCTTCCGTCACGAGGAGGCCTTCTTCAGGTAGTGCTGCTCGATGTCCAGAATCTTTTGCACCCGCGCCTGGTGCCGCCCGCCGGCGAACGGCGTCCCCAGCCAGGTACGTAATACGTCTTCCGCCTGGGTCTGGGTGAGCAGCCTGGCGCCTAGAGTAAGTACATTAGAATCATTGTGTTCACGGCTATTTCGGGCGGAAGCTCTATCATAGCACAGGGCCGCCCGGATACCCGGAACCTTGTTGGCCGCGATGGAAGAACCAATGCCCGCGCCATCGATCGCCACGCCCCGCGAGGCGGTTCCCGCTGCCACCAGTTCCGCGACTTTGCGGGCCAGGTCGGGATAGTCCGCCGGCTTTTCGTCATAGACGCCCACGTCGCGCGCCGTGAGGCCCAGACCTTCGAGCAGCGGCTTGAGCGCCTCCTTGAGGGCGAAGCCGCCGTGGTCCGCGCCGATGGCGATGGTCTTGTCCGGCGGCGCCAGCGCGGAAAGCTGATCTTCCGGCAACTCCAGAATGGGCACGCCGCGGGTCGCTGCCACCTCGCGAGCCGACGGTGTGATAATAGTCCCAACTGGGATGCGTAGTTCGCCGGCGGCGGGCACGTCCTGCGCGGTAATGACCCGTTTCATAGTCGTCAAATGCGGCCGCGCAAATCCGAAGCCGCCGTAGAATTCGTAAGGACCATTGTAATGAAACATCGTCTCCCGCTGCCGGTCTTTCTGGTTACGGTTTCGCTCTGGGCCCACCCCATGGGCAACTTCAGCGTCAGCCACTACAGCCGCCTCGAAGTGACCGGGCGCGGAGTAGAGATCCGGTACGTGCTCGATCTCGCCGAAATTCCCACTTTCCAACTGCTCCAGCAGTGGAAGTTGGATGCCGCGAGTCCCCGCGAAGAGATCGAACGCCAGGCTACCGCACAGGCGCGTGAGTGGAGCCGGAACCTCAAAATCGAGATCGACGGCCGCACGGCCTCCCCACAGTTCGAGCGCGCCAGCGTGGCCATGGACAAGGGCGCCGGAGGCATGCCGGTTCTGCGCGTGACTGCCGATCTGCATGTGGATGCGGCGCCCGGAAGCCTGCGCTACGAGGACCGCAACTTCCCCGACCGCGCCGGTTGGAAGGAGGTCGTGACGTTGGCCGGGCAGGATGCAGCCATCGACAAAGCATCGCCCAGCGCCGCAGACCGCAGCCAGGCGCTCACCGCCTATCCGCAGGACCCGTTGCTCGCGCCGCCTCAGGATCTGCGCGCTTCCGTAGAGTGGCACTCCACGGCTCCCGTAGTTAGCGAAACACGCGCCGTGAGACCGCTTGCTGACGGGGTGCCCTCCGGGCCCAGCTCCGACCCGAGCCACGCCGTTCCCGATTCGAGCCACCTCGTTCCCGAACCGAGCCACGACCGTAAGGGAGTATCTTTCCCCCCGCCAGCCGAACCGGTTCCCCCTCCCGCACCGGCCTCCGCGCAACCGGGACAGAGCGCGCCCGGCATGGTGGTGCGCGGCGATTTCCTCTCGCGCCTGCTGCACCAGGGTGAAATCGGTTGGGGCATGATGATCGTAGGAATGCTGGTGGCGTTCGGGCTGGGCGCAATTCACGCGCTCTCGCCGGGTCACGGCAAGACCATCGTCGCGGCCTACCTGGTGGGGAGCCGCGGAACCCCGAGGCACGCCATCTTTCTCGGCGCCATGGTGACGTTCACCCACACCATCAGCGTTTTCTTCCTGGGCCTGACGACGCTCTTCCTGTCGCAATACGTGCTGCCGGAAACGATCTATCCGGTGCTGGGCGCGATTTCCGGGCTCTCGATCGTGTGGATCGGCGGCGCGCTGTTCTACCGGCGCATCCGGTCGGCGCTGGGTCATGGGAACGCCGGCCACCGTCACCACCACGACGGGCACACTCATGATCACGAACACGGTCACAGTCATGAGCACGGCGCTTTGACTCACGATCACGGCGATGGCCACGTCCACAGCCATGTGCCCGAGGGAGATATCAGCATGGCCAGCCTGGTCGCTCTGGGAGCGAGCGGCGGCCTGGTTCCGTGTCCCTCCGCGCTGGTACTGCTGCTCAGTTCTGTGGCGCTGGGCCGCATTGCCCTGGGCCTCACACTGCTGCTCGCATTCAGCCTCGGGCTGGCGGTGGTCCTGAGCGGGATCGGCCTGGTGGTGCTGTACGCCAAGCACCTGCTGCCGGATAGCAAGAAGAGCGCGACCAACCTGGCGTTTCGGTATCTTCCGGTGGCCTCGGCCGCGATCATCACTTGCGCCGGCATCATTATGACGGGCGTGGCGCTGGGAGTGTCCTCATCCCGGTGCGCTCGAAGCGGTGGTGTCCGCGTCGCGCCGGCGCAACTTCGCGGTAGCGGCCCTGGTGAACGGCTTAATCCTCGCGGCAGGTGCTGCTCTCGTGTTCCACACCCGACGCTCGCGCCAGTTCGCCGAGGCCCAGATGGGTTTCGTGGCCAACGTCTCGCACGAATTGCGCACGCCGCTCAACTCCATCATAGGGTTCGCGGAAGTGCTCGAGGAAACGATCAAGGACTCGCCGGAGTCGATTGATGAAAAGCGGCGCCGCTACCTGGGGAACATCATTGCCTCCAGCAAGCGGCTGCTGGATCTGATCAACGAGCTTCTGGACCTCACCAAGATCTAGGCCGGCCGGATGGATGTCCGCGTGG
>JAIQFL010000122.1 GCA_020073365.1 Terriglobia bacterium | reverse complement strand
TGGCCCTATCCCGTGGAGAGCCGCAGATTCCGGCTGAAGACGCTTTGGCAGGTTCAATACACATCAGTCCGGACGGTCTTCGATATGCCGTTGCTGCCGCTGGTGGATAGTACCGGCGCCCCCCTGGTCGACTCTTCCGGCAATCCGCTCAGCTATGCCGGAGAGGGTACCCGTGCCTTCTTTTCGCCGACTCTGGGACTGGGCGCCACCGAGTGGGTCTCCCGCAATTTCCGCCTGGAAGCCAATGCTTCGGGCTTCGCCATCCCCCACCACACTGACATCTGGGATGCGGATGCATCGGCCAACCTCCGGTTCGGCCATTTCGAGCTCAGGCTCGGCGCCAAGGCATTTCACTTCAAAACCTCCACCCAGGCCGAGTTCTTCGTGAGAAGCACCATGGCCTCCGCGTTCGTCGGCCTCCGCTGGTACTCGGAGTAGCCTTCATCGAGTCAACCCGACGTGAATGGTCTCCCGCGGAACACTGTACCGGCCAGAGCCTTCCAGCGACGATCCGCCGTGACGGCAACGCCCCCAAACCAGGCCGCCAAAGGGATACACTTCGCTCCCAATCCGTTGTACAGTAGTCCGGAAGGAGGTGCGCCATGAGACGGCTTCGCGCACTGATATTACTTGGGTTCACCGCGCTCGGCGCCATTGCGCTGTTGGTGTCGCGCTCCGACGCCAATCCCGAAACCATCCGCATCATCGCCCCGGGAGTCTGGTTCCGCGAGGGCGATATGGAACAGGGCCACTGCAATAACGTCATCATCGAGATGAAGGACTATCTGATCGTGGTGGATGCCAACTATCCGAGCGGCGCGCGCGGCGCCATGGCCGATGCCAAGCGCCTCACGTCCAAGCCGGTGAAGTACGTCTTCGACACGCACCACCATGGCGATCACCTCTACGGAAACCCGGTCTGGACCATGGCAGGCGCCACCACTCTCGCCTTCAAGCAGGTGGGCGACGAACTAAAACGCCTAGAGCCCGCGCGCTGGCTGGCCGCCGCGAAAACCCGTCCGGACGTGGCCGAGCTCAATCGCGATGGCCCGGAGCCTCCCAAGCAGGACATCAACGAGCCCACGTACGTGCTCAATGATGGCTCGCGCAAGGTGGAGTTCCGGCACTACGGCTGGGCCCACACACGCGGTGACGGCTTCGTCTACCTCCCGAAAGAGCAGGTTCTGTGCACCGGCGACGCAGCGGTGAACGGGCCGTACAACGCCACCATGGACGCCAACATCGGGAACTGGCCCACGGTGCTCCATTCCGCCGAGAAGCTCAAGGTGAAGTTCGTGCTTCCCGGCCACGGCCTGCCCGGTGGCCGCGAGTTGCTGTCCGGCCAGGCCCAGTTCATGGCCGAGCTCTACAAGTCGGTGAAGGCGGGTGTCGACCAGGGCAAGAAGGTGGAGGATCTGCAGGCGTCGGTCCAGTTGCCCAGCGCCGTGAGCGAATGGGTTGGCGAGGCATCCTTGAAGCGCCAGATCAAGGACGCCTTCGATGAGATCACCCAGGGCAAGCCCCGCGGCGATCTTCCGCAGTAGCCCCTTTTTGGCATTTTGCAAAATCCCGGGTACCTCCACTGCTTAGAGGTGTTGCGGCGCTTGGGCGCGGTTGGTATTTTACGCACGTATTCTTTCTATTCTTACAAAATAGCTCTTGTATTCGGTATTTAAGGCCCTATACTCTTCTTAACGTTTAAAGCGAGAACAGGAGAGAAGACATGGCCCGAGAGAATCTCCTCCGCGCTGCGCGGCGCAAGACTGCAATCGCTACCAGCGACTTCGGCGGGATCGCCGAACGGCTCCTCATCCAATTGCCCATATTCCTCACGGTGGCATTCGGTCTGATCTTCATGGTGGGCCGCTTCATTACCGTGCTAAGAGAGGACCTCAAGGAAACCCCCGACAACCTGGCTGGTGTAGCGCTGCTGGCGGTGATGGTCGCCGCCGCCGCCGTGATGGTCATACTTGCGTGCACGGCCGCCGGGGCGCTCATAGGCCTGGCGCTGAGGGCCTGTTTTGGCAAGCGTCTCCACCGGGCCTTAAGACGACATTTCAGCGCTGCGGCCGGCTAACGCTTGGCAGCCTCGCACCGCTTTCGGGGCAAAAAACACAAGCGCTCCCCTCAGCGGATCGGAACCTCCACACCGCTGAGCATCGCTTACGGTGGCACCTATGTACAGGTCCCCGGCCTGCCCAGTCAAATCTTGCTCAGCATCACGCATCCCTTCGGTCACCGCCGTCTGCGGCCGTCCGCTCCCCAATGCTAGATTCGAGTAGATGTCCGTCAGACAGCAGAAGCGCCGCCCGCCCGCCATCGCCCAGGCAGAGCCGGACCCGTCCCTGAAGGCCTTGGCTGCGTTCCTGGAACGCCACTGCCGGACCATCGCGCTGGCCTTGATTCTGATCGGATCCGTCCGCATCGTCGCTACTTATACCGTCTTCAACCATGTGTTCGACGAACCCGCCCACATCGCCTGCGGAATGGAATGGCTGAGCCAGGGAAGCTATCGATACGAGACCCAGCATCCGCCGCTAGCACGGGTTGCCGCGGCCCTGGGCCCGTATCTGGCCGGCATCCGCTCGCAGGGCACGCCCCCCGGATCGGTGCTATCGATGTACACCGAGGGCAACGCCATCCTCTCCCGCGACGGCCGCTACGACCGGACGCTCGCCCTTGCCCGCCTGGGAATCCTGCCCTTCTACTGGATCGCGTGCCTGGTGGTGTATGCCTGGGGAAAGTGGTATTTCAACCCGTCCGTGGCGGTCGTTTCCGTGTTTCTATTCAGTTTCCTGCCTCCGGTCCTGGCGCACGCCGGGCTGGCCACAACGGATATGGCTGTCGCCGCTTTCCTGGGAGCCGCCTTTCTTGCCGCCCTGGTGTGGGTGGAGCGGCCCACCGCGTTCGATGCGGTGCTGTTCGGGGCCGCTACGGGTCTGGCCGCCCTCTCCAAGTCTTCCAGCCTGGTCTTCTTCCCCGCCATCGTGATTGTGGCACTGGCATGGTATTGCGCCGACGAGCGGCCCGGGGTTCGTTCAGTGGCGGTCGCCGTGAAGCAGTGGATTCCGACATTCGGCCTGGCGGTGATCACGGGTTTCCTGCTGATCTGGGCCGGCTATCGATTTTCGTTCGGCGCCGTCGGGTTCGCCAACCTTCGGCTGCCTGCGCCGGAGTTCTACAGCGGGATTCAAGCGGTGATGCAGCACAATGCCGAAGGGCACCCCACCTACCTGCTCGGCCAACGCAGTCATTCCGGCTTCTGGTATTTCTATCCCGTGGTGCTCGCGGTGAAGACGCCGCTGGCCTTCCTGCTCCTACTCGCGGCGGGTGTCGTATTCCAGTTCCGGAAAGCCCTCCCCTTCCGGCGCGCCTGGCTTCCGCTGGCCTTCGCGGCCGGGATCCTGGCGGTGGCCCTCACCAGCCGCATCAATATCGGGGTCCGTCATATTCTTCCCGTGTATATCGGGTTTTCCGTTCTGGCCGGGGCTGCCGCGGTACGGTTGCTGGAAATGGCGCGCACCGAGAGGTGGATTCGCCATGTTCTGCTGCTCCTGCTGCTGTGGTTTGCCGGTTCTTCTCTGTGGAGCCATCCCGACTATCTTCCGTATTTTAACGAGTTGGCCGGAAGCGAGCCCGAAAAGATCCTGGTCGATTCCGACCTCGATTGGGGCCAGGACGTGAAACGTCTCGTCAGCCGTCTCAGGCAAGCGGGCGCTTCCGAAGTGGCATTCAGTCCCTTCTTGCAGGGGGATCTCGGTGAACAACTGGGCCTGCCTCGCATGCTCCCCGTGGATGCCCTGGCTCCTTCCCCCGGCTGGAATGCCGTAAGCCTGAGTCTGTGGAAACAGAGGCGGCTCGGGTTGTACGATGAATATCCCCAAGTCAAACTGTGGCCGGACCGGATTGAAACCGAGCCCGAGCGGGTCGGCAAGGGCATCCTGCTTTGGTACTTCCCGCCCACAGGCATTCCCGGCAGGTAGGAGTCAACCGCCCCGTGAGAGCCAAACCAGCGCGCCCCCCAAAAAACACGCCGCCCCAACCCGCTTGGCAGCGGCAGGCTGAGACTCTCGGCCGGAGCCGTCTGGCGTACCCCGTGGCTTCTCTCATTCTGCTGGTCCCTTGTTTCTGGCAATCGCGCCTGCAGGCGGGCGACCTGTCCAGCCACATCTATAACGCCTGGCTGGCCCAGTTGATCGAAGCCGGACGCGCCCCCGGCCTCGTAATCGCCCGCCAGACCACCAATGTTCTCTTCGACCTGATGTTGAGCGGAATCCTCCGCGTTGCCGGAGCGGGCGCGGCGCAGAGGATTGCCGTATCGCTGGCAGTCCTGGTATTCATCTGGGGAGCGTTTGCCTTCGCGTCCGTGGTCTCAGGCCGCCGTGCATGGCGTGTATTGCCCATCATCGCCATGCTGGCTTACGGCTGGGTATTTCATGTGGGCTTCTTCAATTTCTATTTGAGCCTGGGGCTGTGCTTCGCGGCCATGGCTCTCTGCTGGGAGTGGAGGCCTCGCCGTTCGGCGGCCGCTGTCCCCGTCCTGTTGGTCGCATGGCTGGCGCATGCCCTGCCGGTGGCCTGGACCCTCAGCCTGTTGGCATACCTGTGGCTGGCCCGCCGCAGGGGACATCGCCCGCGTCTGTACCTGCTGGCCGCCTGTTTGGGTGGCATAGTTCTGCTGCGCGTCGCACTCGGCGCCTCCATGTTCACGCGATGGTTTTCCACCCAGATCCTGACCGCCACCGGGCTCGACCAGGTCCGGGTCTTCGACTCCAAATATGACCTGATCCTGTGTGGCCTGGTGTTGATTTGGGGATTGCCGCTCCTGGGAGTGCTGCGCCAACCTCTGGCGCAACTCGCAGCCGCCAGCATTCCGTTCCAGTTTTGCGTACTGACCGCCTTCGGAATTCTCGTTCTTCCCACTCTGGTGCTGCTTCCGGGTTACAAGCACGCTCTGGCATTCATTGCCGAGCGCATGTCGCTCGCGCTGGGAATCTGTATCTGCGGGTCACTGGCAGGGGTGCGGAGCCGCCCCTACCAGAACTACCTGCTGGCCCTGGTGGTGTTGGTGTTTTTCGGCTTTCTTTTCCGCGACGAGGGCGTCTTCAACGCTTTTGAAGACCGCATGGAGCGGCTGGTCGCGCAGTTGCCTCCAGGACAGCGGGTGACCGGCGGCATTACCGCTTCCAATCTGCACGTCGACGCTTTGAATCACATGATCGATCGCGTGTGCCTGGGCCGGTGTTACAGCTACGCGAACTATGAACCTTCCACCACGCAGTTCCGCATTCGAGTTGTGGGCCAGAGCCCCATCGTGGTTTCGACTTACGAAGACTCATGGTCTTTGCAGGCGGGAGTCTACACGGTCAAAGAGCGGGACCTGCCGCTCTACGAGATCAACCTCGATCCAAACGGGCGCATGGTTTTGCTGAGTCTACAGCCGGGAGGCCCCAGTGGCATGACCTCCTGGAACCCGTTGTGAGGCGTCTTGTCACGTATTTCATCCAAACCGTACAAGAACGCCGAAAAGCGGGGCCGGAGCCGATTTCTGCAAAGAACTGATTTGTTTTCAATGGTCTGGGGCGATTGGGAAAAATGGCCGTGGGAGGGGGGAGGTGGGAGAAACCCGTGTAAGACTATGGTGGCTAAGGAGTTGATAGCGTTTTTTGAGTGCGCTCCCGGAGGTGCCGAGGCGAAAAAAAGGAGTTGTCTTCGGGGGTGGGAGAAAAGTATACTCTATCTGATTGACCTGCAAGGGACGATTTAAGGAAGGGGAGGCGCCTCCGCCCCGATGAGAAGGGGATTGAAACGTTACGGAGTCCACGGCTTTTGCAGTCTAGTTTCCTAGCCGGAGGCGCCTCCGCCCCGATGAGAAGGGGATTGAAACGAACAGTTGCCTGGGACTCGTCCCAAGTCTGACACAGGGAGGCGCCTCCGCCCCGATGAGAAGGGGATTGAAACGAGGATGAAATCTCTCTGCAGCATCCGATATTTGACGGGAGGCGCCTCCGCCCCGATGAGAAGGGGATTGAAACATCTTTACTAAATTGTCGCAGGCTTCAATAATGCAGTCTTGGAGGCGCCTCCGCCCCGATGAGAAGGGGATTGAAACCTTAACGCTTGCGAGCCAGTCGGCGTTATCGTCAAGGAGGCGCCTCCGCCCCGATGAGAAGGGGATTGAAACGCGATGTGACATCAAAACGAAGTTATACACCTTTCGGAGGCGCCTCCGCCCCGATGAGAAGGGGATTGAAACCCTCCGGCGACGAACCACAATCCCCACCCGTGCGTAGGGAGGCGCCTCCGCCCCGATGAGAAGGGGATTGAAACTCCTCCGGGAGCGTGCCTGATTTCCCCCATGAGATCCTGGGTCAACTGCAGATAGCGTTGGGGACTGGCCAAGCCGACATGGCCGGGGAAGAACGCTGGGCTTGGTACATGAGCTGATTATTCGACCCCCGCATCGAATACTCCCGTTTCCACGCGGCCCGAGCGTTTGATCTGCACGAAAATGCGATAACTTCCGGGGCTCGGGAAAGCGTACGGAAATGAGACTTCCGGGGCTGACCCGGTGTGCGTCATCATCATCGCGGCGTGCTGCATTCCGCGCATGCCGGCGTTGGATTGCTCCGGTGTGCCGCTCAGCCGCACCAACTCAAAAGCCGCCATGGGAGCGGTGCCGGCCGGATGAATATGGGCGAACACGGCGAGATCGGAGCGCACAAATTCGGCATGGCCCGCCATCCCCATATAGGGTTCCATATCCTGTACGGGGCTTCCGTCGGCGTTCTCGATGCGAAAACGGAACTGCGTCGCGATGCCTGCGCGCAGGGGTCCGGGAAGCCACACCATGCGCGCGCCGCCCGAGAGCGGGCAGACCATGCCCCGAGCTTTGCCGGAAGCTGCCAGGCTCGCCCCGGCCCAGTCGCTATCGTCCTCGTCGGAGTTATTACGGGGGCCTCCGATTGCGGGCAGATCGATTTCACCGACAGCCGTCCAGGGAAATCCGTTCTTGTCGACTATGTCGCCGAATAGATGGTAGCGGCCGGCATCCACGGGCGGCAGGAAGGCAAAGAAATCGCCGTTGTCGCGCCTTACAGGGTGCAGATGCCACATGCGGTCCAAGTCCGGCACACGAATCAGGAACAGATGCATGAGGTGGCCGTGATCGGGAACCAGCGGTATGCGTTTGGTGTAGCGCGCCCAGTTTGGATGGGTCCCCACCACCTTCAGGACCAGTCGATGCGGGCTCTCGATGGCGGCTTCCAGTTTCGGGGGCCGGAAGAAATCGACGAGGTCGCGATGCGCGAGGGCCTCTGCGCCCCACCACTGTTTACCAGCCCAGAGCAGCCCCACAATGACGATTGCGGCGGCGGCGGCAACCACACGGGCGTGACGCATCCGGGGTTCCGGGGCCAGGGCATCGGGCTCCAGATCACCCTCGCGGGCAGCGGCTGAAACGATCGAGACCATACCCGCGGCCAGGAACAGCATCAAGGCAGCCAGCCCGGCCCCCAGAGCGTTCCCTAAAGGAAGAGTCCCTTGTGGATAGCTGGTGAAGGGAATCGCCAGGCGAGCTTTCCCTTTGGAGCCATCCAACTGGATGACGGCGGCGAGCGGCCCATCCGCCATCAGCCAGATGCCACACGAGAAGAATTGCGGATCGGCCGTGCTCCGCGCGGCCGTGTCCGGGACGGGCAGCAGTTTCTCGTCGAACTGGTAAGACGCTCCCAACGCGATTTTGACCTCACCGACATCGCCGGTGCGGCTGCGAAGTTCGAACACCGCAATGCCGGGCACCACGGGCGGTTTCCGGATGGTGACGAAGACATGATACGGCCCGGCGTCGCCTTCGAAGAATGCGTCGGAGCTGCCGACGTGTGCGCCGGCGGGCGTTGACAGTAAAAAGCAAAGCAGAACGAACGGTTTCATCGGGTTCCTCCAGAAAACGTGGTGCAGCACTGAGACAGGCCAAACGGCCTGTCCCACCGGCGCAATATGAAACTAGCGGCGAAGGCGAGCGAGTCGTCCGCCCAATCCCAGGCCCATTCGCGCGCTGAATATCGCCAGGCACAACGCCACCGCCATGCCGATCCAGAATTCCGCACGAGATTTGTCGAGGACCTGAAAACGATAGGGGAAATCCGGATCGGGCAACTGGAACTGGTACGGAAGATAGTGGGCGCCGAAGAACCGGTTGCGGGCCGCCGGCGTCATCAGGAAAGATGCCAACGGCCATTGGGCGGCAACCAGAGCGGCCAGAAAACCGGCCCCCATGAGGGCCGCCCGGAACCACCGGTTTGACGGGCCATTCCGCCTGGCCCTCAGGAGATCCAGCACCACGGCGGGCACAAAGATCAGCAAAGGAAAATTCATCGGGATGAAGTGCGTGATGTGCTGGAAAACGGGGCCCAGTTTCGGCTCGGCCGGAAACAGCGGGAGTATCCAGTGTTGTGCCAGGCGGCAGAGCATGTACATTCCGGCCATGGCCGTGGCACCCCACCTTCTGCCCGACGCGCATCCCAGCGCCAGCAGAAGCAAGGGCAGGGCGGCGGAGAAAACCTCGTAGGGAAGCGCGCTGTGCATGATGATTGTTTGCGCATACTCGTCGAGCCCGAGCAATATATTGCCGAGCATGACGCCGCCTGCGTAGAACAACAGCCAGTCCGGACGGCCTCCGGACGGTTTCGCCGAATGGGCGCGCCACTGGAGGATGCTCAGCAGCGCGCCGCTCTCTACCGCGAGCATGCCCAGCAGCAACAAGACATGAGGCGGGCTGAGAATCTTCACATCCAGGCCGTACGCGTTGTGCCACCAGTTGTCGAACGGGGCGGAGGTCAGCATGGCAATACCGCCCCACGCGCAGACGAATGCGCCCAGCGGGCCGCGAAAACCCCAAATCCGAACCGATACTCTTCGCCGCGCCAGCGCCCGCGGCCCGCGGCCAAACGTGGTGGGCAGGATGGATGCCGCGGCGAAGAGGCCACCAAGGATTCCGCCCAGGTATATCGCGAGGTGCGCGGGGGTCCAGAATGAATCGCGGCCAATGGACATGTGCCACGAAACGTCCCAATGGACCCCGGCGATGATCGAGGTGATGCCTGCCATCAGGCACCAGATCTCCCAAGGGACCCGGTCAGCCCGTGGAGCGGATTGCCCTTCCGCTGCTCTGGGTGAGCCGGGCTCGATTGCGCGGAGCGGAGATACTGAACTCATTTCAAATCCTCCCTTGCGCGGCGATCCACGGAGGGCCGCGACTCGCCGCCGAACTTGATACCATCAACGTGGCCGGCGGGAACTGCCCCGTTTGGAAATCGAGTCTGGTCTTTTTTGCGCCTTCCCGTCGTTAGGAAACCGTGAGAAAATGCTGAAGAAACGCTGAAGAGTCCCATGCCTAAGGAAACAAAGTGCGTTTACGAATTTGGTTCCTACCGGTTGGACTCCGCGGAGCGCTTTCTTTACCGCCAGGAACAGCCCATCCCCTTGCCTCCCAAAGTGATCGACACGCTGCTGGTGCTGGTGGAAAACAGCGGGCGCGTGGTGGAAAAGGCCGTCTTAATGGAAACAGTGTGGCCGGACGTGGTGGTGGAGGAGAACAACCTCACCCAGAATGTCTCGCTTCTGAGGAAGACGCTGGGCGATTCCGGCGACAATCGCCAATTCATCGAGACCATTCCGCGCCGCGGGTACCGTTTCATCGCGCCGGTGAAGATTGTCGCGCCGGCAAAGATTGTTCAGGCATCGCCGGATCGGACCGCAACAGAGGCTCCGCTTGGCCGTGATGCTCTCGAACCACCAGGAACCATGTACCGGGAAAGACGGGGCCTGCTGTTTGCGGTCCTGGGAGTTTCGGCCGCGCTGATTTTCGGCGCAATCTTCGTTGCCGGTCGCCCGTCCACAGCGCCTGCGCCCATCCTGCGCCAGTTGACGACGAACTCCGTCGAGCTTCCTCTTTCGGCGGGCGCCATTTCGCCCGACGGGAAATATCTCGCCTATGCCGACCCGGCCGGACTCCACCTCAAGCTTCTCAAAACCGGCGAAACGCATGTGCTTCCCTCGCCTGCTGATCTGGCCATCACCACTGTGGGCTGGTTCCCGGATAGCGCAAGTCTGCTGGTGAGCGGCTTGGCTAAGCAGGACTCCCGGTCCGGCATCTGGAAGCTCAGCCTTCTGAATGAGGAGCCGCGAAAGCTATGGAACGATGGCGCGCAGGCGGTTGCCTCCCCGGACGGTTCACAAATCGTGTTCCTGACTGCCGCCTTCCGGCAGCTTTGGTTGATGGGCGCGAATGGTGAGAATCCTCACGCGATTCTTACCGCAAAGCCGAGTGAGGGTCTGGCAAAGCCGGCATGGCTGCCTACGGGGGAGCGCATCGCGTACGCATCCATCTATGACGGCCCGCAGGATGCCTCCGGAAAAACCGTGCATCACATCGACCTCGAGAGCGTCGACCGCCATGGGACCAGCCCGATTCGCGTCGCTTTTGACCCTGGCCTCACGGGCGGCATTTTGTTGCCCGGTCCTCGGCTCCTCTACGCTCTGCGCAGCGGGCTGATTGCCGACTGGGGCGAGACCACCCTGTGGGAGTGGCAAACCGACCTGAGTTCCAAGCATCCGCGCGGCAAACCCCACCGGGTGAGCGCGTTCGGTGGAGGGGTCTCGCCGTTCGACTTCAGCGCGACCTCCGACGGACGGCAACTCGTCTTCCTCAAAGGTGAACCGCAGAACGATGTTTATGTCGCCGAACTGGAGCAAAATGGAAAGTCCTTACGTGACTCCAGGCGGCTCACGCTGGACGATCATAACGACTTTCCCTGGGCCTGGACCCTGGACTCGCGCGCCGTGTTCTTCAGCTCCGACCGCAACGGGAACATGGATATTTTCCGGCAGTTCCTCGATAGTCAGATCGCGCAACCGATTGTTGCGACTCCGCAAGACGAGATGGGTCCCACGGTGACGCCGGATGGCGAATGGTACCTGTACATCGTCATGCCGGAAGGATGGACGTCGACCGTCACGCGACCCCTCTCGTGGATGCGGATTCCCGCCAAAGGGGGAGTGCCGCGCGACGTTTTCGGAGCGCCACAGGCCGGTGAGATCGAGTGCGCCCTGCCCCCCTCCAAGGTATGCGTGTTCACCGAACACCGCGGCAACGACCTGATTGTGTGGTCGCTGGACCCGGAGAAGGGCAAGGGCGGCGAGCTGGGACGGACCATTGGCGGTTCCCATCCGCTGCTTCGGTCCGGGCTCTCTCCCGATGGATCCCGCCTGGCGGTGACTTTGCCGGATCGCATTCGAATCCTCTCTCTGGGGCCGAACGGGACCGGCGCCAACAAGCTCAAGGACATCTTTGCCGCGGGCTGGACGGGCTTCAATTGGGTGCGTTGGGCGCCTGATGGCAAGGGGCTCTACGTGGCTTGCTGGCCCACCGGGCGTACGGTGATTGGGTATCTGGACTTCGACGGCCACAAGTGGCCGCTGATCGAGACGCCGGGAGAGTCCGGGACGGCCGTCTTCCCTTCGCCCGATGGACGGCGCCTGGCCTTCAGCCGATGGAGTTCGGCGAACAACGCGTGGATGATGGAGAGGTTCTGAGCCACAGCCTTCCATGGCACACCGGAACATCGAACGGGAGATCGAACGGCTGGGCCTTCTGCGCGAGGCTCCCCGGCGCGAAGCCACGGCGGCCTTGCGCAAAGCCCTCACAGACCGCGTCAACCTGATGGTGGCGAAGGCCGCTAAAATCGCGGCCGAGCTCGAAATCCGGGAACTGATTCCGGAGCTCTTGCGCACGTTCGACCGGCTGTTCGAAGAACCCGTGGAGAGAGATCCGCAGTGCTGGGGCAAGAATGCCATTGCCAATGCGCTCCGCGACCTGGGACACCACGAGGCCGCGCCGTTCCTTCGCGGGATCCGGCACGTGCAGATGGAGTCGGGGTGGGGGAAGGCGGTGGACACCGCGCCCGAGCTCCGGGGCATCTGCCTGCTGGCGCTGCTTCCCTGCGTGGAGCTGCGCCGGGAAGAGGTGATGCGCCACCTGGTGGATGCGATGACAGACGAGGCGCACACCGTGCGTGTGGAGGCGGCGCGCGGGCTGGAACAGATGGAAGGCGAGGAGAGCGCCCTGCTGCTGCGTCTGAAAGCCCACCTGGGTGACGACGATGCCGCCGTGGTGGGACAGGTATTCGATTCGCTCCTGAAGCTGGAGCAGGACCGCGGTATCGGCTTCGTCGCGGGGTTCCTCAAATCGCGGCAGGAGGTCCGCGAAGAAGCGGCGCTGTCGTTGGGCACTTCCCGTCTTCCGGGCGCGGTGGACATCTTGCAGGAAGCCTGGGACTCCGCGCACGACCCGGAATTCCGGCAAGTGATCTTGCGGGCCATGAGCGTGTCCCGGCAGGAGCGTGCCCTGGAGTTCCTGTTGCGCCTGGTCCGGGAGGGCCGGGCGCAGGATGCGAAGGCTGCCCTGGAGGCGCTCTCGCTGCACCGCGATACACCCGAAATCCGGCGCCTGGCAGAAGCGGCGGCCAGCCAGGGAGGGGCGGCGGCGAAGGGTCTGTTCGCACAGCTTTTCGCCTGAGACTGCAACCGCAAGGAGCGGATAGAAGGCCGGGGCCGTGTTAGCGCAAGATGCAAGTATGCTGAATCAAGATCAATGTTGGGAAGCGTTAGAGCGCCGCGATCGCAACGCCGACGGCAAATTCTACGTGGGTGTCCTGAGCACTGGGATTTACTGCCGTCCGTCCTGTCCGTCGCGCCGCGCGCTGCCCAAGAACATACGTTTCTACGCCACTCCCAAGGAGGCTGAGCGCGATGGCTTGCGGGCTTGCCTGCGATGCCGCCCGCTAGAGCTGGCGCGGGATCCGGCGGCCGAGAAGATCCAGGAACTGTGCCGGTATGTGGAGGCCCATCCCGACGATCCCCATGACCTGGCGGATCTGGCGGCCCGCGCGGGCTTGAGCCGGTTTCATCTGCAACGCAGCTTCAAGGCGGCGGTCGGGCTCACCCCGAAACAGTACGTGGAAGCGTGCCGGATGAGGAAGCTCAAGCAGAGCCTGCGAGCGTCCAAAGACGTGGCGGAGGCGGTCTACGATGCCGGTTTCGGCTCGTCCAGCCGGGTGTACGAGCGCGCCGATACGCGGCTCGGCATGACACCCAATCAGTATCGCCAGGGAGGCCGCGGTGTGGCCATCAGCTATGCCACCGCGGAGTCTCCGGTCGGGCTGATGATGATCGGGGCCACCGATCGGGGCCTCTGCTTCGTGCAGTTCGGCGATGACGAGCAGGAGCTTCTGGCAGCACTGCGAAGGGAGTATCCGGCGGCCGGGATTGCGGCCATGACCACGCCGCATCCGGCGGAGTTCCGGAACTGGATCGCGGCGCTCACCAATCACCTGGCAGGAAACCAGCCCAAGCTGGAACTGCCGCTGGACATACAGGCCACAGCGTTCCAGATGCGGGTCTGGAACTACCTGCAATCCATTCCGTACGGCGAAGTCCAGTCCTATGGCGAGGTGGCGGCGGGGATTGGAAAGCCCTCGGCGATTCGCGCCGTGGCGCGGGCGTGCGCTACCAATACCGTGGCGCTTGCGATTCCCTGTCACCGCGTGATTCGGGGAACGGGCGAGTTGGGTGGATACCGCTGGGGGCTGGCGAGGAAGCGCGCGCTGATCGATTTGGAACGGGCGAAGCGGGCGGCCGCGGGGTAGGGGGGTAGGGACCGCAGGCGCGCGAGGCGCGCTCTCCCCTTGACCTGCGGACATATCTGTCCGACAATATGACGTGAGAGGCGCGGAATTCGAGCGCAAGGTTCGCAAGCTGGCGCGGCGCAAAGGACTACCTTGCTCCTTTGTTCCGGATCAGGGCATAGGCAGCCACGGCCGACTGTACCTCGGCGCCGAATTCACCGCCCTCAAGGATCGGAAGAAGGAGATCGGAGCGGGCCTGTTGGTCAAGATGTGCCGCGATCTCAAAATCGATCCTCGTGAGCTGTAGCAAAGGAGTTTCGCACATGTCTGCCTTCGTGTATCCAGCGAGGTTTTCCACCGGCCGCGATGGCCGCGTCCTGGTTGAATTCGTCGATCTTCCGCGGGTCGCAACAGACGGCAAAGACCTTCGTGAAGCCGCGGAGGAGGCCATGGACGCTCTGGGCTCCGATCTTTCCATCCGCCTCTCCCACCACGAAGACATTCCGGCTTCATCACCCGCCAGGAAGGGCCAGCGGCTGGTCCCCGTGCCCCTGTGGCTCGCCCCCAAGCTGGCCCTGTATCTCGCCATGCGCGAACAGTCCGTCAATAACTCGGAGTTGGCCAGGCGGCTCGGCGTCCACGAGAAGGTGGTCCGCCGGATGCTCGATCCGGCACACGCCACCAAGGCCGAGAAGATCCAGTCGGCTCTTGAGGTGCTCGGCAAGCGCTTCATCGTGGCCGTAGAGAATGCCGCCTGATTGGCGCGCGGTCACCCCGCTCCGGCATCGCCGGCACGAGCAAGTTGTAATTCCACAGCATGTCAGCGGGCGCCACCTCCGTCTCCGACAGCGTTGACGCTCCGGTCCGCTTAGAGGCTAGGATTGCGGTGCAGGGTGTCGATAGAGCCGATGCGCCGCGCTTCGTAGGCGGCGATGTCGGACTCGTGGTGCAGAATGTAGCCCAACTCGTCCACGCCTTCCACCAGACAATGCTTCGAGAAACTATCCACTGGAAACTCCACCGTGCGGCCGGAGGGCGTGCTGAGGGTCTGGTTGGGGAGGTCGATCTTCACCATCACATGGGGATCGGCCGCCACTGCACGAAACAGCTCGGCATGAACATCCGGCGGCACCACGATCGGCAGCAGCGAGTTCTTCAATGAATTCTGCTGGAAGATATCGGCGAAGGAGGTGCTGATCACCGCGCGGAAACCGAACTGCGTGAGGGCCCACGGAGCGTGCTCGCGCGAACTGCCGCAGCCGAAATTGTCGCCCGCCAGCAGCACTTGCGCGCCCTGGGCCCGCGGCTGGTTGAGGATGAAATCCGGATTCGGGTTCCCCTGCGGATCGTAGCGCCAATCGTGGAAAAGCTGTTTGTCGAGGCCCTGCTTGGAGGTGGTCTTCAGGAAGCGCGCGGGGATGATCTGGTCGGTATCCACATTGTTGATGGCGAGCGGCATCATCCGGCTTTCGAAATTGGTGAATGGCTTCATAGCAGGGTCCTCACATCGGTGACCACGCCGGTGAGGGCGCTGGCCGCGGCAGTCAGCGGGCTGGCCAGGAAGGTACGGCCGCCCTTGCCCTGCCGGCCTTCGAAATTGCGGTTGCTCGTGGAAACGCTGTACTGGCCGGGGGAAAGCTGGTCGCCATTCATGGCGATGCACATGGAGCAGCCCGGCTCGCGCCACTCGCAGCCGGCTTCGCGGAAGACTTCCGGCAGCCCTTCGGCAATCGCCTGGCGCTTCACTTCCTGGGAGCCGGGCACCACCAGGACGCGCACGTTGGGGCTTACCTTGCGGCCCTTCAGGAGCGCCGCCGCGGTGCGGAGATCGGAGATGCGCGAGTTCGTGCAGCTTCCGATGAAGACTACGTCGATGATGTGGCCGAGCAGCGGCCTACCGCCTTCGAGCCCCATGTACTTCAGGGCTTTGGCAATAGAATCGCGGGCCATCGGGTCGGTCACATCGGACGGATCCGGCAAGCTCGCGGTGATGGCCATGCCCATTCCCGGGTTGGTTCCGTACGTGATCATCGGCTCTAGCGTGTCGGCATCGATGGTCACGCTGCGGTCGTAGGTGGCGCCGTCATCGGTGGGGAGTTGCCGCCAGCGGGTCAGGGCGGCATCCCACCCGGCCCCCTTCGGCGCGTGGTCGCGCCCGCAGAGGTATTGGAAAGTCGTATCGTCGGGAGCCACCAGGCCGGCGCGCGCGCCGCCCTCAATCGACATGTTGCACACCGTCATGCGCTCTTCCATGGTGAGCCCGCGGATGGCGCTGCCCGTGAACTCGAACACGCTGCCCGTGCCGCCGCCCACCCCGATCCGGGCGATGAGGGCGAGGATGATATCTTTCGCCGAGACCCCGGAGCTCAGTGCGCCGTCCACGTTCACCTGGAAGGTCTTGGATTTACGCTGCAACAGGCACTGTGACGCTAGCACGTGCTCGACCTCGCTGGTGCCGATGCCGAAGGCCAGCGCGCCGAAGGCGCCATGCGTCGCGGTGTGGCTGTCTCCGCAAACCACCGTCATGCCGGGCTGCGTCAGGCCGAGCTCCGGCCCAATCACGTGCACGATGCCCTGCCGGTCGCTGTGAATCCCCAGGCAGCGGATACCGAAGTCGGCGCAGTTGGTTTCCAGTTGCGCGAGCTGTTTGGCGGCAATCGGATCCACGATGGGCAGCGAGCGGTCGCTGGTGGGGATGCTGTGATCGGCTGTGGCGATGGTGAGGTCCGGCCGCCGGACATTCAAGCCGCGCTCGCGCAGTCCGTCAAACGCCTGAGGCGACGTGACTTCGTGAACCAGGTGCAGATCGACGAACAGCAGCGTGGGGGCGCCGGGCTGTTCGTGCACTACATGCGAATCCCAGAGTTTTTCGATGATGGTTCGTGGCATAAGAATCGGGGGCCGGGGCGCAGGGGCCGGGAAGTGTGCCGGCCCTGCCTCGTCTATTATTATGGCTGAGTGCAGGCCGGTAAGCTTGCACTCAGCCGATCGCGGCGCACACCGCGGCTCCCACCTGTTCAGTGGTAGCGGGTGCGCCCGAAGGTCGCAAATCCGCAGTCACTTTGCCGCTGCGAAGCACGGCTTCAATGGCCGCGTCCACTGCAGAGGCTTCTTCCTTCAAGCCGAAGCTGTATTCCAGCAGAGCCCCCACCGAGCCGATGGCGCCCAGCGGATTGGCCTTATTCTGGCCTGCGATGTCGGGCGCCGAGCCGTGCACCGGCTCGTAGAGCCCCACCCACGCGCCGGATGGCCGGCGGTCGCCGATGGAGGCCGAGGGCAGCATGCCGATGGAGCCCGCCAGCACCGCGCCTTCGTCGCTCAAAATGTCGCCGAACATGTTCTCCGTCAGCACGATGTCAAACCGGCGCGGGTTCAGAATCAACTGCATCGCGCAGTTGTCTACGAGGATGTGATCGAGCGCCACGTCCGGGAACTCCCGCGCCACCTCGATCACCACGCGGCGCCAGAGCTGCGAGTTCTCGAGCACGTTCGACTTATCCACCGACGTCACTTTCTTGCGGCGCGCACGCGCCAGGTGGAAGGCCATGCGGGAGACGCGCTCGATCTCCGAGCGCGTATAGGTCATGGTATTGACCGCCCGCGTCTCCGCGCCATCCTCGAAGATGCCGCGCGGGGTTCCGTAGTAGATTCCGCCCGTCAGTTCGCGGACGATAATCATGTCGGTGCCTTCCACCAGGTGATTCTTCAGTGGCGAAGAATCCAACTGCGACGCGTACGCTCGCACGGGGCGCAGGTTGGCGTAAACGCCCAGCGCCTTGCGAATCCCCAACAATCCCTTTTCCGGCCGCTTCTCGGGCGGCGCGTTGTCGAATTCCGGCAGGCCCACTGCGCCCATCAAAGTGGCATCCGCCTGGGCGGCGAAGCGCGCCGTCTCTTCCGGAAACGGAGTCCCGGTCTTGTGAATCGCGATCCCTCCCAGCAGCCCTTCGGTCAGCTTGAGCTGGTGGCGCCACTTCTGCGCGACGTGGCGCAGTACGCCCACCGCTTCGCGCGTTACTTCGGGACCGATTCCATCGCCCGGCAGGACCAGGACATTCAGGTTCATGCGTTAGTCCGCCGCTGCTTCGAGGGCCCGCTTCTCCTGGTGGAGCAGTGCAACGATCTCTTCGTCCATGAGCCCCTTCTTGCGGTGATCGGCAACGGCGGTGAACCGGTGGTAGAACTCGTCCAACTCTTCCCTGGTCAGATCGAAGCCCAGTTCTTTGCAGCGCTGGTGGAGGGCGTGCCGGCCGCTGTGCTTGCCCAGCACGAGCCTTCCTTCGGGCACTCCCACCGAATGCGGGTCGATAATCTCGTAGGTGGTTTTCTCCTTGAGGTATCCATCCTGGTGGATCCCGGCCTCGTGCGCAAACGCGTTCCGTCCCACGATCGCCTTATTGGGCTGAGGCCCGAAGGTGATGATGGAGCTCAGCAGCTCGCTGGCCGAGAACAAATGCTCGGTAAGGATTCCGGTATGGTACGGATAGGAATCCGAGCGGGTCTTAAGGATCATCACGACCTCTTCGAGCGAGCAATTGCCGGCGCGCTCGCCGATTCCGTTGATGGTGCACTCCACCTGCCGCGCGCCAGCCTCGATGGCCGCCAGCGAATTCGCCACCGCCAGCCCCAGGTCGTCGTGGCAATGCACGCTGACGATGGCGCAGTCGCCGAGCGACCTGGCGATCTGGCCGATGAGCGCGCCGTATTCCTTGGGAGTGGAATATCCGACCGTATCCGGGATGTTCACCGTGCGCGCTCCCGCAGCCACCACGGCCTTGGAGATCCTCTCCAGAAAATCCGGCTCGGTGCGCGCGCCGTCTTCGGCCGAAAACTCGACGTCATCCACGTGCCGGCGCGCCAACTCGACAGCGGCGACCGCCTCTTCGAGCACTTGCTCCTGCGATTTCTTCAGCTTGTATTTCAGATGGATGGGGCTGGTGGCGATGAACGTATGGATGCGCGGCCGCCTCGCGTGCACCAGCGACCGGGCGGCGCGCTCCACATCCAGCGTGCAGCAGCGCGCCAGCGCCGCAACCTGAGCCCAGGGAAATTCGCGGCTCACGGCTTCCACGGCCTCGAAGTCTCCTTCCGACGCGATGGGGAAGCCGGCCTCCAGGATGTCCACTCCGAGCTCCACCAGCTTCCGGGCCATCCGCAGCTTTTCCGGAACGGTCATGCTGCATCCGGGCGATTGCTCGCCATCGCGCAGCGTCGTATCGAAGATGTATACGCGGTCGGTCATGTTTTCACCAATAGGAGCATTATGGGCTTGCGCGTTGGATTTAGCAAATTTATAATATTAAAGGTACATATTAATAAGAGTTATAGCTGGAAAAGTGGCGCAAGCACTCGTGCTCGGGGTACCCTTTGGGTCGGTCGAGACCCATCTCGACGCTTGGTGGCTTGTACACCGGGATTATGGAACTCTACTCGCTTCATGTCTTTTTGACGGTCGCTACTGAGAAGAGCTTCTCGCGCGCGGCCGAAAAGTTGCTGCGCACGCAGCCGGCCGTCTCTCTGGCATTGCAGAAATTGGAGCAGGAACTCGGAGAGAAGCTCATCGACCGCTCCGGCAAGGACCTCATCCTGACCGATGCCGGGCGCATCGTGCTGGATTATGCCCGGCGCTTTCAAAGCCTGCAGCAGGAGCTCGACAATTCCCTGGCCGAGCTGCGCGACAACTCCGCCGGCCGGCTCATCATCGGGGCCAACGAATCCACCGCTCTCTATCTGCTCCGCCACATTAAGCGCTATCGCGAACTGTACCCCAAGGTGCAGGTGCAGATCCGGCGCAGCCTGTCCAGCAAGGTGCCCAACGAACTGTTGGACGGCAACCTGGAGCTGGGCGTGATCAGCTACGATCCCGGCGACGAGCGTCTGAAATCCAAGGTGATCTATACCGACGCGTTGGCCTTCGTGGTGTCGCCGCGGCATCGGCTGGCGGATCGCAAGACGATTTCGATCACCGAGCTCGGGGCCGAGAACTTCATCGCTCACAACGTGCTCTCGCCCTATCGCGAAGTGGTGCTGCGCGAGTTTCAGTCGCGCAAGGTGCCGCTCCACATGGATGTCGAAATGCCGACCATCGAGACCATTCGCAAGCTCGTGCAGAGCAACGTGGGAGTGGCTTTCGTGCCGCGGATGTGCGTGGAACAGGAGATCGAGCAGAAGACGCTCTGCGAGGTGAGAATCCGGGAGATGCACGTGGAGCGAAAGATCCGGCTGATCTATCCCACCAGGCGGGCGCTAAGCCACGCAGCAAAGGCCTTCCTGGAAGTACTCGGGTAGAGGGCGAAACCGGAGTTTCGCGTCCGTTGGTCTTGGCGGCGGCACGTAGCGGCTGCTACAATCAGCTTTCTTTCCGTGGAGGTTGGGAGAGCGGGTTTCTCTCTGGATGGTTCATTGAGGAAAGCCCGGTTGATGGCCGGGCCTTCCAATCGAAGCGGAAAGGAGGGCCATTCTATGGTCCATGTGCTGGTAAAAGTCGTCCTGCCGCTTTTGGGACGAATCACGGTACTGATCCTCTGGAACCGTAAGGCCCGGAGGTAGACGCCGTGGCGGGGGCCGGTGGTCGTCCCCATCGGTTCCCGCTACCAGCATTATACTCGACCCAGAGGCTGTGTCAAACCCCAGATTAGAAGGATATATAGAAGGATATAGAAGGATTAGAAGGATTATAAGGCCCGCTCGCCGCCTTTAGGGCCGCGAGTGCCCGGCTGCGGCGCATGGCCTGTGTCTCCTTCTCGTGAAACTGTAAGTCGGCGGCGAGCAGATCAACTTGGTGCCGAAGCGCTCCACGTCGTCGACTTGGGCCTCCGAGAAGCTTCCGATTTCGATCTGTGGCGGCACGCTTCCGATCACGGCTAGCCCTGATCTCACCTGATCTCAAAGGACCAAGACTTCCTGAATCTGTTCTCAATAACGCCAACTACCAAGCTGTTTTGGGTGCGGGTTGGCAACTGTCGCCGGCTGTTCTTGCTTCGATCCACTCCAAGCGTTTGTGGCCCCGGATCGTGGAGCGCTTTCGAGACGGCGAAGATGTAGTTGAGCTTCGCTGAGGCAGTGCAAGGTCGTGCGGTCCCTGCGTCAGGCAACCCAATTCCATTACAATCCAGAAGACGGGCTTTTACACGGGCAGGCTCGCGGCCTGCCCTGCCGCGGTGCGGCCCATGGATTCCAAGCGCTCTCCCACAATCCGTCTGCTGGCGGGGTTGGCCATCACGCTCACGGCGGTGGCGGTGTACTCGGGCTATACCATCGCCCAGCTTCGCAGCCTTCAGGAATTGCAGGCGCGGACCATCGATCGCAACCGCACCGATTCGTTGCTGCTGCTCCGTATCCAGAACAACCTGAATTCCGTCGCCCTGGCCATGCGCGATATGCTCGACGGCAGCGAACCCTATCCCCTGACGGCCTGGCGCGCCCAGTTTCAGCGCATCCGCACCGATTTGGAAGACGCCCTCGCCCAGGAGGAGCGAACCTCCCCGCTGGACCGCGGCGCCGATCAGCGCCGTTACCTGTCCGACTCCGCCACCCAATTCTGGGACGCCTTGGACCGCCTCTTCGCGCTCGCGGCCAGCGGACGGGAGAAAGAAGCGCGGGCCCTGATCCACCTTTCGCTGCAGGCCCGTCAGGAGGCGCTCAGCACCGCGGTCTCCCGGCTCCTCATCCAGAACAACGAATCCGAGCAGGCCGCCGCCGCGCACACGCAGGGCATCTATGCGCGCGCCGAGCGCAACGTCTACCTGTTCCTGGCGGCCATGCTGGTGCTGATCTCACTCACCAGCCTGTATCTGGTCCAATCCAATCGCCGCATGTTCCAACATGTTGCCGCCATGTCCGAACGCCGCAGCGAGCTCGCGCAGCAATTGATTTCCATGCAGGAGAATACCTTCCGCTCGATCTCCCGCGAGCTGCACGACGATTTCGGGCAGATCCTGACCGCCATCGGCGTCATGCTCCAGCGGACGGGAAGACGCGATCCCGATCTTCGCGAAGTGCAGGAAATCGTCCAATCGACGCTCGAGAAAATCCGCTCGCTTTCGCACGCGCTCCATCCCGCCGCACTGGAAGAATTGGGATTCGAGAGTGCCCTCGACCAGTACCTTCCCGGTTTTGAGCGGCAGACAGGCATCGCCATCCGGTATGAGAAAGCGGGCGTCAGCCGGGAGGTGGACCGCAGCGTGGCCATCCACCTGTATCGCGTCATGCAGGAAGCCCTCAACAATACCGCTCGCCATTCGAAGTCCAGCCGCGCCTCTGTCCGCTTGCGCTTTCTGCCGGAAGCCGTGGTGCTGGAGGTCGAGGATGAGGGCGTGGGGTTCGGCAATCGGGAGAAGCAGGGCATGGGGCTGGTCTCCATGCGGGAGCGCGCGGAAATGGTGAATGGACGGGTGGAGTTTCTCGACCGCACCGGTGGCGGAGTGCTGGTCCGGCTGACGGTGCCGATGGCGCCGGAGGCGGCGCATGCCTGAAGCTGCGATCTCGGTCCTGCTGGTGGACGACCACGGCCTGGTGCGCCGCGGCTTCCGCCGTATGCTGGAAGACGATCCGGGGATCCGCGTGGTAGGGGAGGCCAGCGATGGGCACGACGCCGTCGAGGCCGCCGCCAGACTGCGGCCCACGGTGGTGGTCATGGATTTCGCGCTGCCCAGCATGAATGGCGCGGTGGCCACGCGGCAGATCTTGAAGACCAGCCCGGAAACCGCGGTCCTGATCCTCAGCATGCATTCCGAACCGTCGTATGTTCACACTTGCCTGGAGGCTGGAGCCCGCGGGTATCTGCTGAAGAACGCCATGGATCTGGAACTGGTGGCGGCCGTGAAGCAGGTAGCCGCCGGCGCGCGTGTGCTCGATCCACGGCTGGGGTCGCTGGCTGAAACTGGCGGCGAGCAACCCGCGTTGACCACGCGGGAACTGGAAGTCCTGCAGTTGATCGTCAACGGCAAATCCAATAAGGAGATCGCCACGGTATTGGGGTTGAGCGCCAACACGGTAGCGGTGCATCGGGCCAACATCATGCAGACGCTGGGGATTCACAATACGGCCGAAATGGTGGTGTATGCCATCCGCAAGGGCCTGGTAAGCATCGCATGACCCGCAGAGTGTCCCTGAAAAAAGTGGGGAGGACGGCCTCGTCCGCGCGCGACGCCCTGATCGCGGTCCTGCCGGCCGCGCGCCGCCGCTCTACCTCATCTCTGGAGTTTCGGTGACCCGAAGAACGTTCCTCCTCGCCGCGGCTTCCACCGCCACCGCAGCCTCCACAGCGCCCGACCCCGGTTGTCGGCTAGTCGATGTGACCACCCCCGCCGGCATCGACTTTCATCACAACAGTGGCGCTTTCGGCGAGAAATACCTGCCCGAGACCATGGGGCCGGGATGCGCCTTCTTGGATTACGACGGCGATGGCTGGCTCGACATCCTGATCGTGAATGGGTGCGATTGGCCGGGCCACAAGCGCCGCCGCAGCACCCTGCGCCTCTACCGGAACAATCGCGACGGCACGTTCACGGACGCCACCGAGCAAGCCGGCCTGGCGGTGGAAATGTACGGCATGGGCGTGGCGATCGCGGACTACAACAACGATGGCTTCGCGGATTTGCTGATCACCGCGGTCGGCCAGAACCGGCTCTTTCGGAACACCGGGCGCGGCCGTTTCATCGACGTCACCGAGAAGGCCGGGCTGGGCGGCCGCAGCGCCTTCAGCACATCCGCCCTGTGGTTCGATTTCGACCGCGACGGCTTCCTGGACCTGGTGGTCTGCAATTACGTGAAGTGGGCGCCCGAGCACGACGTCTTCTGCAGCGTGGATGGCAAACACAAGTCGTATTGCACGCCCGAGGCGTACCACGGGTCCACCTGCTGGCTGTTCCGCAACCGCGGAAACGGCACGTTCGAAGAAGTCACAGCGAAAAGCGGCATCTTCGATACCACCTCGAAATCCCTGGGCGTTGCGCTGGTGGACTACGACCATGACGGTTGGCTGGATCTGCTGATTGCCAACGATACCCAGCCGAACAAGCTGTATCGCAATCGGCGCGATGGGACTTTCGAGGACGTCGCCGTCAAGGCCGGCGTAGCCTTCAGCGAAGACGGCAAGGCTCGCGCCGGCATGGGCGTGGACGTAGGGGATTTCGATAACTCGGGTGTGTCCGGAATCGCCATCACCAATTTCGATAACGAGATGATGGCCCTGTACCGCCCCACAAGCCGGAGCGCCTACACCGATATCGCGGTCAAGGCCGGGATCGGGCAGGCATCGCGCGAGAGCCTGGGCTTCGGCTGCGCATTCCTGGATGTCAATCTCGACGGGCACCTGGATCTGGTCGCGGTGAACGGGCATATCGACGAAACCGTGCGTCATATCCGCAGCAACGCAGGCTACGCGCAGGCGCCCCACCTGTTTCTTAACGACGGCAAGGCCAGTTTTCGGGATGTCGCCGGAGCCGCGGGGAGCGGGTTCGCTTCCCCCAAGGTCGCCCGCGGACTGGCGTACGGGGACTTCGACCGCGATGGCGACGTGGACATCCTGATCACGACGAACCAGGGGCCGGCATACCTTTACCGCAACGATGTCACACCGGGAAACCGCTCGTTTCGCCTGAAACTGACCGGAACGAAATCGAATCGCGACGCCATCGGCGCCGTGGTTCGCATTTGGACGCCCGACGGCGCGCAATCCCGTATGGTGAAGACCGGATCGAGTTACCTCTCCCAGTCCGAATTGACTTTGACGTTCGGCCTGGGAACGCGGGACAGCGCAGATCGCGTGGCGATTGAGTGGCCGAGCGGCGCGAACCAGGAATTCAAGAACGTGAGGGCGGGCGGATACCAGTGCGTGGAAGGCGGGATATTGAAAGCGTGAAGGCATCGCTTCACATGCGCCACATAGTTCCCTACGCACTCCTGCAAAACTGGCGAGATCAGGTGAAGCGCCCTTGCGTAGACAGCTTGGTCAGGTGCAGGCCAAACTGTTAATTCGTTTTCCGGCTCGAATACTTATTGAGCACCGAAAGCAGCTTGGCGGCAGCCGCCGGTTGCTTCGCCCCGCTGGTCAGGATCTGCTTGCTGTCCCAGCGCTGGCCATACATGATCTGGTTCTCATCAATGTCATTGCGCAACGTGGCGCCGTCCAGCGAGACGCCTGCGAATAGACCTTTCGATCGGGACCAGGACAGAATCTCGGCGGTCATGAGAGCGTCCGTCTGGGCGGTGGCATCGCGCCCCACCGGGCCGGCGGCGGCGGTGGCTTCGGCGCCAATGGTGAACTTGCTGGTGATGAGCTTCTTCATGCCACGCTCATTCATCACCAGCAGGATTACGTCGCTCGAAGAGAACCCGATTTGGAAGCCGAAGCTGCCGCCTTCGATGCGAATGGCGGCCGGCGGTCCCCATCCCTCTCCGCTGGCGGCGCGGCACATGGCGAATCCGCGCCCGTATTTTCCGCCGAAGCCGAGCGCGCCCTTCTTCAATCCGGGCACCAGCACGATGCATTGGGACTTGTTCAGCAGGTCCTGCGGAATCGATTTGTCGGGGGCCGACATGATTTCGGAAAAGAGGCTGGCCGCATCGTCCAGCCGGTCGGCGTTTTTGGCCTTGTCGTCTTTGGCGAGGAGCGGCGCGCAGGCAAGCGCAATTGCAAGAGTAAAGGTGATCCAGCGCATGGCTCTATCGTATCAGGGGCGCGGGCATGCCTGCCGGTGGCGCTGGCATTGCCTGCCGGTGAGGTGCGGGTTGTCAGGCGGTCGACAACCTGGGTTGATTGGCTGGCATACGGCATACGGCATGACCGCGGTCAGCGAGGCAGAGACGGTCCGGATCCGGAAACAGTCGCCGCAGTGAGGTGGACGGAAGTAGCCTTTATGATGGCGCTGACCGCATCGCCGGGTTGGAGTTGCAATTCGCCGGCCGACTGCGCTGTGATCACAGCTACCAGGGGGAAGCCGCAATCCAGTTCTACGCGGGCCAGCGGGCCTTCCAGAATTACAGAACGGACGCGGCCGGGGATGCGGTTCCGGGCGCTGGAGGTCTGCGGCAGCTCGCGTGTGAGAGTGACGTCTTCGGCTCGGATGCAGGCAAAGACCGGTCCTGAACCGGAGGGTACCCCGCCGGAATCGACACACTGCAAATGCGACGTGCCCACCTGGAGGGTGACGAGGCCGCCATCCCGCGAGACGATGGCGGCGGGCAAAACGTTTTCCACTCCTACGGACTCGGCGACCTCGGCGTCGGCCGGGTGCCGGAAGACGTCCTGGATGGGGCCGAGCTGGCGAATGCGGCCTTCGACGATGACCGCCATCCAGTCGCCGAGCGCCACGGCTTCCATGCGGTCGTGCGTTACCACGATGGCCGGCACGCCGCCAGTAAGCAGCATACGCCGCAGTTCGTAACGCATCCACGACCGCGTGGGCGCGTCGAGTGCCGAAAGGGGCTCGTCCAGGAGCAGCAGGCCGGGATCGGAAGCCAGCGCGCGCGCCAGCGCCACGCGCTGCTGCTGGCCGCCGGAAATGGCGTTCGGCCTGCGTCTGGCGAGGGAGGCGAGCCCGAACGCTTTCAGAAGCTCACGCCCTTTCCCGGGGCGCGCAGCGAAAGCGACGTTGGCAGCCACGCTCAGGTGCGGGAAAAGCGCGTAGTCCTGAAACAGAAAAGCTGCCCGCCGTTGTTGGGGCGGAAGGTTGATGCCGCGCAGGGAATCGAACCAGTCTCGGTCATGGAAGGAGATGGCCCCGGCGTCCGGCCGGTCGAGGCCGGCGAGCAGACGCAGAAGCGTGGTCTTGCCCGAGCCGGAAGGGCCGAACAGCACGGTGACGAGCGATTCGTCGAGCGGGATCCGCAGATCCGCGTCCACTTCAAAGCCGGAGCGCAGGCGTTTGCGGCAGCGGCAGATCAGTTCAGACGCCATATCGACCAGGCCATATCGACCACATCCGCCGCTGGAGGGAGTAGGTGAGCACCAGCACGGTGAAGGAGAAGCACAGCAGAAAGAGCGAGGTTTCGGCGGCGGCGCTGTAGTCGAGCGCTTGCACCTGGTCGTAGATGGAGATGGAGACGGTGCGGGTGAGGCCCGCGATATTGCCTCCCACCATCAGGACGACGCCGAATTCGCCCATGGTGTGGGCGAAGCTCAGGATCGCGCCGGTGGCAATGCCAGGCAGCGCGAGCGGCACCAGCACTCGGCGAAAGGTGGCTATGCGGGAGACGCCGAGGCACCACGAAGCCTCCAGGAGTTTGGGGTCCACCGCGGCAAATGCCGCAGAGACGGGCTGCACCGTAAAAGGAAGGCTGTAAAGCACCGACGCCAGCAGCAGTCCCTGAAACGAGAAAGGCAGCGTGCCTCCGGTAAGGCGGGTATACAGCGCCCCCAGCGGACTGCGCGGTCCCATCGCCAGCAAAAGATAGAAACCCAGAACGGTGGGCGGCAGGACCAGGGGGAGCGCCACCACGGCTTCCACCACAAACTTCCAGCGGCGGTGGGAAAACGCGGTCCAATAGGCCAGCGGGAGTCCTACAGCAAGGAGGATGAGGGTCGTGGAAACCGCCAGCCGCACGCTGAGCCCGATGGCTTGCCAATCCATATCATTCGCCCGGCAGATAGAATCCGTACCGCTTGAGTATGCTGCGCCCTTCCGGCGCGAGCAGCCAGGAGCGAAGCTCGCGGGCGGCTGCCGATTCCTTCAGGATGACTCCCCCTTGCTCCATTTTGGGGTATGCCCCCAGCGGGATTTCCCAGTACCGCCCCCGGTCGCCCACGGGCGGAGCGATGGCCAGCGACAGCGCCACGATCCCGGCATCGGCTGCGCCGCTTTGGACGAACTGCAGGGTCTGCGCGATGTTCTCTCCGAGCACGAGTTTCCCCTCGACGCTACCATAGACTCCCAGCGACTGCATGGCGGCCTTCGCGGCGCGGCCGTAAGGAGCGTGCTGCGGATTGGCGATGGCGACGTGGCGTACTGCATTCGCCTGCAATGCGGTGGCCGGATCCAGGGGCGATTGAGCCGGTACCCAGACAACGATTCGGCCCACGGCGTAGACAAAGACCGAGTCTCGGGCGGCGAGGCCTTCCTGCGCGAGTTTGCGGGGGTACTCGACATCCGCCGAAAGGAAGACGTCGAATGGGGCGCGGTTGCGGATCTGGGAGTAGAAATTGCCGGATGAGCCGTAGGCGATCTCGAGGTCTACGGCTGGGTGGGCTTTCCGAAATTCGCGGGAGATCTCCTCCAGGGCGAAGTTCAGGTCTGCGGCGGCGGCGATCGAGAGTGTGTGGGGTGGGTGCGGGTGAGGCGAGCAGGCGGAGGAGAGGCATGCCAGCAGGAATGTGATGGCGATCGTGGGGCGGACGATCGGCTCTTGTCGTCTGTCGTGCACTGCGCTATGGCTTTGCGGGCTAAGCTCGGCAGACCACGCAAGACGAAGGCCTGCCCCACCGGGAAGGGACTGGGTCGATGGCATCATCACACCATGCGCTGGCCAGCGGCACGAGTGTCGTATCCGCCCAAGCTTTCCAACTCGCGGACCACCCGGACCTCCGGGATCGACGACAAGCTCGCCGAGCTTCGCCAGAAGCGGAGCCTCTCCGCCGCCCATCTGGCCAAACTCTCATAGGCAGCACCCGCCACACAATCTACGCCATGGAAGCCGGCAGCTACCCGCCCGACAGGCCGGAGCCCCATCCTCCATACTAGCATGTTCTTCATACAGGACATCGTCGTGTACACTTGACAAGTGCGCGCGAGGTCGGACACAGAGATGAGACTGATTCGTGCCGCCGCCGGCGTCAACGAACGGGATTCGCGTCCACCCGCACGCCGGCGCCTTCAACCAACCGGAGGACGCGATCAACACCGGGGACGGGGAACTTCTCACGGACACCTGTGGGCCAGCGGACGGTCACTTCCGCGGACGTCCGATCGCCCAGTCCGAAGTGGAGCCGCAAATCGGATGCCGAAGTGAAGCTCGACTGGCTGAGAACGGGCTGGGCCTGCAGCCTTCCCCCGGACTGCACGGTGACCGTGGCGCCGATGGCCGCGCGATTCGAACGCGTCCCGGCGAGCCGAACCTGCAGCCAGTGATGAGCCGATTTCAAATCGTTGCGAAGCACGCTCGGCGGCTCGTTTCGATTCCAGATCACGAGATCGAGATCGCCGTCGTTGTCCAGGTCGCCCGCCGCCAGGCCGCGCGACGAATGCCTCTCTGCCAGCGCCGGGCCAGCTTCACCACCGAGTTGCTCGAAGCGCCCGTTTCCCAGGTTACGGAAGAGCAGGGCGGGCGTGCGGTAAGCGTATGCGGGCAGCGATCGCTCGGTATCGGGGTACACGTTGCCGGTCACGATGAAAATATCGGGTAAGCCGTCGTTGTCGAGGTCCGGCATGGCGGCGCCCCAGGAAACGTACCTGGTCTCGACCGCCAGGCCTGCTTTCGCCGTGACGTCGCTGAACTGCCCCTTGCCGAGATTCTGGTACAACGCGGGCGTGTCGTCGGCAAAGTGCGTCTTGAGCACGTCGATCATTCCGTCGCCGTTGAAGTCCGCAACCGCCAGCCCCATGCCGGCCTGCTCCATGCCATCCTGGTTCAGGGCGAGGCCGCGCTCGATGCCCTCCTCGGTAAAGGTGCCGTCATGGTTGTTGTGAAAAAACAGCGACGGCGTGGAGTCGCAGGCCAAATAGATGTCCTGCCAGCCATCGTCGTCGAAATCGGCGGCAACGGCCGTAAAGCCGAATGAGGAACGAGACATCGCAATGCCCGACTTCTCCGACACATCTTCGAAGGTGCCATCTCCGCGGTTGTGGAACAGGAAATGGCGCCCGGGGCGCAAGCCGCGCGGCCCGCAGGGCGTCGCCACGCCCTTCCAATTGCAGTTTGGATTCGCGCCGGGCTTGGGCACGCGGCGGAGATCGTAGTCGGTATAGGTGGCGACAAACAGGTCGACCAATCCATCGCGGTCGTAGTCGATGAACGTGGCGCCCGAATACCAGTAGGGGTATTCGGGTTTCATTTTGGGGATCAAGCCCGCCTGGGCGGCGACGTCGGTGAAGGTACCGTCGCCGTTATTGCGATACAGCGCGTTCTCGCCCCAGTAGGTGACGAACAGGTCCAGGTGGCCGTCGTTGTTGTAGTCGCCGACGGCGACGCCTTGCCCCCAGCCGGTCCTTCGCAGGCCCGCCCGATCCGTGACGTCGGTAAAGGTACCGTCGTGGTTATTCCGGTAGAGCCGGTTGGTGGCCTCGATCGGCGTGTCTGCGAAGCGCGTGCCGCTCACAACGAAGATGTCCAGCCAGCCGTCGCCATCGTAGTCAAAAAGCGCGATCCCGCCGGAGGATGTTTCGGCGAGGTATTGAACGTTGGATTCGGCGCCGTACACGGTCGGATGCGTGAGCCCGGCCTGTTTCGCGATGTTGGT
>JAIQFL010000121.1 GCA_020073365.1 Terriglobia bacterium | reverse complement strand
TCCGCTGTTCTACGTCTCCGCCAGCCAGATCAATTTCCTGGTGCCCAGCAACGAGTGGGTAGGCCCTATGACGATCCGGGTGGCATCCGAGGGGAAATCCGGGCCGGAAGTCACGGTGACGGTGGTGGACGCGGCGCCCGCGCTGTTCACCGTGGCGGGAGGCTATGCCATCGCCACCCACGTGGACAATTCCCTGGTGAGCCCGGACTCGCCTGCGCGTGCCGGAGAAATTATCGTTGTTTATGCCACTGGGCTGGGGAAAACGGCGCCCAACCCCGCCAACGGAGAACTCCCGCAGTATGCGGCGCAGATTGTGGGCCTGGGCACTCTCCAGGCGTCATTGGGTGGTGTTGTGGTTGGTTCGGACCTGATCAAGTATGCCGGACTGTCGCCCGGGTCGGCGGGACTATACCAGATCAACCTGGAAGTGCCCGGCAACCCGGGTACAGACCCCGAGATGCGGGTGAGCGTTGCCGGTCAGTCGAGCCCGGCCGGGCTCAAACTCGCTATACGGTGAGCGACGGCCCCTTGGTTCGCGACGCCGGCCAGGCACATTCCCTCAGAGTCGCCCGGAACCACGGGTTGGCGTGCGTGGCGTGTCGGCTCTTGTGCCGGCCCGCGCTCTCACTGTTCCCGGAACACACTCCTCCCGACGAACTCGGGTGTCCGCCATCCGGAAGCTGTTTCATATCAGGCACAGTTTCGGCCAGCAGATTCCCCGCCTTCGCAGCTTCTGATGGTTACAACCAGCCTTTTTGTCGTGCGATCCGCGCGGCTTCCGTGCGGTTGGACGCTCCCAGTTTGCTGATGGCCTCGGAGAGATAGTTTCGCACGGTTCCTTCGGAGAGGCCCAAGCGCTCGGCGATTTCCGCGCCTGTGGAGCCTTCCCCGGCGTAGCGCAGGACCTGCCGCTCGCGGTCCGTCAGGGGGTCGGCTTCTGTCCAGGCTTCGGCTGCCAGCTCTGGGTCGATGACGCGCGCTCCGGCGCGGATGCGACGAATCGCATTGGCCAGGGTGGAGGCCGGTGCGTCTTTGAGAAGATACCCGGCGACCCCCGCGTCGAGCGCGCGGCGCAAATACCCGGCCCGGGCGAACGTGGTGAGGATCACGACGCGCACCGGCAACCGTCGCCGCTGGATTTCGGCCGCCAGCTCCAGCCCGGTAAGGTGGGGCATTTCAATATCAGTCAGCAGGACGTCGGGAACGGCGGTTAACAACAGCTCCAACGCCTGGCGGCCGTCCTCGGCTTGTCCCACGACCTCGATATCACCCTCGATAGTCAGCAGCGCGGCGAGGGCGCCCCGGACCATGGCCTGGTCCTCCGCGATGACCACCCGAACACTCATACCGGTACACGAATGCGCAGCAGGGTCCCATGCGAACCGTCGCGCTCCAGGATTCCGCCCAGCGCTTCCACGCGCTCGCGCATGCCGCTGAGGCCGCTGCCCTCTTCGAGAGAGCCGCCGCGACCGTTATCGGCGATCTCCAGTTCGCAGTATGACCCATCCTGCCGCAGGGTCAGGCGGCAGACGGTGGCCTGGGCATGCCGCACCACGTTGGTGACTGCCTCGCGCAGGGCCAGTGCGAAGACGCTCTCCTGGGTGGGAGAGAGCGGCGCCGGTTGCACGGCCGTCTCCACCTGAACGCCGGCGGCCTGGAGCGCCTCGCGGGCCTGTCGCAGTTCGCTTTCGAAGCCCGCCGAGCGGTAGCCGCGCACGGCGGCGCGGACCTGGGCCAGCGCATCGCGGGAGATGCGCTCCACGTCGCGGATTTCATGGGCGGCGCGAACGGGGTCGGTCTCGGCGAGCCTGGACGCCAGCTCGGATTTGAGTACGATCAGGGAGAGCGTGTGGCCCAGCAGATCGTGCAGGTCGCGCGCGATGCGTTCGCGCTCGGCGATTTTGGCGAGGTGTTCGGACTGCTCCCGGGCAGCCAGCAGCCGGGCGGTCAAGCGCCGCCGCTGCGCGTAATGGATGGTTACCGATCCCAGGAGCGCCGCGAAGAACAGCGCGGGGGCCCAGTAATCGGAAGGCAGTCCCAGGACCCAGGATTCGAGGCCGACCACCCCCAGCAAGACACCCAGATACCGGAATCCCACGGAGGGTTCTCCCGCCTGGCCCAGGAAACAGGCGGCGTAAGTGACAAACACCGAGGCGGCCGGATTCATCCTGGCGAAGAAAGTGCCAAACAGAACGAAAATCGCGACCACCCAGATCACCCGCCGGCCCGCCTGCCAGTAGCTCCAGAAGTAGACGGGCAATATTGCCACGGCGCCCGCCAAGCTGAGAAGCTGCGTGCGCGGGGACGATCCCATCGCGAATGGCGCTATGGCGAAGAAGGCCAGATAGACCAGCCACGCGTAGGGCGTCCATCCCAGGTCGCGATCTTTGGGCAGTAGAGTCATAGGCCCTGGTGTCAGGATAGCTCGGGGCTGTCGGCGGTGCGGCTGGAGACAGGCCAAAGGGCCTGTCCCACCCGGTGCTCACCACAGTGAGCGAAGCAGGTGGGACAGGCGGTTCCGCCTGTCCGCTCTTTCTTGGACTAGACTATCCGTACATCTTCTCCCGCTCGCGCGAATTGCCGAGCCATGCCACTCCGGCGAAGATAAGGGTGAATGCGGCCAGCGCCGACAGGTGCTGCGCGACGGAGCCCTGGACCGGAGCGTGTAAAACCGACAGCGCAATCTGCGAAAAATGGTAGGCCGGCAGGAAGGGCGCCACGTGTTGCAGGAAGGGGGGTAGAAACTCAATTGGGAGCCACAAGCCGGCGCAGAAGGCCATCGGCAGATAGATCATGTTGACGGTGGCCGGGGCCGAATTGGGGCCGGCGAAACAACCGATGGCCAGACCCATCGCACAGAACGGTATCGCTCCCACGATCAGCGAAGCTCCCAGGAGCAGCCACTGGGCCAAAGGCATGCTTACGCCTCCGAAGATCGCGCCGAGGGCGAAGAGGAGGGCCACCACGATGGCGCCGAAAGCCGTGGAGACCGCGGCTTTCGCCACGAAGTAGGCCGCCGCGGGCATGGGGCTGGCACGCTTCACCTGGAGCCAGCCAAGTCCGCGTTCCACCGCCACCCCGACTCCGAAGGCGTAGAGCGTTGCCCCGATGATCGCGAAAGCGCCGTAGGTGGCCAGCAGGTAGCGCGCGAAGGGCATGGCGACGCCAGCCTGCTGCTCCCGGCCCATGGCGAGGCCGAAGAAACAGTAGAACATCAGGGGGAACACCACCGTGGAGACGGAATACGACTTCATCCGCGCCAGCTTCAGAAACTCACTCCTGGTTTCCATCCAATAAACGTGCGACATTATGCTACCTCCTCAACGGCTTGCTCGGTGTCCTTCATGATGGTGAGAAACGCATCCTCCAGGCCGGTGGACGCCCCGCGCGTCTTGATCTCCGCGGGCGTGCCTTCGGCTACGATGCGGCCCTGGTTGATCACCACGATACGATGAGCCAGCGCATCGGCCTCATCCAGGTAGTGGGTGGTGAGCAGCACGCTGCCGCCGCGGGCCACGAAGCCCCGGATGCGCGCCCACAAGGCGCGCCGGGCCTCCACGTCCAGCCCGACGGTGGGCTCATCCAGAAAAAGCAGGTCGGGATTTCCGCAGATGGCGAGCGCGAACAGGACGCGCTGCTTCTGGCCGCCGGAGAGATCGCCGAACAGCTTGTTTTCGATGCCTCCCAGGCCGGCCGCGGCGATGGTCTCCTGGAGTGGCAGCGGTTTTTCGTAATAGCTGGAGAACAGCTCGATGTGCTCGCGCACGCGGAGCGTCTCCGGCACTTTGGCAACCTGCAGCAGGGCGCCCCGCCGCAACTTGGCTTCATAGCTGGCGGGAGGCCGGCCGAACACGGTGGCCTGGCCCGAGGTGGGCGCCGCGAGGCCCAGCAGGATGCGCACGGCGGTGGTCTTTCCGGCTCCGTTAGGGCCGAGCAGCGCCACCAGCTCTCCGGGTTCGATGGTGAGATCGATTCCGCGGAGCGCCTCGACGGGACCGTACCGTTTGGTGACGCCGAGCAATTCAGCAACTGGCATAAGTTTTTATCTCCTCCACAGTGATAGTGCCGGAATGCGGATTCGGGCGGTAGTGGACATTGTCAGGCGGGGATCATGACAGATGTCAGGATTGCGGAGATTTTTGCCCGCAATGCCCCACTATCAGGTTCCCGGCGGAGTGGATTGGGAAGAAGGGCGGGTTGTTTTCTGGCGAAGCACACGAGCTTCAAAGGAAAAGCCCGGGATGACGTCCCGGGCTTCCCAATCTACGAAGCTGGAGGAGGTGAGCCCCTCATGCTCACGCTGTGGCTGAAAATCGTGACGCTGTTCGTCACGGTGAGGATGAAGCTGACGATCCGTAAGGGCCGCTAGCCGCATCCCGGGGCTGGGTGTCCGCAAAACCTGGCCCCGTAGGCCACATTATACCGCGAATGGCATGCTCGTGCCACAATCGAGGTTGCCCCAAGTTTCCTTCGAAGTGGTGGCCGAATGTGCCCGGACGCGTGCCCGCGCGGGCCTGCTGCATACGCTCCACGGCACCATCGAAACTCCCGTTTTCATGCCGGTGGGAACTCAGGCTACCGTCAAGGGACTGACCCAGCGCGACTTGGCGGAAGATCTTGGCGTCGAAATCCTGCTGGCGAATACCTATCATCTTTACCTGCGGCCCGGGCACGAGCTGATTCGGAAGATGGGGGGGCTGCACCGTTTCATGTCCTGGCCCAACGCCATCCTGACGGATTCGGGAGGCTTCCAGGTGTTCAGCCTCAGCGGGCTGCGGAAGATTACCGAGCAAGGTGTGGTGTTCCAGTCGCACCTCGACGGCGATCTCCACACCTTCACCCCGGAGTCCACAGTCGACGTGCAACTGGCCTTCGGCAGCGACATCCTGATGCTGCTGGACGAGTGCACGGAGTACCCGGTCAGCCACGAATATGCGCGCCAGAGCATGCACCGGACGCTACGGTGGGCGCGCCAGGCCAACGAGCACTACCTCCAGCGGATTCGGGAGCCCTTGGCAGGGTGGCATGGGGCCTCCGGCACAGAAGCCCTGGATGAGGGCCCAGGCAGCACGGTCAATGTGGGTGTTGCGGGCGAGATCCCCACCCGTCACGCCATGTTGTTTCCCATTGTCCAAGGCTCTATGTTCCCCGACCTTCGGCGCGAATGCGCCGCCGCATTGCTCGATCTGGACGCCGACGGGTATGCCATCGGTGGCCTTTCGGTAGGCGAGCCGCGGCCACTCAGCCTGGAGATGGTGGAGGCTACGGAGGATATATTGCCGCGCGCCAGACCGCGGTATGCCATGGGTGTGGGGATGCCCGGCGAGCTGCCCGAGTACGTGGCCCGCGGCGTGGACATGATGGATTGCGTGCTTCCGTCCCGCAACGCGCGCAACGGCTACCTGTTTACCTCCCAGGGGCGCGTCATCATCAAGCACGCCCGCTACAAGGACGACGAGCGTCCCTTGGACGAGAATTGCCAGTGCTATACTTGTAGAAAATACTCCCGAGCCTACCTTCGGCATTTGTTCCAAGCCGGGGAGATTTTATACGCGGTGCTGGCCACCAGGCACAACATCCGGCGGTACCTTGACATCATGCGTGAGATTAGGCACGCTATAATATCGGAATCATTTCCAGATTACTTGAGGCGTGTGCGCTCGGCCGTAGATGCCGGGTGACCCCCTGCCGGTCACAACGTGGCTCTCAATCTGTTGCTGCAAACGCCGTCGTCGAACTCCCTCCTGGGACTCCTCCCCATCCTTCTCATTTTTGGCATTTTCTATTTCCTTTTGTTCCTTCCGATGCAGCGCCAGCGCAAATCGCAGCAAAAGATGCTGGCGAATCTTCAAAACGGCAACGTCGTGGTGACGAGCGGAGGAATTGTCGGGACGGTGGTCGCCATCGACGGCGACGACACCCTGGTGTTGCGCGTGAAACCGGACAATGTGAAGATCCAGGTCACGCGGAGCTCGGTTTCGAGTTTGGTCTCGGCCGAAGGAAAGAAGTCGTAATAACCAATTAACAGGCTCTAAACCCCTATGAAGAAGAATCTAACGGCGCGGTCCGTGATCATTGTCATAACGATACTGGTTTGCGTGTACGGCATTATCGGCATACCCACCTCCAGGGCGGAGTTGGTTCAGCATTTCCAGCAGAACATCCGGCTCGGGTTGGACCTCAAGGGCGGCAGCCACCTGGTGCTGCAGGTGCAGGTGCAGGATGCGGCCAAGGCGGATGGCAACCAGACCATGGATCGCCTGAAGGAAGACCTCAGGAAGCAGAACGTCACCTGGGCAAGCATGGAGGTGAGCGAACCGACGGGCATCAGTGACGTGGACAAGGTCCTACTCACCATTAAAGGGGTTCCGGCCACCCAAGCCAGCGCGTTCCGCACCATCGTCAGCGAGCGGTACCCCACCTATATTCTGACCGCGCTCAACTCTACCGACTACACGATGAAGCTGAAGCCGTCGGATTTGAACGACCTGAAAGTCGACACGGTGAAGCGCGCCATCGACACCATCAGCAACCGGATCAACCAGCTCGGGCTGGCCGAGCCGTCTGTTCAGCAGTACGGCCGGTCGGGCGCCGACTATGAAATCCTGGTGCAATTGCCCGGCGTGGACGACCCCGCGCGGGTAAAGGAGTTGATCGGGACTGCTGCGGTACTGGAGATCACCGACGTGAAAGACGGCCCGTTCCCCAGTCGCGATGCCGGCCTTTCGCAGCACGGTGGTGTGCTGCCGGTGAATACCAAGCTGGTCAGGATGCAACCCCGGGGGGCTTCCGACGGCGAGCAGTGGTACCTGGTGGGTAGGAGTCCTGTAATTACTGGGCGTGAAATGCGCAACGCCCGGCCTGGACAGGACGAATACAGAAAGTGGGAAACCAACTTCACCCTCTCGCAGGATGGCGGCAAGCGCTTCGGACGCTACACCGAAAGCAACATCGGTAATAAGCTGGCCGTGGTTCTGGACGACAAGATCGTAAGCGTGGCCACCATCCAGTCGAAGATCGAGGATTCCGGCCGGATCACGGGGCTGTCGAGCGAGGAAGAGGCGGTTGACCTCTCGCGCTACCTGCGTTCCGGTTCGCTTCCGGCGGGCGTCAAGTACGGGGAGGAACGCTCCACGGGGCCCTCTCTCGGCGCCGATTCCATCCACGAGGGGATTGTGGCGGGTATCGCCGGGCTGGCGGCCGTAATCTTCGTCATGCTGGTCTACTACAAACGCAGTGGCGTGAACGCGGTTCTGGCTCTTATACTGAACACGGTTGTGCTGTTGGCGGCTCTTTCGTACTTTCAGGCGGTGTTGACGCTGCCTGGAATCGCCGGCGTCATCCTGACGATCGGTATGGCGGTGGACTCCAACGTGCTGATTTTCGAGCGCATCCGGGAAGAATTGCGCGCCGGCAAACAGGTCGTGGCGGCCGTGGATGCGGGTTTCTCCAAGGCTTGGTGGACCATCGTCGATACCCACGTCACGACGGTGGTGTCCTGCGCCTTCCTCTTCCTTTTTGGCGAAGGTCCGGTGAAGGGCTTCGCCGTGACACTGGTGATCGGACTGGTGGCCAATGTTTTCACCGCGGTTTTCGTGTCCAAGACGATTTTCGCGTACGAATTGTCCGGACACCGCCAGATGGAGGCGTTGAGTATTTAGGGGTGAAAGCGCCCCTGGGTTTTACGCTAACGGGAACAAAATTAAGAAGGCTGGTGTCCAACGTTACAGAAGAGCACCAGCATGGCAAGATTCGATGGAATTATTCAAGAACACGAATTATGATTTTCTGGGCAAGAAGTGGCCCTTCATTATTGCCTCGCTGGTTTTGACGGTTGCCGGGTTAGGAAGTATCGCCATGAAAGGCGGGCTCAAGTACGGGATCGATTTCAAGGGTGGCGCCCTGATGGCGGTGAAGTTCGCTGATCGCCCGCCGCTCGACAAGATCCGTTCCGCCATGTCGCAGATCAAGGGCGAGATCACGGTGAACGAGCTTAGCGGCGGCGGGATGCAGAACGTGGCCGAGATCGGCACCGAACTCCAGGAAGAAACCCAGCTCAACATCAATCGCCAGGCGATGGAGGAAGTTCTGCTCAAGACGTTCGGGCAGCCCGGCTCCGGTAAGCTCGATTTCAACAACGCCGGCAGGCAGGCGGTGGCGGAGCGCCTGCGGGACTCGCTGGCGCGGGGCGGCGTGGCCATGAGCGAGCAGCAACTGCAGAAGCTGGTGCAGGATCTGCTGGACGACAGGGATTCCCATCACTCCGGACTGATCACGGATTTCAGCCAATTGTCCTCGGTTCCGGGGGTGAATGCTGGTGTCATCAATGCGCTTCAGCAGGAGTGCTATCTGGCGCCGTACCACGTCATTGAGGTACAAATGGTCGGTCCCAAGGTGGGCGCGGAATTGAGGAACAAGGCCGTACTGGCCACTCTCTATGCGCTGGCCGGGATGCTGGCCTATATTGCCTTCCGGTTCGAATGGATTTATGGCTTGGGCGCCGTGATCGCATGTTTCCACGATACGATTATCACCATCGGACTGTTCTCCCTGTTTAACAAGGAGATTTCGATGACGGTCATCGCGGCCCTCCTGACCTTGGTGGGCTATTCGATGAACGACACGATCGTCATCTTCGATCGGATCCGCGAGAATCTGAAGATGTCGCGGCGCGAGCCGCTGGAATCGGTAATGAACAGGGCGGTGAATCAGACCCTGAGCCGGACCATTATGACGTCGGGCTTGACGTTTCTGACGGTGATTGCGCTGTTCGTGTTTGGCGGTCCGGTGCTTCACGGATTCTCTTTCGCGCTGGTTTGCGGTATCCTCGTCGGAACGTATTCTTCGGTGTTTGTGGCGAGCCCGATTGTGTTGTTCTGGCACAACTATAGTGATGTGCGCCGAAAGACCGCTCCGGTTCTGGCAAGTGCGTCGCGGGCCGAAGTTCGCAAGGCCAGTCCTACCAAGGCGGTCAAGTAAAACGGGCCGCGGCGCCCCCTGCCAGGGCGGCCGCCGCGGGGAAAAGGGAAAGGAAGCTTCTATGTTTGAACAGACATTCGTAGACGGCGGAAAGACGAAAAAGACGTGGACGGTGATGGCTGCCTTCGCGGGGCAGATCGCCTTCATCGGAGTACTCGTAGTTCTGCCCTTGATTTTCTTCGAAGGGCTCCCCACGGCCACATTGCAGGCCTTCCTGACGGCGCCGCCGCCCCCGCCGCCCCCGCCGCCTCCCCCAGCCGCCGCACCTCCCGTCAGAGTGGTGAAGGTGATTCCGCGTCAGTTCGACGCCGGTAAGCTGATGGCGCCCAAGGTCATCCCCAAAGATGTAGCGACCATTAAGGAAGAAGAGCTTCCGCCCCCTACCTCGGGCGTATCCGGAGTGGTTGGTGGCGTCCCCGGTGGCGTGGCCGGCGGTTCCATGGGTGGCGTGCTCGGTGGCATCATCGGTTCGGTTCCGTCCGCGGCTCCCCCGCCGCCTCCTCCTCCCAAGAAGGAAGAGAAGGCCGCCGCCCCGACGCGGATCAAGATCGGCGGCGCCGTGCAGCAGGCCAAGCTGGTTCGCCAGCCGCACCCGGTCTATCCGCCGCTGGCCAAGCAGGCGCGCATTTCGGGCGTCGTGAAGCTCAGCGCCATCATTTCCAAGGATGGCACGATCCAACATCTTGAGGTGATCAGCGGCCACCCGCTGCTGGTCCCGGCCGCGCTTGAGGCGGTGAAACAGTGGGTGTACCAGCCGACGCTTCTGAACGGAGAGCCGGTGGAGGTCGTAACTCAGATCGACGTGAACTTCACGTTGAGCCAGTAACCCGAGGGTCCCTTTCGGACGTCGGTAAGAAAGTAAACATTTCAACTCGCAGGAGAGACAAACAACAATGCATGTGCAACTATGGGCGCTTTATTTGTTACAGGAAACCACGGTGCAATGGGATCCCGTCCATCTGTGGCTACAGATGGGGACATTGGCCAAGTGCGTGGTGATCGGCCTGTTCATTATGTCGGCGTATTCGATCGGCGTCATGATCGACAGGCTGATGGCTTACAGTGCAGCCCGCAAACAGTCGCGGCAGTTCGCTCCGGCAGTGGCCGGCGCGCTGCGTGAAGGCAAGCTGGACGAGGCTGTGAAGATCGCCGATCGCTTCAAGAGAAGCCATCTGGCGAAGGTGGTGGTGGCCGGGCTCCAGGAATTCCAGGCGCACCAGACCAGCAGCGAAATCTCCGGTGAAGAGATCGAAGCTTCCAAGCGGGCTCTGGAGCGCGCCGAGGCCATCGTGCACGCCGAGTTGAAGCGCGGCGTCAGCGGCTTGGCGACCATCGGTTCCACCGCGCCCTTCGTGGGTCTGTTTGGGACTGTGGTCGGCATCATCAACGCGTTCAGCAGCATTTCGACCGAGAAGTCGACCGGATTGGGTGCAGTGGCCGGTGGCATTTCGGAAGCTCTGGTGACCACGGCTATCGGACTTTTCGTGGCCATCCCGGCGGTCTGGATGTACAACTTCTTCACCAACAAGATCGAAGCCTTCGACGTGGAGATGGGGAATTCCAGCTCCGAGTTGATCGACTACTTCTTGAAGCGTTCGCAGCGGGGCGTCGGCGCCCGCAAGTAGTTTGTGTAGTCGTGGGGCCGGGGAGGGTAACCCCTGGATCGGCCCGAAACAAGTCGGATCCGGCGAGTTGATTATTCTAACGGGGCCCGGCGAAGGGCCCCGATCCAGCCGAATTCCGCGGGAGACAGACGATGGAAAGTTCAAGTACTCCAAAAGTCAAGCTCAAAGCCCCCCCTCCGGTGGTCGACATCAACGTCACCCCCATGGTCGACGTGATGCTGGTGATGCTTATCATCTTCATGGTCATCACGCCCATGTTGTCGAAGGGTGTCAGCGTAGATTTGGTTCCGACCAAGAATCCCATCCCCATGCAGGCGGCTGACAAGAGCGACGCGATCGTGGTCGCCGTGACGCACGACGGGAAAACGTACCTCAACACAACGCAGATGCAGCCCGAGGATTTGCCCCAGAAGGTGAAAGACCTGCTTGCCAACCGCATCGACAAGACCGTATTCGTGAAGGCGGATGCGCGGTCTAAGTATGAGCGGGTAGTGGAAGTGGTCGACAACCTGCGTGCGGCGGGCGTGGATAACGTGGGACTGCTTACGGAGCAGGTGCAGGAGAAAACCGCCCCTGGTTCGAACAGACCTGCGGCCGCCGCCCCGCCCGGCTGAGAACCTGGCTGCGAAGAATTGGAACGATTACTAAAGGAGCAATCATATGGGAATGGCAGTCGGCGGACACGGTGGTCCGAAATCTGACATCAACATGACGCCTATGATCGACGTCTTGCTGGTGCTGATCATTATTTTCATGGTGATCACACCATTGACGCCGAGGGGACTTGAGGCTCTGGTGCCGCAGCCCCCAAAGCCCGGCGAGCCGCCGAGCCAGTCGGACCTCAGGACCGTGGTAGTGGTGATCGATGACAAACACAACCTGTTCATCAATAACGATCCGACGGACGAAGCCAAATTGGGGCCTCGGCTTGCCGATATCTTCAAGACGAGAGCCGAACACGTGGTCTTCATCAAGGGCGATCCGTCAATCGAGTTCCAGTGGGTGGCTAAGGCAATTGACATCGCGCACGGCGCTGGCATCGATAAGGTCGGTCTGATGACCGCCAAACTGGAGGCTGGACAATAAATGCGCAAATGGACTTTGACCCTGACCGTGGCTGGGCTGGCGCTGTTGAGCGCGGGCTGCCAGCAACTGAAATCGCGAGATCAGCTCAATAAGGGCGTGCAGGCATTCAAGAGCGCTCAGTATCCGGAAGCGGTAGAGCACTTCAAGACCGCCGTGGAGCTGGAGCCGGATTTCTCCGTCGCCCGCTTGTATCTGGCCACCGCCTATATGCAGCAGTACATCCCCGGCGCGCGATCTCCGGAGAACGACCAGATGGCCCAGGCGGCCCATGACCAGTTCATGAAGGTTCTGGAGCAGACCCCCAAGGACAAGGTGGCTATCGCCTCCGTAGCTTCCCTGTATTTGAACCAGGGTAAGTGGGATGACGCGAAGCAGTGGTACGAAAGGCTGATCGGTGTGAACCCCAGCGATGCCGACGCCTACTACAGCCTGGGGTTCATCGCGTGGTCCCAGTGGTATCCGGAGCTTGGTAAGGCCAAGGCGGCCCTGGGCATGAAGCAGGAAGATCCCGGTCCCATCAAGGACAAGAAGGTGAAAGAAGAGTTGAAGGCCAAGTACCTCCCCATTGTCGATGCGGGGTTGGCCGCCCTCGACAAAGCTCTTCAGATCAGACCGGACTATGACGACGCAATGGCTTACGAGAACCTGTTGGTCCGTGAGCGTGCCGACCTGGCGGACAACAAGGACGAGTACGAGAAGCAGATCAAGACTGCCGACGATTGGTTCAACAAGACGGTGGCCACCAGGAAGGATAAGGCCGAAAAGAAGGGCAAGAGTACCGGAGGCATCGTTTCCGATCAGAAGTAGGTACCCTCAGCCTCAGTATCAGAAAAAACACAGGTAAGGATGCGGAACGCACGTGCCGTGTTCGTGTTACGAATCGGGGAGCCCGGCCCAAGGGGTCAGGCTCCCCAACTTTTTGCGGACGGCTGCTTGGGGTCCCCCTATCCGGTACCACCTCAAAGAACCTCTTTGCGTAATCGCCAAGGTTATTCTGTCCGGCGAACCTCAAGCCAAACAGTGGCCAGGCCACGGCTGTGCTCCGTTAGGCCTTAGAAGAGCATGATGCCGGTCTCCCGGTTTGCCTCCTTCCTCGCCCTCGCCGTGTTCGGCTACTTCTCGCTTCAGGCGCAGACCAGCCCTGGCCAGAATGCGCCGGAGATGACCACGCGCGATGAACAGGCGGCCTTCAAAGCCAAGGTCAACCTGGTGATGGTGCCGGTGGTGGTCCGCAACGTTCACGGCGACGCCGTGGGCAACCTCACGAAGGAGAATTTCCAGCTTTACGACAAGGGCAAGCCGCAGGAGATCGCCCGCTTCAGCGTCGAGAGAACAGCCCTGTCCGCTACCGATTCCGCCAGTAAGCCCGCTGCGGCGGCGGAAGGCAGCGAACCCGCGGTGATCGCCCCCGAGCGATTCGTCGCCTTCGTATTCGACGATATTCACCTTGCCCCCAACGACCTCGTAAAGGTCCGCGAAGCCGCCGACAACCACATCGATAGCATGGCGCCCACCGACCGGCTGGCGCTCTACTCCATCTCCGGCGAGGTCAGCCAGGATTTTACGGACGACCGCGCGCGACTGCATGCCGCACTGGCGCGCGTCCGCCCCGCGCTCATGGTTCGCGCCGGCGCACTCAACGACTTCGACCAGAGAGTCCTGATCTCTCTGGCCAACCTGAAAGCCATCGTCAAACGCATGAGCGTAGCGCCCGGACAGCGGACCGTGGTATTGGTTTCGCCTGGTTTCTTCACCACCTCGCCGCTGTACATCGACGACAAGGTCGCCATCATCGAGCAAGCCATCCGCTCTAAAGTGATCATCAGCTCGCTCGACGCACGCGGGCTCTACACCGATCCCCGGTTCGATGTCGCGCCCCGTGGCGGCCGCAGCCTGACCTCGATGCTGATCGCGTCCGACTTGATGGCGGAGTTGGCCGCGGGCACCGGTGGAACGTTCTTTCAAAACAGCAACGGATTCGAGGAGGGATTCCGGCGGATCGCAGCCGCGCCGGAGTATCTCTACATGCTGGGCTTCTCGCCGCAGAACCTCAGGTCCGACGGCAGCTTTCACAGCTTAAAGGTTTCTCTGAAGAGTGCTCCCAATCTGACCCTGACGGCGCGCCACGGGTATTACGCCCCCAAGCGCACCGACGATGCGGCGGAGACGGCACGCCAGGAAATCGAAGCGGCGCTTTTCTCACGCGATGAAATGATGGAACTGCCCATCGAAATGCACACGCAGTTTTTCAAATCGGGCGACCAGGCCGCCAAGCTTTCCGTAATGGCTCACCTGGATTTGAAACAGTTCAAGTTTCACAAAGCGGACGGACGCAATCGCAACGAAGTGACCCTGCTCTCGGGCATTTTCGACCGCAATGGCAACTATCTGCAGGGTATCCGAAAAGTGTTGGAATTGCGCCTTAAGGATGAAACCCTGGCCCGCCTGAGCAATGGTTTCACCGTAAAGACAACCTTCGATGTGAAGCCTGGAACCTACCTGGTGCGCCTCGTGGTTCGAGACACCGAAGGCCAGGCGCTGTCGGCAACCAACAACGCCGTCGAAATTCAGTGATTGTGCGGAGCCCGCGCGCCTCAGAATGTCGATCTGTCGTGTAGCGTATACTCTAAATACCAGCATTTCCGTGGTGGTCTTATCGTTGGGGAAATCGTAGCTCGGGAACCAGTAGCGGTTGTTGCCGCCGGCCGTATCGCCATCGGCCCAGATCTGCCTGGGGCGGTTGGGGTGATGCATGTCCGGGAACACAAAGAACAGGCCGCGTTTCGGTTGGGCGCTGTAGCGAATCACGAAATCGATCGGTGTGCCGCTGGCGTATTGCCGGTCCAGCGTGATGCAGAGCTTGTCGTCCGTGGTGCGGAACGTGAGCGGCCGGCCCGCGGCCGTGATGCTCTCGATGTTCAAGGCGGCGCTGTCGAGCGCGAGCTCGCGGAGATCGCCCGAAAGAGGCGACATGCGCAGCGTGGCGGTGCCCAGGAGCTTCTGCGCCGGCAGGTCGAAGGCCAGATCCAGCTTGAGGTGCTGGAGGTCGAAGTCGCGGCTGCGCGCGTAGGAGGGCTTTTCGTTATACGGGTTCTAGGCGAAGGAGGAAGCGAGAAGCAGCGGGGAGAGCAGTGCGGATTTCATAAGCGGATGACGTAATTGTAGCCGATGGGACCGATCAGCGGCCGCAGGGACAAAAGCACACCGCGGGGAAACGGAGGGCGCGGAGGAAACGCGGAGAGAGAAGAATGAGATCACCGCCGAGTCGCCGAGCCGCCGAGCGAACAGCCAACGAAAAGGGGCTCGGAGGTCGTTTGAGGGCTTGGTGCGGGGTTCGAGCGCAGAGGAAGCAGAGAAGAGTGCCGACGAGGGCTGGTCATCGGGATCGCGCGACGCATCATGAAGTTTCTCCAGGCGGGTCGAAGGGCAGTCCGACGTAGTTCTCAGCGAGGTGGGCCGACGCCGCGCGCGAGCTGGTGACGTTGTCGAGCTCGGCAAGCTGGCGCCGGTGGTCGAATCCGTCTCCGCCTTCAAAGCGGTGCAGCATGGACGTCATCCACCAGGAGAAGTGCTGCGCCCGCCAGACGCGGCGCAGGCAGGTTGTTGAATAGCGGTCGAGCAGTTCCCCGCTGCCGGTCCGGTAGTAGTGCGCGAGGGCTCGGGAGAGCACGCGAACGTCGGCCGCGGCGAGGTTCAGGCCCTTGGCGCCCGTGGGAGGAACGATGTGCGCCGCATCGCCCGCCAGGAAGAGCCGGCCATGCTGCATCGGCTCGGCGACAAAGCTGCGCATGGCGGTGACGCCCTTTTGCACGATGGCGCCTTCGTGCAAGCGGAAGCCCGAAGCGGTTTCGAAGCGGGTCTGCAGCTCCCGCCAGATGCGGTCGTCGGGCCACTGAGCCAGGTCCTCCTCGGGCGTGCATTGCAGATACAACCTGCTGAGCGCTTGAGACCGCATGCTGAGCAAGGCAAATCCCCGCTCGTGATTGGAATAGATCAACTCCTCGGATGCGGGCGGCGCCTCCGCCAGGATGCCCAGCCATCCGAACGGATAGACCTTTTCGAAAAAGCGCAGCGCGCCGTCGGGGATGGAAGGCCGGCAGATTCCGTGAAAGCCGTCGCAGCCGCCGATGAAGTCGCAGGCGATCTCGCGCGGCTCGCCATCCTTGGTGAAGCGGATGCGCGGAGACGTTCCGTCGAAGCCGTGGACGCTGACGCGGTCCACCTCGAAACAAACCTGGCCGCCCGCATGCAGCCTGGCCCGGATCAGGTCTTTCACTACTTCGTGCTGCCCATAGACCGTGATGGCTCGGCCGCCGGTAAGCTCGTACATGTCGATTCGATGGCCCTGCCGGTTGAAACGCAGCTCGATGCCGTGGTGGACCAGACCCTCGCGCCGCATCCGCTCGCCGACGCCGGTCTCATTGAGCAGGTCGACGGTGCCTTGCTCCAGCACGCCCGCGCGGATGCGTTCTTCCACGTGGCGGCGAGTGTGGCTTTCGATCACCACTGACTCGATGCCTTCCAGGTGCAGCAGGTGCGAGAGCAAAAGGCCCGCAGGCCCCGCTCCCACGATTCCGACCTGTGTACGAATCACGCTTGCCACCGCATCCCCGAATCCTACTTCACCGCCGAGACGCCGAGACGCGGAGGAGCACAGAATCTCGGCGACCTCTGCCGTCTCTGCGCTCGAACCCCGGTTTCGGATCCACGGATGTCGCTTGGATCGTATTCGCGGTTGGGCCGCAGAGGAGGCCGAGAGCACCGAGGAAACAAACCACTGTTTTCTCCGCGTCTCGGCGTCTCGGCGTCTCGGCGGTGATCGTGCTCTTGCCGGTCTGAAGCAGATCATCGCTGGCAAGTGAACAGCCATCTCTATCGCGCGAAAACGTAGAGCACCCGGCCGGCCGCGATAGCCACGCACTGTTTACCGTCGATGGTGAAGGAAACAGGATTGGCCGCGATGCCGCCACCCGTCTGGAACTCCCAGAGCGCCTTGCCGGTCCGGGCGTCGAGGGCGAAGAAGTTTCCTTCATCGGAACCGGAGAACACCAGGCCGCCCGCGGTGGCCAGCACGCCCGCCCAGGGTGCGGAGTGCATCGGGAATTCCCATCGCATCTGGCCGGTGGCGGCGTCCAGCGCGCGTATGGCGCCGGATGGCTCGCTTCCCGGAACCGACGCCTCACCGCCACCGGCGAAAAAGGTGGCGGGTTTGTATTCCGCATGCCGCTTGAAATAAATGGAAGCGATCTCGCGGACCGCCACATACAGCCATTGCGTTTGCGGGCTGTAGGCCGGGCTGAACCAAACCGTTGCGCCGTTCAGGTTCGGCCATACCAGAGTTCCTTGCTCGCTCGGCTCGGTGTTGGGCAGCACCAGCGGCCGCCCGCGGTCATCCAGGCCCTTGGCCCACGTCTGCTTGGCGTAGGGGCGTCCCGCTACGAACTCGCCGCTGGTGCGGTCCAGGACGTAGTAGAAAGCGTTGCGATTGGCGATCGCCACCAGCTTGCGGGGGGTTCCCCGGATCTGGGACTCGAACAGCACCGGCACGTGCGTGGAGTCCCAATCGTGCGAATCGTGCGGCGTGAACTGGAAATGCCACTTCAGCTTACCGGTGTCGCCGTCAAGCGCCACCAGCGAGCAGGTATAGAGGTTATCGCCCGGGCGCGAATCGGCATTCCAGTCGGGACCGGGGTTACCGATGCCCCAGTAAACCAGGTTCGTTTCGGGATCGTACGATCCCGTGACCCAAGTGGAGCCGCCCCCGGTCTTCCAGCTTTCTTCCGACCAGGTGTCGTGGCCCGGCTCGCCAGGGCCGGGAATGGTGTGGAAGCGCCAGGCGCGCTCGCCGGTCCGCGCGTCGTAGGCGTCCACGAAGCCGCGAATTCCCGCCTCGCCCCCGCTGACCCCCACCAGGACCTTGCCGCGGATCGCCAGCGGCGCCAGCGTCATGCTGTACCCGACCTTATAATCCTCCACCTTCGTGGACCAGCGCTCCAGGCCGCTACGGGCGTCAAGCGCGACTAAGTAACAGTCGAGCGTGGCGACGAAGACCTGGTTATCGAGAATCGCCGGACCGCGATTCACGCGTCCGAAGCCGATCGACTGGTAATCCTTCGGGAGGGTCCGCTTCCAGGTCCATAACTGCCGGCCGGTGTGGACGTCCAGAGCGGCGGCGCTGTTGGGGCCGGTGACGTACATCACGCCGTCTACCACAATCGGCGAGACTTCCGCCCGGCTTTCCATCTGGTAGGCCCACTTCACCCGCAGACTGGCAACGTTGGCGGGAGTAAGTTCAGTCAGTCCCGAGAAACGATGCCCCATGTAACTGCCCGAGTAAGTGAGCCAGTTACCGGGCTCCCTGGCGGCGTTCACGATGCGCTCGTAGGGGACCTGGCCGAATGCACTGGCGCAGAGCAGCGCCGCCCACCACTTCATAGCTTCTCCTTCAGGCTGGCGAGATACGCCACCAGGTCGTCGAGTTCCGCGGCCGCGAGTTGGCCCTCGTAGGATGGCATCGGGGTTTCCTTTTCCAGGCGGCGCAAGTCTTTCAACTCCGGCTTGCGGAAGCTGTGGAACCGGCCGCCCGCGTCCTTCAACTGGATGGTGAACGAGTCTTCGTTCACGCGGATACCGCGCACGGCCGCCCCCGAAGCCGGCGTCACGGCAACATACTGGAACCCTTCCGGTAAGGACGCGGAGGGCTTCAGGACAGCCTGGCGCAGAAACGCCGCGCTGCGCCGGGCCCCGATCCCGGTAAGTTCAGGGCCGAACCCTTCTCCCTTGCCGGCGACCATGTGGCATCCGGCACAGCCTTTGGCCTCGTAGAAGCGCGCGCCCCGAGTGGCGTCGCCTGGTAGAATTTCCGGCGGAAGGGCACCGAGGGATCGCACGTACGCTGCGACACTCGAGACCTCGCTCGTGTGCAATTGCCACGCACCCGGCATGTCCGGCGGGATGCCTTCGGAGATGACGCTCCGCAGCGCCGCGTCGTCGGGGGCTTTGGCCAGCTTCGGCCGGCTAAGTGCGGGCCCGCGTCCGCCTCCACCGGTTTGCCCGTGACAGAGGGCGCACTGCGATTCGAAGATCTTGCGGCCCGCGGCAGGGTCGGGCTCCGTTTGTGCCAGGGCTTGGCTGGCGAGCGCCACAGCAAGCGTCCAACGCCACATGGGGGTCAAGTTTATCACGTTGGAAGGATGTCGGAGGTGTGCTCGTGCCCGGGGTCGCGGAGGTGCTCGCGCGGGGGGGGGCTCGCATCGGGCACCTGGAGCCCATTCGCCTCCCCGTACGCCACGGGCCCCACGACCGCGTGTGCGACAATACGATTTCCGAATGCCCGATGTCGCAGCCGTTTCAATCCGAGGGATCACCAAGCAGTACGGAAAACTGAGAGCCGTAAACAACCTGAACCTGGAAGTGGCTCCCGGCGAGATACTCGGGTTTCTCGGGCTGAACGGAGCCGGCAAGACCACCACCATCCGGATTCTGCTCGACCTGTTGCGGCCAACCGCGGGGAAGGCCTTCGTTTTCGGACACGACTGCCAGAGCGAGGGGCTGCAAGCGAGGTCCGACATCGGATACCTCCCCGGCGAGATGGGCATCTATTCCGACCTCACCGGCCGCGAGGTCCTGGATCTCCTCGCCGGACTGAACCGGCAGCCCGTCGATTCCAAGCGCCGGTGCGATCTGCAGGACCGATTGGGGCTGCCCGACAGCGATTTGCGGAGAACGCTACGCGAGTACAGCACCGGCATGAAGCGCAAGCTCGGCCTCATCCAAGCCTTTCAGGCCGATGCCCGCCTGCTGATTCTCGATGAGCCCACCGAGGGGCTCGATCCATTGATGCAGGAGGCCTTCTGCGCACTACTGGCGGAGACCAAGCGGCGAGGCGCAACGGTCTTCATGTCATCGCACGTGCTCTCGGAAGTCGACCGGGTGTGCGATCGGATTGCGTTGTTGCGCAAGGGCGAGCTGGTGCTGCTTCGAACGGTGGAAGAAATCCGCGGCGTCGCGTCCCGCCGGGTGCGAGTATACCTGGCGGCAGACGTGCCCCCGCCGGAACTTCCGCCCGGCGTCCAAATGGTCGAGACCTTGCCGCATACGTGGACCCTGCAAGTGGAAGGCTTTTTGGGACCGCTCCTGGAGACCCTGCGCGGGCTGCCAGTCAAAGATATCGAGGTGGTGGAAGCGAGACTCGAGGATGTGGTCATGCGGTACTATCGCGGGGACAACCAATGAGCGGCCCGATCTTCTTGCTGGCGCATTCTCTAAAGCGCATGCGAACTCTGGTGCTCAGCATGGGTGCCTTGCTCTGCGCCTTTCAGATCCTGATGGTGGTGGTCGCCGGATCGATTCAGCGCTCCGGGGCATTCCAGCAGCTCAGCGCGCTGCTTCCTCCGTTCGCCCGCGAGATGATGGGGCCTTCGATAGCGATGTTCATGTCTTTTGCCGGAATCGTCTGTCTTGGATATTTCCACGTGGCCGTAATGGGTTCCCTGGTAGGACTCTCGGTAGCGATTGCGACGGTACCGGCCTCCGAAGTCGAGACGGGGTTCATCGACTTGATCCTCTCACGCCCGCTGGCCCGCCACTGGATCATTACGCGCAGCATCGTCGCGGGGATACTGGCGATCGCCGTGGTGCTGGGATTGATGATGCTGGGAACATGGATGGGGCTCGCGATGCTGGCCCCCAAGGGCGCTGCCTGGCCTTCTGCCGACCTGATCCTTTCCCTTGCGATGAACCTTGGTCTGCTGATGCTGTGCTGGAGCGGGGTGGCGCTGGCCATCGCCTCCGCAGCCCGCCGGCGCAGCGTAGCGGGGGCATCGGTCGCGGTGCTGGCGCTCGCCAGCTTCCTCCTCGATTATGTCGGCCGCCTCTGGCGTCCCGCCGAATCGGCGGCCTGGCTCTCGCCGTTCCGCTACTACAGTCCGATGGACCTGGTGATCGGCGGACGGCTTCCGCTGAAGAATGTTGCGGTCCTCGGAGGGATCGCAATGGCGGGCTTCCTCGCCGCTCAGCTTCTGTTCTCGCGCCGGGACATATCGCACTGAATCGGGAGGCGGTGAATTCGCCGGCGACGCAGAAATTCCCGCACCGCGTTGCGCTGATTGAAGCAAATCGGGCATTGCCGTCCTTGGCGAGAAGTAGGCCTTCCGCGTAGACCAATCCAGCGCGACGCCCTTTGCTATAGGCGCTCCAGAAGCCCGGTCAGCAAGTTATAGAAGGGGCCGACCGACGAGATCTTGATCCGCTCGCTGGGGCTGTGGACGTCGACGATGTGCGGGCCAAAGGAGATCATCTGCATACCGGGGTACTTCTCGCCGATGACCCCGCACTCCAGACCGGCGTGCATGGCGATGAGTTCAGGTTTCTTACCGAGGACATCCTGGTGAACGGCCTGGGCTGTGCGGACGATATCGCTGGCGGGTTCGGGTTTCCAACCAGGATAATCTCCGGACTGTTCCACTTCAAACCCGGCGAATCGGAATACCGTGGCGACCATGCGGGCAGCGGCGCGCTTGCTACTCTCGATGGAACTGCGCTGGCTGGTGGCGATCTCGACTTGGTCCTGGCTGGTATCGATGATGGCGAGGTTGGTAGATGTCTGCACCAGGCCGGGGATATCGGGGCTCATGGCCAGAACGCCGTGATGCTGGCCGGCAAGGATGCCCGCGATCAGCGCGGCGTCGGCGTCGGCGATGACTTCTTCCGGACGCGCCGCAGTTTCGACGGTGATGCGGAGGCCGGGATCGAAGGAGCCGAGATCGGAACGCGCCTCGGAATCGTAAGCCGCCAGCAGGGACTTCAATTGCGGCGCATGGGCGGACTCGAGCATCACCACGGCGAACGCTTCACGCGGGATGGCGTTGCGCTTGCTTCCGCCATGCATGTCGGCGACAGCGAGGGGCAGACGATCCATCAGAGCCAGGAGCGCGCGTCCCAGGATGCGCAGCGCGTTGCCGCGGCCTCGATGAACATCGACGCCGGAGTGGCCGCCGGCCAGACCCGAGATCTTGATGCGCCACGCTTCGCCCGAAGGGACGGCGCGGCGCGCGATCTTGCGCCGGGCCACAGAGTTGACGCCGCCGGCGCAGCCGATGCAAAGGGTGTACTCCTCTTCGTTGTCGAGATTGAGGAAGTACTTGGACTTGAGGAGGCCGCCGGGAAATTTGGAAGCGCCGGTGAGGCCGCTCTCCTCATCAATCGTGAACACAAATTCCAGGGGTCCATGCGCGACGGTATCGCTTTCCATGACGGCCAGCGCGGCAGCTACACCCACCCCGTTGTCGGCGCCGAGAGTGGTGCCTTCCGCTTTGAGCCAATCGCCATCCACCACCAGGCCGATGGGGTCGGTATCGAAATTGTGGACCGTACCTTCGTTCTTCTCGCAGACCATGTCCAGGTGACCCTGGATAGCGGCTGGAACAGCGGCTTCGCGTCCGGGGCGTGCGGGCTTGCGGATGACGGTATTGCCGGCGTCGTCCTGAACGGATTCCAGGCCCAGACGGCCGGCAAGAGCCAGCACATAATTGCGGGCTGCGGCTTCCTTTTCCGAGGCGCGGGGAATGGCCGCGAGAGCAGCGAAGTGCTTCCAGACGGCCTCGGGTTCAAGCTGGTCTAAGGCTGTAGACATGATCGGAATCATGTTAGCGTACGGCGCGGCGGGGTGGGTAATTATAATAGTCTTCTTTCCTCAAATCAAAAAAGGATGAGCGTGCAGGACGGCGTTTCTGGCCGGACCCTTCCGCCGCGCCGCGAGCCTGGCAGCCGCGGAGGACCAGCGGAGGAAGGGGACTCAGTTCCCGGCTGAGGAAGAGTGTAGACGAAGGGCGGTCCTTTGGCCCGGAACCTGGTGGTGATGGGGGTTGTTCCTCTCGCCTAAGGTCTCAGGATCACCTTCATGAGATTGGGTTCGCGCCGGTACAGCCGGTCGAACCATGCCCGGCCTTCCCCCAGCGGCGCTACCGCGCTGATCAGCGGGCCCACCTGGATCGCGCCCGTGGCCATCAGGTTGATGGCGGCCGGATATTCGCCGCAGGAAGCGCAGGAGCCCTGAACCCGGATCTGACGCGAAACCACAACCTGGAGAGGCAGTTCGACCTTAGGGGTCACATTTCCCACGAGCGTCACGGCCCCGCCCTTGCGCACGCTGTGGATGGCGGTCCCCACCGGGTCGGGCGCGCCCACACACTCGATAGCGACGTCCGCCCCACGCCCTTCGGTCAGGTCGCGAATGGCCGCCTCCGCCTGGTCCGTCTTCGAGTTCACGATCTCGGTCGCGCCAAGCTGCCGCGCCAGCGCCAGGCGGGAGTCCTCCACATCCACGGCCACCACGTGCGTCGCGCCCGCCGCGCGCAGCGCCTGCACGGCCAACAGGCCGATCATGCCGCTCCCTACCACCACGGCGCTGGCCCCCATCCGCAGCGGCGTCAGATTCACCGCGTGTACGGCGACCGAGACGGCCTCGATCAGCGCGGCCTGCTCGTAGGAGAGGCTCTCGGGAAGCCGGTACATGATGCGGCGCGGCACCGCTACGTATTCGGCGAAGGCTCCGTGCCGCCGGTACTCTCCGGGCGAGACGCCCAGCACCTGCCGGTTGTCGCACAGGTTGATGTCCCCGCTGGCGCAGAAGAAGCACTGGCCGCAGTAGATGGTGGAATCGAAAGTGACCCGGTCGCCCGGACGCATATCGTGGACGCGGGCACCCGTCTGGGCGACCTCTCCGGCCGCCTCGTGGCCCATCACCAAAGGCGGGATACGCCTCCCCGTGGCGCCGTCCAGCCCGTGAACGTCGCTGCCGCAAATCCCGCATGCCCGCACGCGCACCAGCACGTCGTCCGGACCGATCTCCGGAACCGGCATCTGGACCATTTCCAGGTCCATGTATTGCTTCAGTAAGAGTGCATCCATGTCACCGCTTATCGTACGCTACCCGGCGATGCGGGTCCAATCGGGGGACGGGTGCTCGCTTCGCTCGCGGGGTTGGGGTCCGGGGGTTGGGGCGCGATACCGGATGTGCAGGGGTGCAGCGGGGCAGGGCGTCCGCCCCACCTCTGTCACGCATGGGAACCGAACGCCTGCCAGCGGTGTCGGATAGACTGAGATCGAGTGGAAGCCTCTATCAATAATCCGGAAGACCGGCCGGGCGTGCCCGCCAAGCCACAGGGCCCTCTGGCGCTTCTGGTTCAGGTCGTCAGTCTCTTCGCGACCGGCTGGATCGTCTGGCTGAACGCCTTTTCGCCGCGGTTGCACCGTTACTCCTGGGCCACCCTGATTGGCAGCGCTCTGGGATACGCCGTGTTTGCCTACGCCGGGAGCGCCGCCATCACGCTCGGACTCCTTCTGGCGGTCCCGCGGCGCGAACGGGGCGACATCGTGTGGGGCACTCTGCGGACCTCGTTTGCGGCCGTGTGGTTTGCTCCGGCAATCATTCTGCTCTCCCAGCGCTCGCCTGCCGCGCTGGCCGCCGCACTGGTGCTGGTGACGAGCGTCACCCGGCTGCTCTATGCCAAATGGCGGTCGCTCCATCCGCCGGAGGATCTGGGTCCGCTCTGGGTGCCTGCCGACGCCCTCTTCGGCGAGGCGGAATCGCCGCCTCCCTTGTTGTTGAAGGAGTTGGCCCCATCGCTCGCCGTCGCGCTGATCATCCAGGCGGCAGCCACCGCTTACCTGATGCATGGCCGCCTTCTGGGTGGGGCGCTGTTCGCGATGAGCGTGGCGATGCTGACTGCGTTTTCGATATCTTCCGGGGCCAGCGACACCGACCGCCCGCAGAACTTGCCGCGCTCCATCCTGGGTATCGTGTTGACCATCCTGATGGCGGCGGGATTGACCGTCGGGGGCCTGAGTGGACGCGTGATCCGGCGCGGCGGCATGGCGGGAAACTCCGATTCGGCGGACCGCTCCGGACAGCCCACCGGCGGCGCCGATCCGCTGCTATCAGAGCTGAAGGATACGCGACCCCAGCAGGCCGCCGTGTTCCCGGACGGCAGCTTTCCCGGAGTGATCTTGCAGACGGAGATGCAGAAGGTGCCCATGCTTGTGGCGCCGGTACTCGATATGGGCAGCGGACTGCACCGGACAGCCGTCCGGCCGCTGACCATCGCGTTTGAAGGCGAGTATTGGATGTACCGCTTGCCGTATCGCCGCCCGCCGCCCAACTCCTACTTTCGCAAGGGCACGCCCGCGGCGCTCTCGTTCAGCACCACGGACCACTGGCCGCTCATCATGGAAGCCCACCAGAGACTGGATCAACCCTTGGATCTGAGGTGTTGCCGCGAGGTGCGGGTGGAGGTTTGGAATGGCGATCTGTTTCCCGGCACGGTTTCGCTGGAACTGTGGGCGCTCGACACCACCGGGTCCGTCGCCCATTCCAGAAGTCTCGGGACCGCCCAGGTGCAATCGTCACCGGATCTGAAGAAGGACCCCGTGATGGCGGTACCGGAGACGCTGGAGTTTCCGATTCCGGCGAACCTGGGCCAAGTCACCTGCAATGAGCTGGAAGTGGTCTTCCGGCGGGACCGGACCCGCATGGACAAGAGCGCCCGCGTCGCCATCGATCGCTTCATTCTGGTGCCGAAGTAGGGCAGTTCTGCGAGCTCCGGTGGCGGGAGTTTAGCACAGTGGCTGAAGCCGGCTGACACTTTCGAGAAACACTACGCCGGAAGGCTGACCTGAACGGCACAGCCCAAAAACCCGATCGTCTGTCCCACTCTACTCATCGTCGGTCCTCGTCGGTCCTACCTTCGATTCATTGACGCTTCGCGGTGAACTCGCCGGAAGCACCCGAGGCCTCGATACTCCCCTTCATCGAGGCGCCCTCCTCGATCGTCCCTTTGAAAACGAGCGTGACCTTGGTACCTTCGTAGTCGGTATCGTATTTCCAGGTGACATTGCTCCCATTCACTTCGCCGGTCAGGACCAGTTCGTTGGTCTGATTCTTGCAACCGCCGGTTATCTTGTTGTCAGCCTGTTTGATGGCGCAGACCCGGTTGATGTGGACGCCCGCAATGTCCCCCTCTAGCTTCCACGCGCCCGAAATATCGGCGGCAGCCACTGGAAGGGCGGAGAGGGCCGCCAGAATGAGCAGATTCTTCATGGATGTTTCCTCCTCGGAGTGGTTTCTAAATGCTAGAAGAAATGCTCCGGGGGTGTCAACCGGTTTGGCATACGCATGCGTACCGATGCCGTGCGCATCCAACACGGCGGCAGGCTGGCAGTAAAGAATGTCGGGTGAACGCGGACATGGCAGGCCGGATGCCCGCTCCACGGAAGGCATGAGGTGGCCCTTACGCAGTCCCAGCTTCGGGAGCCACCCACCAAAGCAGGAAAAAATGGCGGCCGCAGAGCTCGCACCGATAGGGCAGAAGGACGTGGTGGAGAAACTTCTCGATCGCGTTTCGAACGCCTACACCTCTGAAATCGACCGATCCGCAATGAGAACAGCGTTTGGAGAGCACTACTTACAGTAGCGCGATTCCATTCACAGAAGGTGGCCGGCAGTCCGGGAACTACCGCGTGGTGGCGCCAACCCTGGGTTTATTACGACTGCTATCGGGACGGCTGGCTTCCCGCGCTGCTTCAATCTGCTCCGGTGTCCTGACGTCGGGCTCCGACAGCCTGACCTTCTCTCTTGCGCGCGAGACCTGGCGCTTATGTCGTTTGGCCAATCTTTTGTCCATACTTTAGACTACACCCTGGCAGCCATCCTCACGTTTTCCGGAGTCGCCGCCGGAATGCTGGTTTCACAGATTTCTTGGCGACGCATATAATGATCGTGTCGATCGCGGAGCCGAACGTCTTCGACTCTTCGACTCGGCACGCGCACAAGCATCCGGCGAGGTCAAATTCCATGACGAAAACGACGGCATCCGTTCTTACTGTGGCAGTGGCGGGATCCGTACTCACGGCGTTCGCGCAGACTCCGCCTCCTCAGGGACCACCGGCTCAGAGCCAACCGGCTCAGGGGCCGGCCGCGGGACGGGAGGGCAGGAGAGGGGGTGGCCAGCAGCCCATGCCCCCGGGCCCGAATCCGAATTCGCAATACCGCCTGGGTCCCGACTCGATGCCGCAGGAAGGCGTGCCGAAGGGCGAAATTCGCGGACCGTACACGCTTCCGAGCAACGTCTATCCAGGGACTCAGCACACCTATTGGGTGTATGTGCCGGCGCAGTACGATCCGGCGGTGCCCGCGAGCCTGATGGTCTTCCAGGACGGGCAGGCGTTCAAGGACGAGAAGGGCGACCTGCGGGCACAGAACGTGATGGACAATCTGATCTACCGGCGCGAAATTCCCGTCATGATTGGAGTGTTCATCAATCCGGGCCGCCGGCCGGATCAGCCGGAGCCCAGCCCGGAGACCAGTTGGGGTGATGGGACCACCAATCGCGGCATCGAGTACAACACGCCCGACGACAAATACGCTCGCGTGATTACGGAAGAACTGATGCCCGCGCTCAACCAGGAGTACAACATCTCGAAGGACCCGGAGCAGCATGGGATCGGCGGATCGAGCTCCGGCGCCATCGCCGCATTCGCGGTTGCCTGGGAGCGTCCCAACGATTTCCGGAAGGTGCTGAGCAGTGTGGGAAGCTTTGTGAACCTGCAGGGCGGCTTTGTGTATCCGGAGCGCGTGCTGGCGAGCGACAAAAAGCCCATTCGCGTGTTCCTGTGCGACGGGCGGAACGATAACCGGGGCGTCCGCAACGGCGTTTACGACGAGAAGCGCGATTGGTTCTATCAAAACGTGCGGCTGTTGAAGGCTCTCACCGAGAAGGGTTATGACGTGAACTACTCGTGGAGTATGAACCTCCATGGGCAGAAGTTCAGTGGCATGATTCTTCCCGAGATGATGCGCTGGCTGTGGCGCGACGGCCCCGTTTCCACGGATCCCAACGACATGGTGGAGCGCAGCTTCCGTCAGCCCCCGGCGAAAAAGACCGCTGATACTCCGCCGAAACAGTAACGCCGGGTGGGCGTCTTGTCTTGGCGGAATAGGCGCTTTCGCCTGTCGGGGTCCCGCTCAGCGGCGCCGGCCATAAGCCCGGACTTCGTCGCTATTCATATCTCAGGGCATTGATCGGATCAACGCGGCTGGCTCGGCGCGCTGGAAGCCACACGGCAACCATTTGCGATCAGGATCGGGGAATTCAGCGGATCGCCATCGGGCCAAAACTGGCGGGCCATGGCTTGATTGATAATCGCCACCTCGGGGGTTCCCAGCCGGTCGGCCTCCGTGAAAGAGCGTCCGCGAAGGAGTGGAATCTTGAGCACCTCGAAATAACCGGCCGAGACCGGCCCATAGGTGCCATTCCCATGCGAAGGGCCGTTCAGCGGTCATGAACACGACCACACGATCGGGTTCGGGGGCCGGTACCGGCGTGAGCAATACCGTGTTTACGACCGAAAAGATAGCCGTATTTGTCCCGATGCCGAGAGCAAGTGCGGCCACGGCAGTGAGCGTGAAGCCGGGACTCTGCCGGAACAGGCGAAGCGAGTGATTGAGATCCTGGAGAAAGGATTCCATCGCCCAGAAAACTCCTTCAATAGAGCATTGTCGCCGGAAACCACCCGGATACCACATCGGTATTCGCGGAAATGGATGCTTGGATCGCGCCTGGTCGCCAAGTGTTCACCGACCGGAGCTTGTCTTAACGCTCATGGGCAGACGTGGAGCCCCCCCAATGGGGCGCCCCCTCTGGTCCCCCTGGTCCCCGCCTTGCGACGGACACCTCGCTGAACCCTTACAATAGACCTTATGTCTGAGACCTTAAGAATCGCGGGCCGGGAGTTCCGCTCGCGTCTCATCGTAGGGACGGGTAAGTACCGCAGTTTCCAGGAGATGCAGCGCTGCCACGAGGCTTCGGGCGCGGATATGGTGACCGTCGCGGTGCGCCGCGTCAATCTCACCGATCGCTCCAAGGAGTCCCTCATCGATTATATCGATCGCACAAAGATCTTCATTCTTCCAAATACGGCCGGCTGTTACACCGCCGACGATGCCGTGCGTACGGCCATGCTGGCGCGCGAAGTGGGCCTGTCCAACTGGATCAAGCTGGAAGTCATCGGGGATGAGAAGACCCTGTTTCCGGACAATGCCGGCTTGCTCGAAGCCACCAGAATCCTGGTGAAAGAAGGCTTCGTGGTACTGCCCTACACCAATGACGACGTGGTGAATGCACGCAAGCTGATGGATGCCGGGGCCGCTGCCGTGATGCCTTTAGCCGCTCCCATCGGCTCGGGCATGGGGGTACAGAACCCGGCCAACCTGCGCATCCTGCGGGAGATGATCACGAGTGTGCCGATGATCGTCGACGCGGGTGTGGGCACGGCTTCCGACGCCTCCATCGCCATGGAGTTGGGCGCCGACGGCGTCCTCATGAACACCGCCATCGCCGCAGCCGAGGATGCCGTGAAGATGGCGCGCGCCATGAACCTGGCCGTAGATGCCGGACGACTGGCCTGGGAAGCCGGCCGCATGCCTAAAAAACTGTACGCCGCCGCCAGCAGTCCGTTGGCGGGTGTGGTGGGAAGTTAACTCCTTAATCTTCGACCAGACCGTGCAGCGGAACTTCGATAGGAGTGCCGTCGACCCGAAGAATTCCGTCTTCAATCTTGCGGCTGCCCTGCGGCGTGTGGATTTCGCTTTCGAGCGTCTCGGGATCGATCACCCAGATGTTCGGCACACCGAACTCGAGCAACTGCCGGATCTTCTGATTCACGCGGATCGGCCGGTCTTCCGGGGACAGAATCTCGATCCAGATGAGAGGCGGAGTGGTGAAGACCTCCTCGTCAGGGGACGGCGGCCGGACGACGCAGATATCGGGTAGCATATACTTTCCCGCGCGAATCCGATGCCTTTGGTCGCCAAAAGCTTCGATGTTCCAGAGCTTCTCCCTCCGGACGAAGTACGCGCTGAGCGTCACTTGAAGTCGACTATGACGTTTTTTGCCCACGTTCCTCTCAATCAAGACGCCGTCTTCATACTCGCAGTCCGGCTCGTAGACGGTGTGGAGGTATTCCTCTTCTGAAACCAGAACACCCGTACTCATGCTCATAAGATATCACTACCACAACACCGTCCGGTCGATGCTGGCGATGGTAGGCCGCCCCATCAGCGCCATCGCCACCTCGAATTCCTTGCGCAGAATCTGAACCACCCGGGCCACGCCCTCGGCTCCGGCCACCCCCAGTCCCCATAGATACGGGCGCCGATTTGTACGGCTGAGGCCCCCGGCGCCGGCGCCTTGACGATGTCCGTGCCCCGGCGGATGCCGCCATCCACCAGAACCGGTACCCGTCCCGCCACCTTCTCGACCACCAGCGGGAGCGCATCGATGGTGGCCGGCACCGTATCCAGGTTTCGTGCGCCATGGTTGGAGACGATGATGCCGGCTACTCCGGCGGTGACCGCAGTGGCCGCGTCGTCGGGGTTGAGGACCCTTTCAGCAGTAAGGGCT
>JAIQFL010000567.1 GCA_020073365.1 Terriglobia bacterium | reverse complement strand
GCGAGGTCCACGAAGTGCCGCCGGTTCGACACCCCCGTCAGCGGATCGGTCCTCGCGAATTCCTTCTCGCGGTCGAGTGCGCGGCGCAGGACGGCGAGCAGCACCGCGAAGGCTACGAACAGCGCGGCCGTGAGCACGAGCATGGACGCGAGGACCAGCCCCGCCCGCCGCGGCGTCTCCGCTGCCACCGCAGCCCGCCGCGCCCCCGCCCGCGCCGCTCCCGCCGGCAGCTCAGGCCAAGACCCGGATCGAGCCCATGAGCACGATGCGCATCAAGATCGCCGAGCACATGGTGATGTCCAAGCGCACTTCGCCGCACGTCACCACCATCCATCGCGTGGATATGACCAAGGTCGCGAAGATGCGGGAGCGCCACAAGGACCAGTTCCAGGCGAGCTACGGCTTCTCGCTCACGTATCTGCCCTTCGTCGTGCGCGCTTCGGTGGTGGCCCTGCGCCAGTTCCCGCTGCTGAATGCTTCGCTCGACGGCAACAACATCGTCTACCACAACGAGGTCAACATCGGGATCGCGGTGGCGCTCGAAAACGGCCTGATCGTTCCGGTGATTCGCGCGGCCGACGAAAAGAACGTGCCGGGTTTGCAGCGCTCCATAGTCGACCTGGCGGCTCGCGCGCGTTCGCGCCAGCTCAAGCCCGACGAGGTAGTGGGGGGCACCTTCTCCATCACCAATTTCGGCAGCTTCGGGAGTTTGGTCGGCACGCCGGTCATCAACCAGCCCCAGGTGGCCATTATGGGCGTCGGCACGGTGGATAAGACTCCCGTGGTGATCGACGATGCCATCGCCATCCGCTCCATCTGCCACCTCTCGCTGAGCTTCGACCACCGCCTGATCGATGGCGCGCTGGCCGACCAGTTCATGAGCAAGGCCAAGCAAGTGCTGGAAGGCTGGTCGGAAGAAGTGCTGTAGGCCAGCAGATCGCAGGAGCACTGGAAAACGCCTCCGGGGGGGCCGACAATAATAGGTAGGTCAGATGATCACCCTGGAAACATTGCGGAACGAGAAGAAGGCGGACATCCTCCACCTCGCCGAACTGCATGGAGCCCGTAATATTCGTGTATTCGGCTCGGTGGCCCGAGGGGACAACGGGGAAGACAGCGATGTCGATTCCGTGGTGGACATGGAAAAGGGTAGAACGCTGTTCGATCTGGCCGGATTCGTAGGCGATTTGGAGGACCTGCTCGGCGTGCATGTCGACGTCGTGACTCCGGGCGGACTCCGCTATATTTGGGACCGGGTGCTGGCTGAAGCGTTGACTCTGGAAGACCATGTCGATTAAGGACCCAGCGAGGCTCCGAATAGTCTCCATGCCATGCGATACCATGTTCGCCCCTGAGAACCTTTTACTTGCATCAGGCGGCCGGCCATCGCTCGCCATCACTTGGAAGATCGCGCGCGCATAGTCCAGAATGGGAACGATGCGATCCACCGTTCTGCTCCTCCTCGTGCTTCGCCTGGCGGCGACCGCCCCGCATCCGCTGACTCCGCTGACGGCGGCGGAGATCCGCGCGGCCGTCGAGATTCTCCGAGGCTCCGGCTACGTTTCCCCCAGCTCCCGGTTCAGCCTGATCACTCTGGATGAACCGGCCAAAGAGATGGTCCTTCGCGGCGCCGCCGTGCCGCGCAGAGCTTTCGGCGTCATCTATGACCGGGCGGCCAACCGGACCTATGAAACCATCGCGGACCTCTCCTCCAGCAAAGTGGCTTCCTGGAAGGAGATCCCCGGCGCACAGCCTCCTGTGGGGGAAGCCGATTCCGCCATCGCCGATCGCATCGTCCGCGCCGACCCGCGCTGGCGAGAGGCCCTGCGGGCCCGCGGCATCCGCGACTCAAACAGCGTGCTGACGGTAGCTTGGCCGGCGGGGTACTTCGGACTGCCGGGCGACGACGAAGGCAGGATCGTGCGCGTCACCCCCTACTATAGCGGCGGCGCGCAGAATTACTATGCGCATCCCGTGGAAGGCGTGGCGGCACACGTGAACCTCACTACGGGGAAGGTGGTCGATTTCCTGGACACCGATCGGGGCGCTCCCATCTCCCGCGAAAACGCCGAACTGAATCTGTCCGCCACGGCGCCCTTCCGCCAGGCGCCTGCGCCGCTTCAGATCACTCAGCCCGGAGGGCCTGGCTTCCAAATCGAAGATGGCGAGGTGCGTTGGCAGAAGTGGCGGTTCCGCTATGCGTTGCACGCGCGCGAAGGGCTGGTGCTCTACACCGTCGGGTATGAGGATGGCGGCCGCGTGCGGTCCATCATGTACCGCGGGTCGCTATCGGAGATGGTGGTCCCGTATGGCGACCCGGGCGGCGCCTGGTTTTTCCGTAACAGTTTCGATGCGGGCGAGCTCGGGCTCGGCATTTTGGCCAGTTCCCTGCGGCCTGGACTGGATTGCCCGCAGAACTGTACGGTGCTGGATGCGGTGGTGGCGGACGAGTCCGGGAATCCTCGTACCATTCCGCGGGCGGTGGCCCTCTATGAGCGCGATGCCGGCATCGCCTGGAAGCACGGCGACAACACCCGCCGCGCGCGGGTCCTGGTGCTCTCTTTCCTGAGCGAGGCCGGCAACTACGAGTACGGCTTCGACTGGATTTTTCACCAGGACGGCACACTGGAAATGCAGGTTGCGCTTACCGGCATCATGTCGGTGAAGGGCGTGGCCGATGGCGTGCACGAACCCTACAGCCACCTGGTGGCCAGGAATATCGCGGCGGTACACCATCAGCATTTTTTCTCGTTCCGCCTGGATCTGGACGTGGACGGCGCGGCGAATCGCGTGATGGAAATGAACAGCTCGCCAGTGCCGGCGGGCCCGCGCAATCCCTACGGCGGGGCTTTCACCATGGACATGACCCTGCTCGATACCGAGCGCAAGGCGCAGCGCAGGATGAACCTGGAGACCAGCCGCCGCTGGATCGTGGAGAACCCGGCGGTGAAGAATGCGCTGGGCCAGCCCACCGGCTACGCGCTGCTACCGGGGGAGAACTCCGTGCCCTTTCTGCTGCCGGATGCGTGGGTACGAAAGCGCGCCGGGTTCCTGAATGCGCACGTGTGGGCGACACCCTATAGCAGCTCCGAAATGCACGCCGCGGGCGAGTATCCTTACCAGAGCAAGGGCGGCGACGGCCTCCCGAAATGGACCGCCACCGACCGGTCCCTCGACAATCGCGACGTGGTGCTGTGGTACACCATGGGGATCACGCACAATCCCCGGCCGGAAGACTGGCCGGTCATGCCGACCTATATCGCCGGTTTCAAGCTGGTACCGTGGGGGTTCTTTGCGAAGAACCCGGCGCTGGATATTCCGGTGGGGCGGTAGAATCGGTGTGTGCAGATCCGCAGTGTTGCAACTTTGGCGTAATCCATTGCCGGTAGGCTGGTGAGGTAACCAAACCACGGCCGGCGGAGTTCAAAATGGCGGTTGCGGGACTCTGCTAATGCGATACGCGCTTCTCTGTATCGATTCGGAGGCCTTACTTTCACGCCTGTGCTGAGGCCCTGTGGGGGCCGCCTCACCGCGCGCAAAAAAGCGCCGGCCCCGAAAGACCGGCGCTAAGGCTAAGGAGAGACAGATCACCCGGACTAGAAAACGGCTCTCACCGAGAGTTCAATAATCCGAGGCCCTCTCGCCGCATTGATCTGGCCGTAGGTCTTGGTGCCGTAGGTCGGGTCGGTAGGCGAATAGGTTCCGGTCGCCAGTTCGGTCGCGGTGGGTGGCCGGAAGCTGGTCCCCGAGCTCACGCCCGACCACTGCGTGTGATTCCAGGCGTTGAACATCTCGACACGGAACTGCACGAAGCGGCCTTCTTTGAGCAGTGGGAAGCGCTTGGCGACCGCGATGTCCCAGTTGTTGCTGCCGGGACCGCGGCAAACGTTGGTTGCCATGTTTCCGAAGCTGGCCATGGTGACAGTGGGATTGCCCCACGCACCCACCACCGGCGCTGTAAATGCCGCCGTGTTGAACCACTGGTACTCCGTCTTCGGGCCGGCGCAGGAGGCGACCTGGTTGAGGCGCGGGCCCTCGGCGGAACCGGTGACGTCCGGCCCGGAGGCCGACCAGCCCAGTCCGGGCTGGAAAGGAGCGCCGCTGACCATCGCGGTGATGCCGCTGATCTGCCAGTTATCGAAGACCCACTGGGCCGGGCGGAAGTTCATCTTGGTCCCGAGCTTCGGAAGCGAATACACATAATTCACGCCGAACTGGTCGGGGCGGTCCCACGGAAGCGGGCCGTAGTTGCGCACGCGCGGAGCGAAGTACTGACTGACGCCGCTGTAGTCGGTCTGCGCGGTGGCCAGTGCCCTCGAATGCGTGTAGGCGATACCTAGCTGCAAGCCGTGGGACATCCGGCGTTGCACCGAAGCCTGGAGCGAGTTGTAGTTGGCGTTATAGGCGTTGGAAGACAAGGTGACGGATCCCCAGCCGTAGTATGGCCGCAGGAAGTTGTCGGGCAGCGCGTTGCCGGGCCGCGAGGGATCCTCGAAAGCCTTGTTGAAATGCGCGCCAATGGGGATCGGGTTGATGTCCTTGTTGCCATACAGGTGGTAGGAACTATTGCCCACGTAGGATACGTCGATTGCGAAATTCTCAATCTGGTGCTGGATACCGAAGCTCCAGCTCATCGTGGTCCCGGGGTTCTGCCGGCCCAACAGGGCGTTGATACCGCTGGGGCCCACGAGGCCACCGCTGTTGGCGTACGTGTCCAAGGTTCCGAAGTACAGGGTGGGCGAGAAGGCCACCGGCGGGTTGCCGTTGGTGTTCATGCTCATGTTGCCCTGCACCCGGTCCTGGAACATACCGAAGCCGCCGCGGAGCGCGGTCTTGCCCGTCCCGAAGATGTCCCAGGCGAAGCCGACGCGTGGCCCATAGTATACGGCGCCCACGGTATAGATCCCTTCGGGATAGCCGTTGACGCCGCCGACCGCCGCGCCGTTGGTCACATTGCCCGTTCCAGGGATGAAGAGTCCGATGTACGGGTTGGGAAAGAGTTGCCCGGTCCGCGGATCCACGGCCACGCGGCCGCCGCTGGAGTTCAGGATCGGCGCGTAGAGCAGCGGAGCGTTCGCCCGGCTGTACAGACTCGGATCCATAGTGGCCATGGTGTGGTTCGAGTCGGTCTGCGGCGGCACATGGTAGAACCGCATGCCGAGATCGAGCGTCAGCCTCTTGCTCAGGCGCCAGTTGTCCTGAACGTAGAACTCGAGGTTGTTGAAGGTCCAGTTTCCGTTGAAGCGGCCGGTGGCCTCCGAATACGTGTTGATCACGCCCAACAGAGCGTTGGAGAACGAGTTCTTGCTGTCCATCACGTTGTTGGCGTTGGTGCTGAAGTTGAAAGCGCCGCGCGGGTTGGTGCCGCCCACCTGGAACTTGGCGGTGTGCTCGATGTAGATGCCGGCCTTCAGGTTGT
>JAIQFL010000566.1 GCA_020073365.1 Terriglobia bacterium | reverse complement strand
GTCCGTGAACGGCTCGGGAAGGGGCTGTCGGAGCTCAATCTCATCAGGCGCCACTACACGTTCAGTTATCCCTTTCCTCCCTCGGAGGTGGTGGAGTTCTTCCGCCTCTACTACGGACCGATCAATCAGGCGTTTGCTTCCCTTGACGTCGACGGTCGTGAGCATCTTCGTCGGGAACTCGAAGCGCTCTGGTCTGCTCACAATCGAGCGGGGACGCACTGCACCACGGTCCTCGCTGAGTATCTGGAAGTGATCGGCATTCGAGCGTGAAACGTTCAGAGGAGCAATGGCAAGGCAACTCTCATTCAGCAAGCAAACATCATCAGGAGGTGGTCATGTACGACATGAAGAATCTGAGCAATACCTCGGCTCAAGGTTGTAACAGAAGCCCCCCGACCGAATCAGATGCCACGTGAGCTGAGAGGACGATCGCATCGTCATATTGTGCACAGACCAATGCGTTCCTAACTTAAGGAGATTGTCATGAACAAACAGACAAACATACTCGTTGTTTCGAGAACAGAGGAGCAGGAAACGGTCATGAATCAGTTGAAAACGGCGCAGTTGGTTGTGGTATTCGGGATGGGATTGACCTTGATGAGTTGCGGACAAGGCGGCGACGGGATGAACTCGGCTCAAGCACAACAGGGTACGGGCACGGCCTTCGTTGCGCCGACCGTGTTCCAGGCCGCCGGACCAACCGTTGCCTCGATTCAAAACACCGTCGACCAGTACAGGACTGCTCTGGGGGCGGCAAACAATGGCAATACGCCCGGGCCGCTTCCCAAGGACAGTGGTCACCGCGAAATCAACTGGGACGGCGGGGGCAACGTCGATGCGACGACAGCCCCGGTCACGCCGTTCAACACGTTCCTGAACACGCGCGGCGCCCAGTTCACCACGCCGGGGACGGGCCTTTCGCAGGCTCCCCCTTCGGGCGGGCCCCAGGGCGGCCTGGCTACGCTCTTCAACAATCCGACCTACGGCGCCATCTTCAGTACCTTCAGCCCGTTGCGGCTGTTCACCCCAGTGGACAGCAACATCACCGAGGCGCTGTTCTTCGTACCCGGCTCCAATGGAACTGTGCCGGCAAAGGTCAGTGGCTTCGGCGCGGTCTTCACGGACGTTGACCTGCCGGACGGGAGCGGGCCTGGCAATACGAACGGAAACCGCAAAGCCAGCACCCTGATCGAGTGCTTCGGCACCGATGGGGCGCTGCTTTTCAGTAGCTCTGTCCCAGCCTCGCCGGGAAATGGAAGTCTTTCTTTCATCGGCATCGTCTTTGCCGACGCGCGCATAGCCCGAGTCCAGATTACGAGCGGCGATGCTGCGCCGGGGCCGAACGATGATGGGACGCATGACATCGTCATGATGGATGACTTCTTCTATGGCGAGCCGCAGCAGATACAGCCGATACCGTGATGCGAGCATGCCCCACAGGGTCGATCGATCCTGTGGGGCATTCGGGGTGGAGGTCTTCAGTGAGTCAGATTGATTCAACGAGACGCGTCTCTTCGAGGGGATAATGGCGTTCGACGGAAACGCACTGCGTCCAACGGAAACGACACTGCCATGACGCACAGACTACGCACATTGACAGAGGCGCTCATGGCTGCCGTCCCGCTGTCCAGATGCGGTGGAATAAAGGAACGGGGGCAGCCCATTCTACTTTTCACGTCAGCGTGGTCCATCGTTGTGTGAGGGGAGGGTGATGAGGCAGTCTATCTGATGCGCGGGCTGTCTGGTCTCGCCCGTTCGTCGAACCACACACACGAGACAGACAGAAGCAGTCAGATGCACCAGCTCCCCGCCACGCGCCGGGAAATGGTTCCAGAGCCCTTTTCATTTCCTCACGCGATGAAAGATCCAGTGCGCCACTGAATCAAGGACACTCGTCAATGCTCCACTCCGCTTGCTGTAAGACGACGCGATAGCCATCGGGGTCTTCGTATGTTCGGCCGCGAATGTCCCAGTACGGATTGGACGAAGCAACCTGTTTAAACCCCGCCGCCAGCATGCTGGCGCACCGGGCGTTCCACTCGGCTTCCATTGGTATGTAGAGCACCACCAAGTCTTCTGGCGTCGGTGCCGGTGCGACTGGGTGAGTGCGGCAGTGGGTGAACTCGAAGTGATAGTTGTAACCGTCCATGCCGAGCATGACGCCGTCGAATCCTTCGTGATTTTCAAAACTCCCGACGACACGAAGGCCGAGCCCACGACAGTACATGTCACGGGATCTGGCAAGATCGCTGACTGGTCTGGCGATTCGAAGATGAAGCGTCATGGTGGTTCGAGACGGAGGGGACATTCTACGTTCAAGGGATCGATCTGGTCTATGGGTGTGTGAGGGGATAAAGAGTCGCCGTCCCACCACGCGCCGCGAAATGGTTCTGAAGTCCGTTCGATCCGGCTCTGTTCAAAATGTAAGCCAATGCCTTCATTCCGAATCTCGATTTATCACTTCATTCCGCGTATGCTTTCAGCTGGCCAAAAAACAAATAACGAAACAGGTTTTATTTATTATGGATTCGAGTTTCTGGCACCAAAGGTGGGAGAAAAATGAAATTGCTTTCCACGAAAGCAAGGCTAACCCGCTACTGGTCAAACATTTCAACGAGCTGTCTTTAGCAAAAGGTAGGCGTATCTTTGTACCATTATGCGGCAAAACTCTTGATATTTCTTGGCTGCTCTCCAAGGACTATCGTGTCGCTGGAGCGGAATTGAGTCAAATAGCCATTGAGCAATTGTTCATGGAACTTGGAGTGCAACCAGAAATATCAGCAGTTGGCGAAGTCGAGCAGTGGAGCGCACACTATCTCGACATATTTGTTGGCGATATATTTGCTTTGTCTAAACAGGTACTTGGTCCAGTCGATGCAATATATGACAGGGCTGCGTTAGTGGCCTTCCCTCAAGACATGCGAAATCGATATACTGCGCACCTTACAGAGATGACAGGTAAGGCTCCGCAGTTGCTGATTTGCTATGACTACGACCAAAGTTTGATGGAAGGTCCCCCTTTTCAGTGAGTAACAACGAAGTCAAGCGACATTACGCAGCGAAGTACGATGTAACCCTCATTGCGAGCACAGAGGTCTCTGGTGGATTGAAGGGGAAATGTCCCGCCAAAGCGGAGTTCTTCTGGTACGCGGTGTCATCCGCGCGGACGTTCGCTACCGGCGGAAGCAGCACCCAGGAACTCTGGCGGACCTCGCCGGGCAGGCTGGCCGCGGAATGGCGGATCGGGCCGAATCACCAGGAGTGCTGCTGTTCGTACAACATGATGAAGTTGACGCGCCATCTGCACTCGTGGAACGGAGATCCGCGATATTTCGACTATTACGAGCGCAATCTGTTCAATCACCGTCTGGGAACAATCCACCCGGAAACAGGGCATTCCGTCTACTTCCTGTCAATGGCGCCCGGGGCCTGGAAAGGGCTCTGCGATGAAGAGAAGTCATTCTGGTGCTGCACCGGCACCGCGTTCGAAGAGTACTCGAAACTGAACGACAGCATCTACTACCGGGACGAGAAAGGCATTTCGGTGAACCTGTTCATTGCGTCGGAATTGGATGACTCCGAACGCGTGATCGGTTTACGCCAGGACACGCGCTTCCCGGATGAGCCTCGCACGACTCTCACCATCACGAAGGCTCCCGCATCCTCATGGACGCTTCGATTGAGGGTCCCATCGTGGGCCTCCGCCGCATCCGTCAAGGTGAACGGCCGCGCCCTTGAAGTTACCCCCAGCGCGGGCAGCTATCTCAGCGTCACCCGCGCATGGAAGAAGGGTGACCGCGTCAGTCTCGAGCTGCCCATGAGCCTGGTGGCCGAACCGTTTGCGGACGAACCGGGCGTACAGGCGTTCCTCTACGGACCGGTGGTCCTAGCGGGCGATCTGGGCAATCAGGGGCTAACGGATGCTCTTGTCAACAATCAACAGGGCCCGGCTGTGGCCAAAATCCCGATGAGCGTGCCCGAATTGCGCGCTTCCGGGAGGAAGCTCGAAGACTGGATGAAGCCGGATGGATCATCGCCTCTCACGTTTCGCGCCGCCACTGCGAACGGCAGCGTCACGCTCAAGGCGCTAAACCAGTTGTGGGGAAGGTTCGCCGCCTACTGGACGGTGTCGTAATCGCGGATCAGAAACGGCAGGACGAACAACGATGCCAATCGGTAATCCACTTCCATGGGCCGCGGCGACGCTTCCTGTTGCGATTGCGCGGAAGCCCCGCCCAGAACGGGGCTCATGCGACTCGGTTTGGCGTACGCGACACTCCTTCTCGAAGGCAACAGACTCGAGCGCGGTGCATCAGTGAATTAGGCCGATTACTGTAGCAGATGCGGCTTACTTTCAGGCTCGTCAGAAGCATTCGTGGGTAAGCTCCGGCTCCGGTCGTTGTCGGAAAAAGCGGCCCCGATCGTCACAGGTGTGACCGGGTCCAGTTCATGGAACATCTTCGCCATGTAGACCGCGTGTTCCATCCGCGTCCGGTTGGCAGGCGCGGGCGGCAGGTCGCAACAATCAGGCTCGTTGGAAACGTCCCAGAATGCGAGGCCCGGCTCATTTCCGATCGTCGATCAAATCAGCAACGTACTCTCTGGAAGATGCCCAGCGGTTCTTATCCATGGAGATCCGCCTTCGTATTGAATGGTGGGCATTATGCCCATTGCGCGCTGATGAGCGGCTCGCACGAGGTGCAGCAAGTTCTTGCGGAACGACCCTTTGTCCGCGGAGAGCGGGGCGACTGCGAGCATCGCAAGCGCCACGAGCGCGGTGACATGCATCGTGAACCTCCGATCGAACGGCTATCGTAAGCCACGGCGATGAATAGGTGCAAAGGCTTACATCAAGTACTATTGCGATATGGCGCAATTGGGGTTTCGCTATTTCGCCCCGGCTTTGTGGCGGCTGCGTGGCGTACCGCCTGTGTCCGTGGGGCGCAATGGCGGCGTGGCTCCGCGGCGCGGCCAGTCCGTCATGGTCAAGCGAACGAAACGGCAACGCAACGGCGAAATCTCGTCGAACTCAGTGTAGAGCGTGACGTCGTTCTTCGTCTGATCCACAACGGTGGCGACTGTTTCCCGTCTGTGGAGGCTTCGAATAAGTTCCGTTTTCCGTTGCCGGCGGCCCACGACCGGACGCGCCGGTCCGCGGAGCGAATGCCAGCGCCAACACACAGAAGAGAGGTGACGTATCGATGCATAGCGGGAAGGCTAGTGTAATGTCCAGCAAATAACTGGACTATTTAAGAACTCTCGATTATCCTGGGTCTATGCCGCGCAGCGCGCTTTCGGTCAAGCTGAATGAACCCGACAAGCAACAACTCCTGCAATGGTCTACGGCCTTCGGAACGCCACAGCAGGTTGCCCTTCGGTGCCGGATCGTCTTGACCGCTGCTGAAGGCCGGTCTGCCGACGAGATCGC
>JAIQFL010000120.1 GCA_020073365.1 Terriglobia bacterium | reverse complement strand
CATGGGATCTACCGCTTGGGCGCCAGTCCGGAGGGGGCCAACGATCGCGGCGCTTTGGCCACGCGGAAGCAGCCAACTGGCTAGGAAAAGATCAGGGCAATAGGGAGAGAGAGGTGGTGTTGCTGGGGGCGTGCCTCCACAGCCATCCTCAAGAACTCAAATCCAGGACTTCGTCGGACATTAACTTATTGAGGGCCAAAAATGGTCTTGACAATGGGGTCCACTTTACACAGCGCCGGAACGGGTTAGACGACGGAACCTCGCCAGCGGGTCTAGAATGGAAAGTAGTATCCTTGTTCCGTTAACCGAGCAAGGGGAGGCATACGACCGTGAGTCACGCAGTCCTCATGACCATCCTGGCGCTCCTGTTTGGCTATTCATCTCCACAGTCGGTCGAAGATGCACCCGAAAACGAGAATACGATTCGCAAGACGACACCGGGTAAACAGCTTTTCAGGGAAGACGTGCAATGTGGCAGGTATTTCTGGCGGTCGGAAAAAGCTGATCGCAACGGAGCCGTCGTGGTGTACTACTTCTTCGGGTCCACGGATTGGGGCAAGGGCAAGATCGGCTTGTATCGGCAGGCTTTGTACCATGTGGTCGTAAACGAGGACAAAGATCCACCAACAGCCCAACTCTTGAAGGATGAGAACGGAAACATCAAGGCGGTGAGGGTCCAGATGACGAGCCGGGAATTGGCAGCGTCGGCACCTTGCTTTGCCGGAAAGACCAGCAAATACATGATCTGGTGATCGGAGATTGTATTGTCCGAACCGGGGGCTCTGAATCTCGGAATTTCAGGCGATATTGAACAGCCCTGAAGGGCGGTACCATCGTTGGACGAGCGCCGGAATCCGGGCAGTTGCCGTCACGGTCGCCGCTGGCATGACGCCTACGAGAAATGGATTCGAAGGAGTTCAGCCACATGATTGACCCAGGTCTGAATGGCAAAGTCGTCCTGGTGACCGGAGCCAACAACCCTTACGGCATTGGCGCTGCTGTCGCAAAGGCTTTCGCTGAACAAGGCGCAAAAATCTTCCTCCACTATTTTCGCCAGGACGCACCCGTGGTCGAGAACCAATCGGTGCCATCATCGCCAAGCGAAGAATTTTACCGTCTGCAACAATCCCGAAATGCTGATGAAGTTCTGGCTGTGGTGCGTGCGTTTGGTACCGAAGCTCATGCATGGGAAGGCGATCTCTCCGACCCTTCCACGATCCCTCTATTGTTCAACAAAGCAGAAGAATCGCTCGGCTCCGTTGAAGTGCTCGTTAATAACGCTGCCTACTGGGAGGCGGATACGTTCCTGCCAACTAACACGGAGTTAGAGAACAAGCTGGTCGAGTTGTGGAGCAATCGGCCATCGGTGATCGGACTGAATGGATTTGACAAAATATTCTCGGTGAATACGAGGGCTGTGGCATTCGCAATGGCAGAGTTTGCACGTAGGCACATTGGCCGTAACGGTCGTTGGGGTCGGATCATTAACATCAGTACGGCGGGTGCTGAGTGTTTTCCTTCCGAAGCCACATACGGAGCAAGCAAACTTGCCGTGGAGGGCTACACCAGGACGGCGGCGATGGAACTCGGTCTGTTTGGGATCACGGTTAATGTTTTGTCGCTTGGGCCGGTTCAGACAGGCTGGATCACACCCAAACTCGAAGACAAGATCCTGCCCACGATTCCCCTTCGCAGAATTGGTAGGCCGCAAGACGTTGCCGCCGCCGTGGTATTCTTTGCCTCGAATCAGGCAAACTGGATAACCGGCCAACGTATCTTCGTAGGCGGTGGACACGGCATGTGAGGGCAGTGCGCGTTTTGAGATCTCTCCACCAGCGTGTACAGCCTCCCAAAGCTCTTGGTTTCGCCCGAACGAAGCAATGCCGGATCATCGTCCGGGCCACTCCTGCCTATGACGAACCTTGCCGCAACAACCGGCGACAGCGTGAGCACAACGAAACCGATTGAAAGCAGCCCGCCACGAAGATCGTAGTCTGCCAGATCTTGTCAGAAATGCCGGAACACGAAATGGCCCAATGAGAACTCGAAGGCGACCGTGAGCACGAGCCAGAGCAAGCCGACCTGGAGGAGCGCCCAGGTCGTCCTCGCACGGAGCCACGGCACGCACACGTAGGCGACGAGCAGGATCAGAAGCGATCCGGTGAAGACCCCAATCTGCCGTGCCCGGAAATCGCCGACGACCGGCACCAGGAGCAGTGCCCGCAGAGCTTCCAGCGCCTCAAACCCTTCAGAAGCGTATGACACCTACTGCCTCACCGGACCCATTTGAGGTATTCTTTCGGCAGATCGATGCCGAACCTCTCACACAGGGCAGATACGTCTTGATAATCTTTCTCTTTAAGCTCGTATCCGCTGTGAAATCGGACCATCCATTCTGGTGAGATGCACCTGACCGGACAGCCGCCTATCGCGCCCACTCCCACAAGCGAAGCGGCTGGATACATTTCTCCGTTTTCAGCGAGTCCATAGATGCCATTCCCAGTACCGTCAAGAACGATGACATGCACATCTATTTCACGACCGCTGTTGTCAGCTAAGACAAAATTGTGCGGTCGAGCATCTTCGAGCTTTACATCTCTATAGTGTTCGGTTTCCAGTATTTGCCGGAGTTTCGCAACATCCTTCTGCTGGATCGCAACATCCAGATCTTTATGAGGTCTCGTCTGTCTCTCTAAAAGAGCATCAACACCCCAACCGCCATCGATCCATAGCGTGATACGACGATCTCTCATCGTATTATAGAAATCGATGACCTCTTGTTGTTGCATAGGACTTACTACCCTTATTCCGGTTTAACCGCAACCATGAGCCACATGTCAGCTTCCGCAATTCTGTCGCCCATTTTGAGTTCTGACATCCGCTTTAGGAACGGGTCTTCGCACCTCACAATTTGGTATCCTGCCCGCCCCAATTCCGCCCGCACCCGTTCAGGGTCGATTTCGTGGATTTTTAGTTGGTCTGCTCTGGACTGGCTTCGATGGTCGGGAAGGCTGTAGTCTCCGATCACCAAGCGTCCACCCGGCTTGAGCGCCTTGAGAATTTGTTCCAGCATTGGTTCGTACCGGCTGAAGTGGTGATAGGTATTCATGACCAGGACAGCAGCCAGTGAGTTTGCCGGGAGCTTCGGATCGTCGTCTGTACCTTTGGCGACTTCCACGTTCCGCAGATCGAACATCTTCACTCTCTGGTGCAAGAAGTCGATAGCGTAGTCGGCAATGTCTTCTGCAAACACCTTCCCGGTCGGGCCAACCAGATCGGCCATGTGTTGGGCGTAGTAACCGTTTCCGGCTCCCACATCTGCAACCCAGTCTCCCCTTGAGAGTTCGAGGGCTTTAAGAACGTCGGAAGGCCGTTGGTATCGTTCCCGGTCTTCATCTTGTGCCTTGAAAGGGACCGGAGCGGCCTGTTGCGGCCAGCCTGACGACACGCTGGCCGTTGTTGCCACCAGTAGCAACCCGAGAGCAACCGGAAGGAGGATCCAGCGCCTACGTCTCAACCCCATTCAGACCTCCACAGATTTTGGATTATAGCCGTTCTTTTGTTTGACGTGCTGTCCATCAACCCGTATCGCCAGTCGAAAGCGGAGATCGGGACGATAATCGTAGTATAGGGAATCGCATGAGCGACATCCTTGACGCCCCAGCGATTTCGCAACGTGGTGCACCGAAGCGGGTTAAGTTGCTGTGAGATCGCGGCTTTTGCGTGAAAAGCGACGGAACGCATTTTGGCGCTCGCCTTTTGGGCACTTTGGACACGAGAATCCGTGGTAGAGCAGCATCACCTTTTTGTTTGTGGAATGGAGAAAGGGAGGACCTCGGGGTTCTTTCGCGGGGACCCAATCGATCGGAACAGGATGGAGAAGTCTACGGCCCGGGGTTTGCCAGGGGATATCAGCTGCTATCGGAGAAGAGGGTGAGATAGCCGTAGGCAAGTTGCCGCGCCATATCGCAAAAACCTGGTGGAACGCCGCGGCAATGGCTGCGGACCTGACGGTAGTAGAAGACCATCGTCAGCGTGTAGGCAAGGACACGGATCATGGTCAACACGATGAGGGCACAGTCTTGATGGGCGGAGGGTCGCTTCAGGTGACAATCCGTGGTGATGGTCTGAAAGACTTGCGCGTCGATCGTCCAGCGACTGCCTCCGAGTTGGTGGATGAAGTAAGGCGGAATGGCGCCAAGATCCACGTTAGAAGCATAAAAGTTGGTGCTGACTATGGGAGCGAGCTGTTTGGTTTTCACCCGAGAGCACTTGGGCTTCTTGCGCTTCGAGCTTTTGCCCTTAGTTTTTCCCGCTTGCGTCTCTTCGATCCGGGGCACCTCGACTGGGCGCTCCTCGACCTTGACGCGTTTGGCGTTTTGCACCCGAACCGTCTTCACGACGCGCACGACACGGTCGGCCACGGGCCAGTCCACCTCCGGTACGTGCCAGAGTTGTAGGTCTTGTTGGGGAGTCGTTTCGTGGTACAGCGGCGCTCCCGCAGTGAGCCGTCCCGCTTCCGCCAGCAGGTCGGGTTGGTTGTCCTTGAGGTTGATGACCCAGTCCAGGGCGAGTAATTCCACCTCCCGAACGAAGGAAGTCTGGAGATAGATGGCATCGGCGACGAGAATATCGATGAACCGGCGCCCCAACTTTGCGGAGAGATCCTGCAGCAACGCCAGCGAGCAAGCCACCTCCGTCTCACCGTCCTGCTGAAACCGGACTCCCAAGAAGATAGGGAACGCACCGCTGACCACGGTAACGGCTGAGAGGCGATGGTAGTATTGTGTGCTCTTCTGCAGCTTGCCCTCGACTTTCCGCTCCACCTCCCTGCTCATGCAGGCGTCACAGCAGCGGCAATAGGAGCTACAGATTTCGATTCCATCGACGGCGGCGACCACGCGCCCGCGGGCCCAGTCTGAGCGCAGGACGCCATTTCTCTTCAGTTGCTGAGCCACCTGGCAACCCAGAGAGAAGATCTCGGCGGGATTTTGCCGCTGCATTGCGTAAGCCAGCATGTCCTCGCTGAGAGTGCCAATTCGTTTGTGCAGAGCGCCGCATCGGCACTCCGTCTCGATGCGGTGGAGCGGACCAAACTGGCAGGCCGATCCGAGGAAGACGGCGTCAAAAGCTTCTGACCAGGGATAAAGTGGATACTGTCTGCCTTCGGTCAACACCGCCGTCAAGCGTCTCCAATCGAACACCTTGTCGAGATACGCTTCGAACTGGTGGCGCTGCAAAGTCAGCTCTTCTCTTTCTCCCCTTTACGCAGTAGAAAGCGGCGCAGGTTGATGCGGCCGATGGTGGCCGCCGTCTCCTGAAACCGCTTGTGCATCTCTACCTTGCGGCGGGCCTCCTCGGCCAACTCGCCAGGAATGTGGAAGGTCTTCAACTTGCCTTCCAGTAGCACCGAAACCTGAAACTCGGAGTGCAGTTGTTTGCCATCAGCGCACCGACAATTGGGTTTTCCGCATTTGCGGCGGCGTTCGACAAACGAGCCGGGCAGCATCTCCCGTAACGCTCCCAGACTGCGGATGAGCCGGCCGCGCAGATCGAGGTCGTGGTCGATCGGCATATCTACCAGTAATATTAATGGTAGATAAGGGCCAAGTCAAGGATATTCGGAGATTTGCAAAAATGACTTGGGGCTCATCAGATTGGGAACTCGCCACAGTTTCAGGGGATTAGCGGGACAAACTCAGGCACGTTGCGAAATCGCTGCATACGCGCCTCGGCGCGCTGGCCATCTTGTCATCGTGGGCCTGCCGAACTCGCCAGTCGTTGCCATGAGTGGCGACGCGGCGCGCACGAGTGCGCGCGCCACGAAGGCTGCTCACCACTGGCGAACCCTCTTTCGATATGCTGGATGAATCGCCGACTCGGAGGGAGAACACAGCACTCAGCCATGAGTATCTCCACGCCATTCATTCACAGGCCGGCTGGCACCACGCTCTTGACGGTGGCCGTGGCACTGGCAGGGGTGGTGGCTTACCAGTTTCTTCCCGTGTCGCCGATTCCGCAGGTGGAGTTCCCCACCATCTCGGTTCAGGCTTCGCTGCCCGGCGCCAGTCCAGAGACCATGGCGTCTTCCGTGGCGACCCCGCTCGAACGGCAGTTCGGCCGTATCGCGGGAGTCACGGAGATGACCTCCACCAGCTTTCTGGGATCCACTTCCATCACGCTGCAGTTCGATCTCAGCCGCAATATCGATGCCGCCGCGCGCGACGTGCAAGCGGCCATTAACGCGGCCCGCGGCCAACTGCCCGCCAACCTGCCGAGTAACCCCGGCTATCGCAAGGTCAATCCGGCGGATGCCCCGATCCTGATTCTGGCGATCACCTCGGACATCTACAGCACCGCGCGCATGTACGATGCGGCGGCGTCCATTGTGCAGCAGAAGCTCGCCCAGATACAGGGGGTGGGCCAGGTCTTCGTGGGTGGCGGGTCATTGCCGGCCGTGCGGGTGGATGTCAATCCCACCCTCCTCAACAACTATGGGCTCGGGCTGGAGGATGTCCGCGCCGTGCTCGCGACGGCCAACGCGAACCGGCCCAAAGGGGAACTCGGCGATCTCCACCGGAGCCAGGCGCTAAACACCACCGACCAGTTGCTGACGGCCGCGCAATACCGGCCGCTGGTGGTCGCGTTCAGCAAGAGCGGAGCCGTGCTGCTCTCGGATGTCGCCACCGTCACTGACGCGGTGGAAGACATCCGCACCGCCGGGCAACTGGACGGCAGGCCGGCCGTTCAGCTTGTCGTATTCCGCCAACCCGGAGCCAACATCATCGAGACCGTCGATCGGGTGCGCAGCGTGCTGCCGGCGATTCAGGCGGAGATTCCGCCGGCCATGAAAATCTCGGTCGCCCTGGACCGAACCACGACCATCCGCGCGTCGGTACGCGACATCCAGGTCACCATGTCCATCTCGATTGCGCTGGTAATCCTGGTGGTCTTCGTGTTTTTGCGCAGCCCGCGGACCACCATCATCCCCAGCATTGCCGTCCCGGTTTCCCTGATCGGCACGTGCGGCGTGATGTACGTGATGGGCTACAGCATCGACAATCTGTCGCTGATGGCCTTGACCGTGGCCACCGGATTCGTGGTGGATGACGCGATCGTGGTGATCGAGAACATCACGCGCCACCTGGAGGCGGGCATGACGCCCATGCAGGCGACCGTCCTGGGCGCCAGGGAGATCGGCTCCACGGTGGTCACCATGAGCACGTCGCTGATCGCGGTGTTCATCCCCATCCTGCTGATGACCGGCATCGTGGGCCGGCTGTTTCGCGAGTTCGCGGTGACCCTCTCGGCCGCCATCCTGGTATCGCTGATGGTATCGCTGACGACCACGCCAATGATGTGCTCCCGGCTGTTGCGCAGCCATAGCGAGGAACGCCATGGCGCGGTGTATCGGCTGAGCGAGGGGGCGTTCAACCTGATCCTGCGCGGTTACGAGAAATCCCTCTCGTGGGTGCTGCGCCATCAGCCCCTCACCATGGCGATTACGCTCGGCACCATCGGTCTCACCGTGTATCTTTACGCCTCCGTACCCAAGGGATTCTTCCCCCAACAGGATACCGGCCGCATGACCGGAACCATCCAGGCCGACCAGCAGACATCGTTCCAGGCGATGCAAACGCGCTTCGCGGAGTTTGTCCGGACGGTGCGCGAGGACCCTGACGTGGCTATCGTCATCGGCTCTATGGGCGGCGGCGGCATGGGCGGTGGAGCAACCATGAACATGGGCCGCATGTTTGTGACGCTCCGCTCGGACAGAGAGCGGAAGCTGACCGTCGACGAGGTGATTGCGCACATTCGCCGTGGCAAGGTCTCGCACATTCCCGGCGCCACGCTGTTCCTGCAAGCCGTGCAGGATCTGCGCATCGGCGGGCGCGGGAGCTCTGCCCAATATCAATACACCCTGCAAGGCGAGAACCTGGCCGATCTGGCCCAGTGGGCGCCGCGCATGATGCAGTCCATGCGCGCCATATCGGGCGTGGTGGATGTCAACAGCGACCAGCAGGACAAGGGACTCCAGGCTTCGCTCGCCATCGACCGCGCCACGGCGTCGCGGATGGGCATCTCAACCAAGGCCATCGATGATACGCTGTATGACGCGTTTGGCCAGCGCCAGGTATCCACCATGTACACGCAGTTGAATCAGTACCACGTGGTGATGGAGGTGGACCCCCGGTTCTGGCAGAATCCCGACGGACTGAAATACCTCTACGTGAAGGGCTCGAAAGGGCAGGTGCCGCTCAGCGCGTTCACGCACTACCAGGCTGACACGAGCCCGCTGGCGGTGAACCACTCGGGCCAGTTTCCCTCGGTGACCATTTCGTTCAACCTGTCGCCCGGCATGCCGTTGGGAACAGCGGTGGATCAGATCCTCGAACTCCAGAGGACCCTGGGAATGCCGTCGACCATCCATGGGAGCTTCTCGGGCACCGCGCAGGCCTTTCAGGATTCCCTCAGCAACGAGCCGATCCTGATCGCCGCTGCCCTGATCGCGGTGTACATCGTGCTCGGCATGCTGTACGAGAGCGTCATTCATCCGGTCACGATTCTGTCGACACTGCCTTCGGCGGGAGTCGGCGCGCTGCTGGCATTGATGATCTGCCGCACCGAGTTGAGCGTGATCGCGCTGATCGGGATCATCCTGCTGATCGGGATTGTGATCAAGAACGCGATCATGATGATCGACTTCGCGGTGGCAACCGAGCGCAAAGAGCACAAGGGGCCGGAAGCATCGATCTTCCAGGCCTGCCTGCTGCGCTTCCGGCCCATCACCATGACCACGATGGCGGCGCTGCTGGGAGGGCTGCCGCTCGCCCTGGGAGGCGGGACGGGTTCGGAATTGCGCCGCCCGCTGGGCATCGCGATCGTCGGCGGCCTGGCGATGAGCCAACTCCTCACGCTGTATACGACGCCGGTAGTCTACTTGTATCTGGATCGCTTCCGGATCCGTTGCGCGAGTATACGCAGGCGGATTTCCGGCCGCTCCACACCGGAAGTCTACGACGCGCCGGGGATGGACTGACGCAGCCACTCCGGTGGGACAGGCCGTTTGGCCTGTCTGCGGTGGCGACACCACGGGCCTGTGGGCTTTGACAAGACGCCCCACTGGCCAACCCGAGCGGCCCCCGGCGGCCCCGGCGGCCCACCGAAACTGGAAACTCGGGCCGCGACGTGTCATGCTGGTATGAAACGGGAAAAGACGATGATCACCAAAACGGTTCGCTCGCGATTCGTCCATGAGATGGGCGAGAAGGTCGAAGGTTGCACGATTCTGGAAAAGCGCGTTGTCATCCCTCCGAATCCCGCTGAGCAGCGGCGCGGAGTTTACGAGTATCTGGTGGAAGTGCCTCCGGCTCCGGTAGCCACGAAATCGCGTACCCCTCGGTCGGCTGCGGCTGCAACGGCGCCCCAGCAGGAGGAGTCCTTCACCCGGTCGACTCCCGAGGAGATGGGCGGCAGGGTGATTCGCAGGCTGCCTTCGCGATAGGGATGGTGGCGATCCCTCGCCGGGGCCGCATCTAACTCAATACGGGCGGCCCGGAATTACCGGTGGCGCCGGAGCGGTGGGGTTGGGGCCAAACCCCGACGCCCCGGGCATCGACGTCACGGGGGTACCGATCTGGCTGCCTCCCATCGAACCCATTTGCGATGCGGGCGTCCCCACGCCCCCCGAAACCGGATTGGGGGGAATCCTCATCTTGTTGGGGTCGAAGATGAATTCCCACTCCTTGTAATTCGTACGGCTGTTGTACACCATGATGCTGTCGGCATCGCCATTGCTGGCCACACCCGCAAGTCCCCCCCCGATGGTTTGCTGCGGTCCTGCGACCCCCGCAGCGCCGCCAGGGCGGGGAGTGGTCAAGATCTGTTGGATCATCATCTGCGCCTGGTTCTGCCCCTGATTCGCTCCCTGCAACTGGGAATTGATCGGATTGCCAGGCTGCGGATACGGCGGAGTGCCTCCAGGCATGATCGGATAAGGCGACACGCCGCCGGTCTGCGAATTCACCGGCTGCCCTGGGTACTGTTGCGGTTGCCCGGGATACTGCACGGGTTGACCCGGGTATTGAACGGGTTGACCGGGATACTGCGGCACCTGTCCCGGATACTGCTGTGGTTGTCCCGGATACTGCTGGACCGGTTGACCCGGGTATTGTTGCGCCTGCCCGGGATACTGCCCCGGGTATTGGGGCACCTGCCCCGGATACTGCCCCGGCTGGATCGGCATCTGTCCTGGCACGCCCGGCACGCCCGGGGGAAGGGTCACGCCCGGAGGAAGCGTCACACCCGGGGGGTAAGAAGTCACTCCCGTCTGCGGCGGCATTCCCGGCGCGCCTGGCATCCCGGGATTCTGTGGCGGATTGTTCGGGTCGATGGGCTGGCCCTCGACACTGCCTCCAACCCCGGGCGCCATGCCATCGCTGGCACGTCTGCGCGTCGCCAGATTCACGCCGCCCTGCGCGCCACCGCCTCCAGCCGCCGTTTCTCCCATGCCTGCCTGCACCCCCACAGTGGAGGCTCCCCACGCGTACGTGTCCGCCGTCTTCGCATCGGCCGCGGCCGGCGGCTTGCTGACCAACGAATCGGTCAACATGCCGTTCTGGACGTGGATGAGGCGCCACTCGTCCTTTCCGGTAATCGGATCCACGAAACGCCTTCGCAGATAGCGCCGGTTGTTGAAATTCTCCAGGTCTTCGATTTTCGCCGGCCACCGCTTGTTCTCTTTCCAGAAGATTTGAATGGCGCGCTTGTATTGCTCACCGCGCGCGATGAGCAACTGTTCCTTCTGCCGCTGCGCCTCAAACGCCACCCGCGGAATCTCCATATAGAGCGAGATCGCAATCACCGCCGCCATCAGGAACACCAGCAGCATCGCGAACCCCGACTCCCCCTGGCGGCGGGCAGGTTGCCAACCCGAGGGCGGGTTCTTCACCCGCTCCGTCGGCCGATTTCCAATCGTCTCCGGGCGCATACTAACTCTGGGCCTCCTCTGTCAGCGGAATGCTCTGCTGCCGCTTCGATTCCGTGTCTTCCATCAACACCGAGTTCAACCCGATGCGCACCACGCGGTACCGCCGCTTGAGTGTCTCACCTTCCGACGCAATCAGGATCTCCTCGCCATCCATGAAATAGGCCGTCTTTTTCCCACTACTCCGCACGGTTGAATAACCGTAGAACTTAAGTGGGATGGGCGTGGGAGGTGGCGCTGGGGGCGGTGGTGGAGGGGGCGACGGCGGCTGTGGCCCGACCTTCACAATCGTCTCCGGTCCCTTCGGCAACTCCACGGGCTTGGGTGGTGGCGCACCCATCTGGAACAGGTTCCGCGATCCGCCCGCCGGTTCCACGGCCTGCACCTTGGCCAGCAGATCCAGCCGCAGAGTCGGATCCACTTTGATCGGGTCGATCCGGTCTTCCGGCCGCTTGGAGTGCAGCACCGGATGGAATTCCTCGCTGCGCCCGCGCGTTGCCGCAGTCCGCGACGGCGAAACGGACTCCGCCCCTGGCATCGGAATCGTGGGAGGCGGCGCGCTGGCGCTGGTGACGGTACTTCTTCCCGCATCCGGCGCTCCCCCCGGCCCTGCCAGCACGTTGCTATAGAACTCGTACAGGCACACCGCGCCCAGGACGCACAGTAGCGCGATCCCCGCACCGTAGGGCAAGCCGAATACCTTCTTCTTGTCGTTGGCCTCCGTGGTCATAACGCCGCCCCGGGCAGATCCTTGATGAACGCGTCGATCTTCAACGTGACGTTCAGCGATTGCCCGCCTTGCCCCTGCGGCGCCGACGCCTGCATGCTCTCGATGATCAGAAACCGCGGCGACTTGTCCACCAGGTGCATAAACTTCGTGAGGTTCGAGTACGTGCCATCGAAGCCCACCGTGATGGTCTCCTTCACCAGGGTGTCGCTCCCCTCGATGGGGAGCCGTTCGAACTGCGCCTGTCCCATTTTAATACCCGCATCGGTGGCCGTCTGGTTCAGCTCTTCCAGGACCGACGTGGACGCCGTCCCCACATCCATGAAGTACTTGGCCAGGAACTGGTCGCCCTGGGTGCGGGCGGTTTGCACCTTGTCCACCAGCCGTTTGCTGGTCTTGATGCGGTCCTGCAACTGCGTCAACAGTGACGCCGCCCGTTGCTGTTCCTGCCGCAGGTCGTCCGCCGACCCGCCAAACGGCTTGAACGCCACCACCGCCGCCGCCAGGTTCGCCACCAACAGCAGTCCGATGATCGCGCGCATCGCCACCCGCGGATCCCTCATTCCCGCGCCGCCCAACTTCATGCGTCGGGCAAAGTCAAAGTCTTTGGGCATAATCCACGCTCACGCGGCACTTGTAAAACGGGTCCGCCTGCGACGGCGGCTGCAGAACCTTGACGTCGGAATAGGAGAACATGGAGTTTCCCTGCAACGCCTTGAAGAAATCGATCACCGGAGTCATGCTGTCGGCCCCCACCAGCATATCCAGCGATACCTGGTCCTGGGCATTGACCGACGGCCGGATCTGGATTACCCGCACATTGTACGGCACCACCTTCTCCAGGTCCGCGAAAATGCGGGTCCAACTGATCCCCTTGCGCAGCAGCAGCGTATTCAGGAAGACGCTCTGCTCCAGCACCTCCGCGTTTTGCGGCTTGCGCAGTACCGCGTCCAGTTGCAACTGTTCCGCGGTGACTTTACGCTTCTCCGCATTCAGCCGGCTCACCTCGTGCCGCAAATCCGCAAGCTGCGCATTATCCGCCCTGGCCAGCGAAATCATGAACGCCAGCGTCCCGCACAGCAGTATACTCACGGCGATGGATGCCACCAGCATGGCCCGGTCGCGCCGGAACGGCTGGCTCGCCAAATTGATTGGAATCCTCATCTCAATTGTTCTTCGCGATGGACCGCAAATACCCCAGCAGCCCCGCGTTATTCTCCCCGGGCGTTCCCAGCGGCGACTTTAGCGGTTCCACCTCCACGCCCAATTCCTCATGGAACTGCCGTTGCGCTTCGCTGGCCTGCCCGCCAAATCCGCACAGGATCAGCCGCTCCGCGCGCCCGCCCAGGTTGTCTTCCACGTACACAAACGTAGGCAGCAGCACCGCCGCAATGTCCTCCAGGCCGGGCGACGGCAACTCCAGGCAGCGCGCCAGCTTCAATGCTCCTTTCTGCCTCACCAGCACCGTGAGCACGTGTCCCGTGAGCTTCGCCATCACGTTGAGACCCACTTCCGGCGCCAGCTCCAGCGCCGCGACCGATGAGGTGGTCACCAGCCCAGGGATCATCCCCATGGCGCGAAACGGGGCTTCATACCGCGATATGATTTCGAGCGGGGCCATCACCACCACTACGTCCACGCGCTTGTTCGCGGCCGGTTGCGCCCAATAGCTTACCGCCGCCGACTCCACATCGAACGGCACGCTGCGCTTCAGGCGAAAGCGCACCAGTGCGGCCTGCTCCTTGGCATCCGAGGGGAAGCTATCGAAATCCAGCACCGAGATGCGGGCGCTGAAGTCGGGCAGAATCAGCGCGACATCCTTCCGCTTCCGATTCCGCGCCGTCTCGGTCCCCGCCAGTGTCCGGACCACCATCGAAAAGTCATCCACATCGACCACATTTTCCTTCAACGGCGAAACCGCCAGCGTCCCGCTCTTCAACGGTTGCCACTCCAACTCCGCCCGAGCCCCGATGCGAGCCAGCGCAATCCCCGCCTCGGAAATCTCAAACGCCATGCTCGGCGGCGGATCCTGCAAGATCGATTTGAGCTTATCCAGCAGCATTAGTTTTCACCGCCGAGACGCCGAGACGCCGAGGCGCCGAGAAAACCAAAACAAAATGCACCTTCCCCTCCTCGGACCCGCCAAGCCATCCGGCGCCGGCCACCGATTACCTCTGCCCCCTCCGCGCTCTCCATTCTTTTCTTTGCCTTTGAATCTCTTCTTTTCTCTTCCTCTGCGTCTCGGCGTCTCGGCGGTAAACCCCATTCCTCTACCCCTCGATAAACGTCACCTTGTTAATCTCTCGCAAGGTCGTGATCCCGGCCCGCATCTTAGCCACCGCCGACTCCCGCAAGAACGTCATCCCATCTTCCTTGGCCGCCCGCTTGATCTCGGTCGTCGGCCGCTTATCCAGAATCAGTTCCCGGATCTTGTCCGTCAAATCCAGCAGCTCGTGAATCGCCGACCGTCCCCGGAACCCCGTGCCGCCGCACTCGAAGCATCCCGCGCCTTCCATCATGGGGATGTCCCGCCATTCGTCCGGGTTGAGCCCGCTCTCCACCAGCATCGAATCCGGATACATCACCTGGCGCTTGCAGTGCTCGCAAATCACGCGCACCAGCCGCTGCGCCAGAATGCAGTTCAACGCCGAAACAAAGTTGTACGCCTCCACTCCCATGTTGAGGAAGCGCCCCAGCACGTCCAGCACGTTGTTGGCGTGCACTGTAGTAAACACCAGGTGTCCGGTCAGCGCCGAGTTGATGGCGATCTGCGCCGTCTCCTGGTCGCGGATTTCGCCCACCATGATCTTGTCCGGGTCGTGCCGCAGAATCGACCGCAGCCCGCGCGCGAACGTGAGACCCTTCTTCTCGTTCACCGGGATCTGCGTGATTCCCTTCACCTGGTATTCCACCGGGTCTTCAATGGTGATGATCTTGTCTTCGTCGTTCTTGATCTCGCTCAGCGCCGCATACAGGGTGGTCGTTTTGCCCGACCCCGTCGGCCCCGTCACCAGCACCATCCCGTAGGGTTCCTGGATGTAGCGCCGGAACTTCACCAGGTCCGCCTCCGCGAATCCCACCACATCCAGCGAGAGCTTGGCGAACTTCTCGCTCATGGACTCTTTATCCAGCACGCGCAGGACGGCATCCTCGCCGTGAATCGTGGGCATGATGGACACGCGGAAATCGATCAGCCGGTTCTTATACCGCACCCGGAAACGTCCGTCCTGCGGCACGCGCTTCTCGGCGATATCCAGTTCGGACATGACCTTGATACGCGAAATAATCGTCGACTGCCAGTCCTTGGCGATGGGAGGCATGGCATAGTGCAGCACGCCGTCGATGCGGTACTTGATGGCCACTTCCTGGTCGCGCGATTCGATGTGGATGTCGCTCGCGCGCCGCTCCAGCGCGTTGAAGATGGTGGTGTCCACCAGCTTGATGACGGGCGCGATGTCGGTATCGGCCGACGTCAGCTTGTCGATGGAGAGGGTTTCGTCCTGGTCCCCATCCTCCGCTACCACATCCAGCGTGAAGCCCTCGGTCACTTCCTCCAGCACGCGCTGCGACTGCTCGGTCTTCTTGAGGAGCTCGGCGATCTGCGAAAGCGTGGCCACCTTGATGCGCAGCTTGCGGTTCAGCAGCAGCGTCAGCTCATCGATCAGGTTCAGGTTCCGCGGATCGGAAAGCGCGATGTCGAGGGTTCCGTTGCGTGCCTGCATGGGCACGAAGTTGTACCGGAACATCAGGTCCACTGGTATCGACCGGAACAGATCGTGGTCGATGGAAGCTTCGCGCAAGTCCACAAATTCGCAGCGATACCGCGCCGCTATGGCTCGCGCCTGCTCCACATCCGCCGCTGGATCCACCAACCGCAACTTGTCAATCGTCGCCATACGTCAAACCCAAACTCACTGCGTTGAGCTAACCGTGAATCGTATCCGCCAGCGAAAAAATCGGCAGATACAACGAGATCAACACGAACGCCACGAACAACCCCATCACGATCATGATGGCCGGCTCGATCAGAGAAAGCGTCGCGGTCATCCGTGTATTCACGTCCTCCTCAAAAAACTCCGCCACACTGTTCAACATCGCCGGCAGTGCCCCCGTCGATTCGCCGACCTCGATCATATCCGTCGCCAGCCCCGGAAACATGCCCGAGGCCTTGAGCGATCCCGAAAGCGGCTGCCCTTCCCGCACGCTCTTGCCTGCGTTTTCCACCGCCCGCCTCAGCAGCGGCGTGTTCAAGGAATCCGCCGCCGTCTCCATCGCCTGTACCAGAGGGATGCCGCCGGTCAACAGGGTGCCCAGAATCCGCGCCAGTTGCGCGACCTGGTATTTCAGCCAGATGTCCCCCGCAATCGGGAGCTTCAGCTTCATGCGGTCGACCTTGATGCGCGCCGAATCTTTCCGCGCCCACCATCGGAACACGAAAACCGCGCAGACCAGCGCCCCGATAGCCACCAGGATGTAGCTCCGCGCCGTGGTGCCGATGGCGATCAGCCAGACCGTCATCGTCGGCAACTTCGCCTGCATGGTGGTGTACAACGTGGCGAAGGTCGGCACGACGTAAGTGACCAGGAAGACCATCAACAGAGTCACCAGCACGATCAGCACGCACGGGTACATCAGCGAAACCATCACCTTCTTCCTTACGGACAGGGCGATTCGCTGGTAGATGATGTAGCGGTCCAGGACCTCCGTCAGGCTGCCGCTCTTCTCGCCGGCCATCACCGAGGTCACATACATCTTGGGAAAAACCCCCTGCTGGCGGAACGCTTCGGACAGCAATGTGCCGCCACGCACCTCGTCGCGCACGGCTTTGATGTGCGGCGTCAGTTTCGGGTCCGTCAACCGCTCCGCCAGCAGGTCCAGCCCTTTCAGGATGGGCAGCCCTGCCCGGATCAACGTGACAAACTGCTGGTTAAAAATCAGAAACTTCTCGAGATTCAGCTTTTTCCGTTTGTTGAAGAGGCCCGCCGAAGCCAGCGCCGCCGCCGCCGTTCGGGGCTTGATGGAATAGATCAGAAAGCCCTGCTGCGAATACCGGTCCCGCAGTTCCTTCTCCGAGCCGGCCGTAGCCACCTGCTGGTGGATCTGCCCCCGCCCGTCCGCGTATTTCAGCACGAAATCAGCCATGAGCTACCTGCTCCGCAAGACCGGCCAGCGCGCCTCGGTGCTTCACTGCCCCGCCTCCACCAACTCCGCTCCTTTGGGCACCTCGAACTGGAACAGTTTCCCATCCAGCGGCGGCTCGAGCCTCTCCTGGTCGAAGGTGAAGTCCAGCACGGCGTTGTCGAATCCCGTGACCTTCACTTGACGGATACGGAAGTCCCGCGTGACCAGGAACTGCACTTCGGAATACGGTAGATTATCCGTCTTGGGCTCGCCGACAATACGCGTATCGGCCCCCTCGGGACGGGCATGCAGATTGCGGAACTCCTTATCGAAGTTCAACCTGCCCAGCAGGAAGGCCAGCGGCGCGCGCATGTCGTCGCTCTCCTGGAGCTTCAACTGTTGCACACGGTTGTCGGCCGGGGTGTACACCCACAGAAACTTATTGTCGGAGACAATCAGCTTCCCCGGGGGTTGGGAATAGGTCCAGCGCATGCGCCCCGGTTTGCGCAGCATGAGGATGCCGCTCTCTGTCCGGCGGGCTTTGCCTGGAGGTGTATAGTCCTCCCGGAAAAGGACTTGGAGGGTTTTGGCCCGGTTATACCGTGTCTCGATACCCCTCAGGAGACTGTCCGTCGGAGCATCGGCGGCAATTGCCGACACCGCCAGCAATCCGATTAAAAGCCGAGATGGGCTCACAATTGGTTTGACGCACGTGAGCCCCCAAACGTGGAAGAAAAGCAGGGGTTGGGGGTCGGGGCAGGGGGCCGGGGCAGAGGTTGGCGGCCGGAGGTTGCTGCCCGGGGGCCAGGCAGAGACAAAAGATGACGGAACGAACTGGTGGATGGGGTAACAGGCTTAGTTCCAGCGAGTTACGGGGGTTAGGGGGGCTGGGGGCCGTCGGAGCCCCCAACCCCTGACCGTTCTTATCTGACCGAAACGGTGACGCCCGGCTGGCTGCTCGCCCCGCCGATCGAAACCACCAGGGACAGATTTCCCGACCTGGCGGCCGGGGGAATCTGCACGTTCAATTGCATGACGCCCGAAACCAGCGCCGGAGCCTCCCCGGCGAACGAGATGGACGCCGCCGGTTGCCCGTCGATCAGCACCGCTACCGGCAACAGCGGAACCGGCGTCAACGGACCTGAACTCGATATCGTCGTCACCTTGCCCGTCACACCTATCGGGCTCGTCTGCCCTTCACCGGTCAGGTAGATCGCTATCGTGTCACCCTTGTTAGCCGGGTTTGCGGGAGAGTTCCCGCTGAGGTTCGCGTTGAGGATCGCCCCCGGCCCGCTACCCGAAGCATTCAAGGTGAAGAGGCCCGGAGCCGTCGCCGCCACCGGCGTGGCAATCCCGTTGGACGTTATGCCGAGGAACTTGACGACCACCTGGGCAAGCGTTCCCGGTCCGCCCGCCACTTCGTACGGGATCACCGCCGACACTTGCGTGGCGCTGGCGTAGACCATGGGCGCGAGGAAGCCGTTCACCAGCACCTGCACCCCGCCCAAGGTGGTGGCCACCTTCCCGGTGGCCGGGTCTAGGGCCAGTTGCACACCGGGCGTGGGCCCCAGGTTCGTTCCGAAGATGGCAATGATTTCGCCAGGGGAAAGCGAACCGCCTACGTAGCTCGCCGCGCTCGCCACACTGGTGATCGAGGGCCGCGGTGCGGTCACCGTCAAGGTCACGTTGATGGTCGTGGTTCCGGTCGCAGTGCCGGTACCCGTCACCGTAATCGTGCCCGTGTACGTGTTGGCATTGAGGCCCGCCGGGCTTACCGATACGCTCAGGCTGGCCGGCGTGGTCCCGGACGTCGGCGAGACCGCCAACCAGTTGCCCGCACTGGACGCTGTCGCGGTGAAGGTCAGGCCCGAACCGCCCGTCACCTGTACGGGCTGCGGCGAGGGCGTTGTGTCGCCTGCATTGTAATTAAACGACAGGCTGGTGGGCGAGGCAGACACCACTGACGCGCTCGCGATCGTCAGGTTTACCGTAACCGTCACCACCGACCCGCCGTTCGGCGAAAGCGTGATGGTGCCGGTGTAAGTCGTTCCCGGCGTCAATCCCGCGGGGTTCACGTTGACAGTAATAGGGGTCGACCCTGTCGACGCTACCTGGAGGGTTTGGCCGTTGAACAGCGTGGCGCCGTTGGCGCTCGCCGAAAGGAAGCTTCCGGTGGAACTGGCCGAATAAGTGAACTGCGTCCCAGCCGCGCCCGTCACCGTGAGGGTCTGGCTCGCCGGATTGCTGCCGCCCGGCTGGAAACTGTAGTTCAAGGTGGCCGCGCTGACGTTGATGATGCTGCCCCCGCCCGTGGTGGTTACGTTCAGGGTGATCGACACCGTCTGCGTCTGGGTACCGCTGGACGTCTGGGTTGTCAGCGAGATCGTGCCATTGTATGTCCCCAGCGGCAAACCCGACTGGTTCACAGAAACCGTCAGGTTCTGCGGAGTAAACAGGCCAAAGCAGCAAGGCGTCACACTCAGCCAGTTCCCGATTTGACCGGCTTGGGTGTTAGCGGACACGTTGAATTGGATCTGGCTGGTGGCGGTGACAGTCAGCGTCTGTGCGGCCGGAATAGTCCCGTTCACCTGCGCGTTAAACGTCATTGACGAGGTGCCCAGCGTGAGCGGACCGGAGCCGCCGCCGCTGGAACAGTTCGTGGTTACCGAGCTGCCGCTCACGACCACAACTACCGGAATCGTGAACCCGTTATTTCCCGCTGAGGCAGCCGCGACCGTAATACTACCCGTGTTCAAACCATTGCACAATCCGGAAGCATTGAGCGTCACCACGAAGGATTCCGGTGTGGAACCGCTCATCGTGCCGATGCTGATCCACGACGTACCGCTGGTGGCGGTCGCGGCTATGGCGGAGTTGTCGCTGGCGATAAGCTCAACCACTGGCGTCGGAGCTGCCGAACCGGCCTGGAAGGTGCTGTAGAGCACCGCTGGAGCGGCCTCGATCACCACGCTTCCCGACACCAGGAGGCTCACGGTCACCAACTGGGCGCCGGCTGTCGTGTTGATCGTAAACGAACCCGAATACGTACCTGCCGGAAGGCCCTGCGGGATCACCGACACATTCACAAGGCTGGGCGCCGTGGTGCTCTGCGCCACCGCGGACAGCCATTGCTGGCTGGTGGTCACGGCCGGCGTAGTGACGCTAAATGCCCCTACCGGCGCAACTACGACCAATTGCGCCTGGGGGCCGTTAACCGAGGAGATCTGGTAAGCAAACGAAAGCGACGAGGGAGACGCGATTCCGCCATTACTCCCGCCCCCGCCCGAACTGGTGAGCGTGAGTGTCACGGAGACGGTGGCGGTGACGCCACCCGATGAAAACTGGAGGGAAGCGGTATAGGTACCCGCCTGCGTAAGACTCGCCGGGTTTACTGTAACGGTCAGAGTCTGGCTCCCGTTAAATTGGCAGGAGAAGGTCCCAGTCCCGAGACAGGGGGAAGATACCGAAAAGAAGTTCCCGTTGAAACTCGAAATGGTACCCTGTACGAACGCGTTGGTCGGCACGGAGACGGCGATCTGCGACGCTTGCGAGGCGCCGCCTGCTACCGCGTTGAACGACAGGCTGGTCGGGCTCACGGTCAGTTGGGTGATCGAATTCGTGAGGATCAGATGCACCGAGGTGGACACGGTGGTGGTGCCCGATACAAACGACAGCGAACCCGTGTAGTCACCCAGGTTCACAAGGCTGCCGGGGTTTACCGTAACGTTGAGGGTCTGGCTTCCCGTAAAGCTGCAGGTTACGGGCGTCCCAGGGTTTGGGGTCCCGAAACAGGAGGAGGAAGAGACGCTGAAAAACCCCCCGCTGTTGAAGGCCGTGAAGGTGGCCTGGACGAAGGCGTTGCTCGGCGCGTTGAGCGTCACTTGCTGCGTTTGACCGGCGCCACCCGGTACCGCCGTGAACGTCAGTGCGTTGGTACTCACACTGATCGTCCCCGTTCCACCATTCACCGTAAGCGACACGGTGATCGTAGTGGTGTCGCTGGTATTAAAGGGATTGGTCAGCGTGATGGTTCCCTGATACGTGGTCGACGCCAACTGAGCCGCCGCCGACGCATTAATCGAGATCGTATGCGTGCCAATACCGGCGCTGTTCCCGGCCGTAGTGAAGTCGAAAAGCAGCCATGAATTCTGGCTGCTGGTCGTGAAATTGAACGAGTTCCCTCCGATAGTGCTACCAACAGTAACCAACTGCGACTGCACACCGGTCGGGTAAGCAAACTGAAACGAATTCTGGCTCACCGTGAGGGTCCCGGTCCCGCCGCCCGTTCCCACATTGAACGTAACTGTAATGGTGGTCTGGGTCCCCACACTCGGGGTGATCACGACATGCCCGGTATACTGGGCGTTGGGCAGACTGAACGCATTGGCCGTCACCGATAGTGTCGCTGGATTGGTCGAGCTGATCGTAAAACTGCCGCTACTCACGGATGCCCCGAGCCAACTGCAACTGGACAGGGAGCCGCAGGTCTGATCGAGGGTTATCCCGTACGTAATGGCGGTCGTGCTGGCGGTGGATAGCCCGACGCTCTGGGCCGCCGCGCTTTGACCGGAAAACGCATTAAAGACCAAAGTCTGCGGATTCGCCACAATCGTGCCGGTGCCGCCCCCGCCGGTGTTGTTGTACGTTACCGAGATGATTACATCGCCGCTCGAGGTCGCCGGATGCAGCGTGACCTGTCCGGTGCAGGGCAGAGTCCCGCAGTTAGATTGGATCTGGAAGAACAGCGTGTCCGGAGTCGTGAACGCGTTGAGGCTGGATAGCCTCACCCAGGTTGGCCCCGTGGCCGTATACGAAATGTTGGTGCCAGACGACGTCACCGAGATCGACTGTGCCTGATTGCCCGCCAGATTGACGGTAGTCGAGCTGACCACCAGCGATTGCGCGTGTAGCGGCGCCACAATCGCCAGCGCCGTCACCAGAAATAGAGCGGTTTTCTTCAGTAGTTTGTGAGCAGCGTCCATGATGTTCCTCGGCCAAATTGATAATACAACAATTGTCCCGGTAACAACGGGCATTCCTGCCCGTGTATCTTCAGTTTTGTTGTAAGCAGACACACCTATGTGTGCAGATTCGGACGCGGCAGTTCCATATTACTCCTATTTCAGGATCTGGAAAAGGTTGCTGTAGTCATCTGTCCATAATCGTACAGTTCGCCTCGACTCGATGTCGGCCGACCTGGACGTCTCGGTCTCGTCGAATCCGGTGGCCGGCGACGTGACCAGCACCCACGTCGCTCCGAACACGTCCTCGGTTTCATCGTCTTCGGTATCTATGACCCGCGCCACCTTTCCGGTGGCCGACGTGAGCCCGGCCAGCACCGGCTCCAGATCCAGATACCGGTTGGAAATATGCACCGCCAGAATCCCGTCGGCCTTCAGGTGCTTGTAAAACAACGTCATCGCCTCGCGGGTCAGCAGGTGTACGGGTATCGAGTCGCTCGAAAACGCATCCACCGCCAGCACATCGAAATTCTCGGCTGCCTCCCGTTCCAGCGACAGACGCGCATCGCCCATCGCCACATCCAATCTGGCCTTGCAGTCGCCCAGGAAGGTGAACTCCGAATGCGCCACCCGCAGCACCAGCGGGTTGATCTCATAAAACCGGTAGTAGTCGCCTAACCGCCCGTACGCCGAGAGCGTCCCCGTGCCCAGCCCGATCACCCCCACGCGGATCGCTCCGGTCTTCTGCTTCTCCCGAATCGCCACCCCGACTCCCGTGTTCGGACCGTAATAAGTGGTCGGCAGATCCCGGCGCGCCGGATTCAGGAACTGTTCCCCGTGGTTGATGGTGCCGTGCGTCAGCGTGCGTGTGGCATCGAACTCCGTGGGCGGACCCGAATCCCTCACGCGCAGCGCTCCGTAAAAATTGCGTACCGTCAGCCGGTACCCTCCCGTCAAACGCCGCACATCGTAGGCCAGGTGTCCAATCAGCACCAGCGCCACCAGTTCCGCGCCGAACGCCAACCACCTTCCGTGCATCCGTCCGCCATAGAGCGCCACCAGTACCACCACGCCCGAGATCGCCAGCACTGTGAGCACCACGGAAGTCAAGAAGCTGTCCGGTTGCTTCCAATTCTTCACCACCAGCCCCATCAGGTTCGCGCACGCCGACTCCAATTGTCCCCGCATCCCATACGCGACGTACCCCGCAAGCCCCAGCGACGCCGCCCCGCAGAGCAACCGCGCCGGGTCCAGCAAACCGCCAAACCAACTGTATTCCCGGTCGCCGCGCAGCACCATCAGCGTCAGCAGGGCACATGCCGCCAACCCAATTTGCAGTTCGTAGAGCGCATTGAAAATGTGCGGAGCCACCCATCCCACCAGCAAACCGCCCAGCGCCCCGCCCGCCGAAATCATCAGGTAGAAATGCGTCAGGTATTGGGGGTGCGGTTTCAACCGCACCAATTCCCCGTGGCACACCATGCAGCAGGTATACAGCCCGATTGCGAACAGGGGCACCAGGATTTTGATCGGTACCGCACCGGTCGAATCCACGCTGTCAGCCAACGCCATGCCCCCCAGGGCCACAGCCAGCAGTTGCAGATACGGATTCCTCCGGTACCACCCGCTGCCCTCGAAGCACAATATAAAGGTCAAGAGATAGATGCTCAGCGGCAGCACCCACAGAAAAGGAATGGCCGCCACGTTCTGCGAGAGATGGTTGGTGATGGCCAGCAGCAGCACCGACGCGCACGCCGGCAGCGCCAGCCACATCGCGTATTGCCGCGCTCCCGGCCGTTCCACCGCCTCCGTTGCGGCCGACTCCTCCACCACCGGGCCGTTGCCCGAACGGAACGCCGTGAAGCCGCACAGCGCCACAAACACGCCATACCCCACCGACCACATCCACGCCTGCTGATGCGTTGTGAACCGCGGTTCGAATAGAAACGGATAACTTAGCAGCGCAAACATGGACCCCGCATTCGAGAGCGCGTACAAGCGATACGGCATGCTGCCCTTGAAGCGCCTCGCGTACCAGGCCTGCAGCAGCGGCCCCGTGGTGGAGAGCAGGAAATACGGCAGCCCCACCGTCATCGCCAGCAGCCGCAGGATCGCCATGGTAGGCTCCTCCGTCCCCGCCGGTTTCCACGCCGCGTTGGGATACACCGGCAGCGCCAAAGCGCTCACCAGCAGCAGCCCCGCGTGCACCAGCATCTGCACCCGCGGTTTCAAGTACGTCACCACCGCATGCGCATACAGGTACCCCAACAGCAGCACCATCTGAAAAAACAGCAGACAGGTGGTCCAGACCGCCGCCGACCCTCCAAACCAGGGCAGAATGATCTTGGCGATCACCGGCTGCACTTGAAACAGCAAGAAAGCGCTGACCAGAATAGTTAAAGCGTAAAGCACCATAGATTCCAACCTTACTCTTGCTGCCCCCCGACCCCACCCGGCTCCTCAGTTCCTGGCCGCGGGCCCCCGGCCCCAGCGCTGAAATGTGCGGAAAACGTTCCGTCTGTCCCCGGTTTACTTGTACGCCGCGACTCCTGTCACTCTTTCCCCAATCACCAACGCATGAATATGATCCGTCCCCTCATACGTCTTCACCGTTTCCAGGTTGCAGAGGTGCCGCATGATCGGATACTCGTCGGTGATGCCGTTGGCCCCCAGCAGATCCCTGCTCATCCGCGCACAATCCAGCGCCATCGCCACGTTGTTCCGCTTGAGCATGGAAATATGCGCCGGCTCCAGTTTCTTCTGGTCCTTCAGCCGCCCCGCCTGCACCGCCAGCAGTTGCGCCTTGGTGATCTCCGTAATCATCCAGGCCAGCTTCTCCTGCACCAGTTGATGCGAAGCGATGGGCCGGTCGTCAAACTGTTTGCGCACCACCGAGTACGACCGCGCCGTCTCGTAGCAATCCATGGCCGCCCCGATCGCGCCCCAACCGATCCCGTACCTGGCCTGTGACAAACACGAGAGCGGACCTTTCATGCCCTTGGCTCCCGGCAGCCGGTCGCATTCCCCCACCCGGCAGTCCGAAAACGCCAGGCTCGACGTTACCGACGCCCGCATCGACCATTTCCCGTGGATATCCGACGTGGAGTACCCCTTGGTCCCGCGCTCCACCAGAAATCCAAGTACGCCCTCTTCGGCCCGCGCCCACACCACCGCGACATCCGCCTGCGAGCCGTTGGTGATCCAGGTCTTCTCGCCATTCAGCACCCAGCCGTCGCCGTCGCGCCGCGCCGCGGTCCGCATGCCCGCCGGGTTCGACCCGAAATCCGGTTCGGTCAAGCCGAAGCATCCCACCGCCCGCCCGCTCTGCAAAGGCGGCAGCCACTTCTGCTTCTGGGCCTCCGACCCATAGGTCAAAATCGGATACATCACCAGCGCGCCCTGTACCGAAACGAAGCTGCGAATCCCCGAATCCGCCCGCTCCAACTCCTGCATGATGAGCCCATACTCCACGTTGCTCATCCCGGCGCAGCCGTACCCCTCCAGGTTGGCCCCGAAGAAGCCCAGTTCCGCCATCTCGGGCACCAGTTCCACAGGAAATCGCGCATCCCGCCAGCAGTCGCGGATGAGCGGCAGGATGCGCTCCTCGGCGAACCGGCGGGCCGTCTGCCGTACCATCAACTCCTGCTCGCCGAACAGCGAGTCGACACAAAAATAGTCCACGCCTCGAAAGCTCATTTGTTTGTAGCCTACCATTTGACCACAGTGGTATAGCCGGAGCCGAACAGGGAAAAAACCAAGGTCACCGCAGAGACGCGGAGTGACGGAGGAAGCGCGGAGAAAACCAGAGCGCAGAGAAAACCACCCTGACGGCGCGGAAGCTTCCGCCAACTTCGGAAGGGAAATTCACTCGGTAGGCACGTCGCGGCGCCGTTTCTCGGGGATTGACATTTGCCTTGCAGAATATGAATATGAATTCATGTTCCAGATACGCCTTCCGCTATTTTTTTATGGCCTGGCCCTGTGGATCGCCGGCACGATTGCTTTGCGCCTCGCCGGCCAGCGTTTGCTTCATCCCGGCAACGGGACGGCGACTCTGATCCTGTTCGCCATCAGCTTTCCTCTCATGGCCTGGATCGTACGCCGGCTGTGCCGCCGCTTTCGAGTGCCGCGGGAGGACTGGGCCGCCGGCGCGATCTCCATTGCGCTGCCCACCCTGTTGCTCGATCCGTTCTCCAGCGCTTTCTTCCCCATCGTGTTTCCCAACATCGCCCCCGAGGCGGCCGGCCTGTTCGGGGGCTGGATGCTTTGCTGCTGCGCCGGAGCCCTGGTGGGTGCTATCGTGCGCGCATGAAGACGCCCGCTAGCGCGCGTCCGAATCTGCTCGCGGGTGAGGACCTTCCCGCCGAGCCGTATCAAAAACGAAGCCGGGAGAAACGCGCACGGTTGAAGACCGCCGCGCTGGCTCTATTTGGCGAGAAGGGCTATGAGGGCGCCTCCATCGAGGAGATCGCGAGCCGCGCGGATCTCGCCGTGGGAGGCTTCTACCAGCATTTCCGCTCGAAGCGGCAGTTGTTGCTGGCGCTAATGGACGAGCTGCTCGACCATCTGAGCCGGCTTGACCTTCGCCCCAAGGGGTCGGCCGATATTCGGGCCGGACTGCGCGCTTTTCTGTCCCGCGCCTTCGCCACCGATCTCCAGTTCCTGGGAGCCTACCGCGCCTGGCAGGAAGCCGCGCTTTCGGACGCCGGACTGGCGCGGAAACAAGCGCACATCCACGCGTGGACCACGGCCCGGGTGGCCACTGCTTTCACGCTCCTCCAGCAACTTCCCGGCGCGCGGCCTGGAGTCGATATTGGGGCTCTGGCGCGGGTGATGGACAGCTTTTTCTGGAACCTGCTGGCACAAGCCGTGCGGCTGCGCGCGGCGGAGCTGAATCAATGGATCGATGCCGCGACGCACCTCATTTACCACGCCCTGTTCACCGATCCGCCAACCAAAAGAACGGCGAAATGAACCCTGCGGCGTCAATCCACCGCCCGTGCGGCCAGCGCGGCGTGGACGTCCCGCAGGATGCTGGAACCGCTCTGCACGACAAGCGCGTGCTCCGGCATCGTCGCCATGGTTCTACTCTTCGGCCGGCTGCGGATTCGCGCTCCGGGTTCTTGCCGGGCGTTTGACCTCCGCTGCCAGGAGGTAGCCGGCGTCCCGCAAAGCGCGCCGGAACGCCGCCTCGGAGGAGGAGGCCACCACCAGGTGCCGTTCCCCGGCCCGCATGCAGTGCTTGCGGGTGCGCGTGTCATTGGCGATTAGCGCGGCGAGTGCCGGATCGGCGCACTCAACCAGGCGGGCAAGTCCCCGGTCGTGGACCTTGGTGGTTCGCCCGGCGACATCGTCGAGCAGGCGCGTGGCCGTGTCGGGGAGCGCCGCACCGCTTCGCGCCGCCAGGAATGCGCGGATTTCCTCCACCTGCCTGCCCGCCTCGATGGCGGCCAGCAACTTGCCGGCCTCCAGTCGCCAGACAAAGTCCGAAACGGGCGTGGCGTATGCGTTGAGGGCCAGGCGGTCGCTCTGCTCGAGGTCTGAACCGGTTGCCGCGATGTCCAGGTTGGACAACACTCGAAGCACCGGCTTTACCTCCACAGGCGCCGGCTGGTAATTCGATTCCACGCCCAGGCAATAGGCTCCGAGCGGCGTGAGACGGAAGTACATCAGGCCGTCGTAACGGCTGAAAAAAGGGAGTTCGTCGGTGCCCCACATCCCGCGGAAGTCGCGACGAGCCCCGGCGGGCGGGATCAGCGCGACATCCAGCATGCCGAGCGTGGCGGCGTACTCGAACAGCAGGCTCAGGACGTAGCGCTGGTCGAGGATGCGCTCGTTTCCGTCGTAACCGAGCGAGCCGAACTGTTGCTCGCAGATGTACAGGCCCCAGGCATCGCGCGTCACCGCGACATCGTTGCCCGTGGCTCGCATGTGCCGGAGGAACTCATCGGTCGCGATCCATCCGCCGGGCGGGCAGTCGGCGAGGCTGCCGGCAATCGCCCGCCGCCGCCCGGACACGGCCGTGAGTCCGCGCTTTCCCTTGCCGGTTTGACCCTTGACACACTCGATGCGCGCCAGTTCGTCAAGGATGGTGGTGTCCATCCACTTCGTCCACAGGGTGCGGATCGTCCCGGCAGGCGGCTCGGAGAGCGCTCTCCGGCCCGCCTTGGTGAGTTGCAACCGCGTCCCCGAGAGCTGGGCGAGGCCTCCCGCCTGGATGAGCAGCGGCCAGGCGAATGCACGGATCGGTCCGGCGTTCTCGTCGTACCATTTGCTCTTGGGTGGCACGTGCGGGTAGTAGTCGCCGCGATCGAGGATCGCTGAGATGGCGTCGACGGTGGAGGTTGACGCCCGGCGTGTCATGCCGCTCACCGACACCTTTCCGGCATCGACAAGGCGGAGGACGGAGAGCAATTCGCGCTCGGCGGCGCGCTCCGTCTCATGCACGGCGAGAGGCACGTCCTCGGTTCCCTTCTCGCGGGTTTTCTGTATCGCATTCCAACGCTCGAACGGTCGCTGGTATACGGGTGGGAGCCGATCGAGCGCGGCGATGGCCGCCCGGCGGGGCGCCGGAACGAACTTGAGGAGTCGTGCCTTCAGATCGTCCGGCATCCCTCGGTCCTTATAGAAGAAGAAGCGCAGTACCGACGGCGTGCGGCTGTGGCCGAACCTGTCGGCCGGACCCCAGTCCGGATCCCGGCCGTATTTGGCGCGGAATCGGCCGGGTTCAAACTTTGATGACTGCGAATGGACAGCCTCGGCTACGGCCGCGCACTGCAACTCATCCAGGCACTCCCAGACCGTGCGCAGCCGCTCCCCTGCGAGGTGCTGGACGATGAGCGCTGCCATGTCCCCCTTCCTGTTGGGCACTTTCTTTCCGGTCAGCGCCGCGAGCTGCCTGAGGTCATCCGCGGTCATAGAATCGAGCGCGAGCTCCAGAGTAGGTATTCCGTCGTCGAAGCGATAGTTCATGCGGAGGGTCCTCTCCTACTGGGAGAACTTCTGCTTCCAGGTGGCGAGGTGGTCGGCCAAGGGGGTCCGGATGGTCATGAACTGCGGGTTGGCGTATTGATTGACCTTTTCTCCCGGATCGGCGACCAGGTCGTAGAGCTCGCCGGCGCCCTTGCCCTGGTCGCGCATCACCAATTTATAGCGCTTGTCTCGGGCCATGTCCGTATTCTGAAGGTGGCTGAAGGCGGTCGTCCGCCACGGCTGTTTTTTGGGCAATGGCTTTCCGGTGGCCAGCAGCAGATAACTGCGGCCGCAAAGGTTGCGGGCGGGCGGTTCCGCGGCGAGCAGATCGCAGAGGGTCGGCAGGAAGTCGTAGGTGCTGACCAGTTCCGGGCGAACGGCTTCGGCCGGGATGTGGCCGGGCCAACTCCAGAAGAGCGGGGTGGCCACCGCCTCCTGGTACATGTTGACCGGGTCGGATGCCTGGCCGGCATCCCACAGGCCGCGACGGCCCAGCAGCGAGCCGCAGGTGGAGGTGAACACGATCAGGGTGTTGTCGAGCAGCCGGCGCTGGGAGAGCTTCGCGAGCAGGGCGGCCACATCGTCGTCGAACGAGGTGATGGCGGCGGCCGCCTTCCGCAGGTTGCCGATGATGTCGGACAACATTTCCTTGCCGCGCCGGGCATTGGAGGCGGGCACCCGTTCCAGGTTGAGGGTTTCGAATTTCACCTGCCGGTAGAGATCGCGATACTTCGGCGCAACGCCCTCGTAGGGCGGGTCGAGGCTGGGGCAGCCGACGGTCAGGAAGAAGGGCTTGCCGGCAGCCTGCTGCTCCAGGAACTGGCCGGCGCCCGGGGAATCGGCGGACTGCGAGACGTATCCCAGGCCGGTGATGATTTTTTCGATGGACGCGTCGCCCAAGGAAGGAGTTTCGGAGTCGCCCAATTGCATCGGTGTACGGCCGGTCAGCAGGGTGGCGCGGCTCAGCGCGGGAGCGGGCGTGCAGACGGAGTGGTTGAAGAAACGCGTACCGGTCTGGGCCAGCCGGTCGAGGTTGGGGGTGCGGATTTCCTGGTTGCCGAACGAACCGAGCGCCCAGGAAGGCAGGTTGTCCACCAGTATCAACACGAGATTGGGCCGTTCGGCCGCGGGCTTCGTCGCGGCGAAGGCGGGCAGAGCCAGGCTGCCGAAAAGGAAATGGCGTCGCGATACCGACATGGGTGAAATCCCAGTATAAGCGGGAGGGGTAGTTGTTGGCGGACCTCGCGGCGCATTATAGTTGGTTGGGGCGATGAATCTCCCGAATTCGCTGACGATTCTCCGGATCTTCTTCGTGCCGTTGCTGGTGGCGGCGCTGCTCCAGGAGAATGTCGCTTTCCATCTGGGGTCTGTGCAGGTCACCAACGAGTGGCTGGCGCTGGCGATTTTTCTGACGGCCGCCGCCACGGACCTGCTGGACGGCTATCTGGCGCGGCGCTGGCGGCAGGTGACCACCATCGGCACGCTGCTCGATCCCATCGCCGACAAGCTGCTGGTGTCGGCC
>JAIQFL010000565.1 GCA_020073365.1 Terriglobia bacterium | reverse complement strand
CCTGCCAGGCCACTCCGCGGTCCGACGCCAGATCGACGTTTCACTCCATCCCCTCCTTTTCCGCCGTCTTCACCCCAGTTGCCAACTCGTGGTCTGCCACCGAGCATTTCCTGACCTTGCATGGTAGGCTGGCAGATCTGGAAGATCAGTTCTGGCTTCCCTGTCCATTTTCGGCTGTGGCATTACACTAGTTCCACAACTTCCGGTTTCTTTTTCTCGAGTTGGTCCGCGGTTAACAGATACCGGATGGCAGCCGCGTCCGAGCAACCCAATTTGAGTGCCTCCTCGATGACCTGCCGCAACCGCATCGCTCCGTGCTGCTGACCCAGCAGCAGGATCTCGATCATGGCGCGGGTTCCCGCCTGCTCCCCCTGGCGTTGTTGGAGCACCTCCCAGTAGCGGTCGTAGCTCGCGGGCCACCGCCCTTGTGCCCGCCATTGCTCCAAAGCCGTCGAACCCGCCAACGCGCCTGGTTTCTTCTCCAGAACTTCCAGGTAGTGATCCAGATCGAGCACTTTCTGCTGCCGTCCGAAACAGCGCTCATGTCGCGCCAGGCACTTGCCCTGGTGCCAGATCTCCACATAGGCCGCATGGATCTTGGCTTGGACTTCGGTCCCCACCGCCAACGGCACGGAGTAGAAGTTCGTCAGCACCTTCGCGCATCCGCTGCTATTCACCTCCGGAAAGCGCACCGCCGCCAGGTCGAATCCCTCTTTCGCCAGCGGCAACAAATGTTCCCGCTCCGCCGCCATGGCGGCGCCCACGCTCACCTGTCGGTCTCCCACCACGCGCTCTTCCTCCTTCTTAGAGGCTTCCAGCAGCAACTCGTTCAAGTGCGCATAATCTCGTGCCACCGGAACCGGCACCAGATGATTCCGTCGAAAGAAGCCCCCTTCTCCTTCCACCCCTCCTTTCTCGTTCCCGTGTGCCGGATTGCAAAACTCGGCGGCGTAGCCCCAGTGCGACCGGAAGGCGATGAATCGGGCCGTCTCCTCGCGCTGCGATCCCCGCAGGATTCTTTGCACCGCCGACTTCAGATTGTCGTATCGCAGCACCTGGAAAACCCCTCCGAAATAGTCGAATGCCCCTTCGTGGCCCTCCAGAAACGCCTGTTGACTGGCGTGCGGATAGGCCCGGTGAAACGCTCCCGCACTTGCCATGCTGCGCAAGCAGAATGCCTGCACTTTCTGCGTCTCCCCGCCCAACTCGGCGAACATCTCATACCAGTCCACCTGGCCCTCCTGCCCAAACGTGTAAGATTGCGGCACGAAGGTCTCGCGGTGGATCAAGCCGATCTTTAGTTTCTTTTCCCGCACGTACCCGCGTACGGTCGTCTCGGCCACCTCGATTTCCGGTTTCTCCGCTCGCAGCCGGTCATAGATCCGGTGTGCCGTGTGCCGTTGCTTGCGGTGCACTTTCAGATCGTCTTCCAGAATCGTGTCGATGAAGGGGATCGCCGCCTCCAGTTTCGGCCGGGCTCTCTCGATCGTCTTCCGTTCCTTTGGCACGGCGTCGGACAGCGCTTCCCGCACCATGCGCCGGTGAATCCCCAACTTCCGCGCCACGCCTTTGATCGTTCCCACTCCGAACTGGTACTCCCGTCGGATGGCTTCGAATAGTTCCACGTCTTTTCTCCTGTTCAAAACCGCCTCCTTCCGGGCCTTCGCCCGAAACAGAATAGCCGGTTTATGGTTTACAGGGGGGCCAAATCAGACCGTCAAAGTGGGCCAAATTACAGTATCGAAGTGGGCCAATTCAGAGTAGCGAAATCAGGTTGATGATGAACTGCTTACAGTCGTTTTCGCCACTATGCCGGCGCTATGCCGGGAAGCAGTCCTCATACCAGTTGATGTTTCGTTCGGAGACGCCTTTCAGATAGCGGCGCTACTTGATAAACTCGTTGAAGCGAAGTTCCCTAGCCAGTACCTCCAATTGGCACTGGTTTGGCGCTAAGTTGGTGAAAACGCGCCCGTAGCTCAGGTGGATAGAGCGGCTGGCTTCGAACCAGTAGGTCGGGAGTTCGAGTCTCTCCGGGCGCGCCAGATAACCAATTACAAATCAGATAGTTGGCGTTAGGACTGGTGCGTTTTCCAGGTCTGCTTTTTGCCCGGTATGCCCGGAAGTATGCCCACTCTTTTCCACCTGAACCCGGTCCATCGCGGCACGAATCGTCTGCTCTTGCGGGTGCACGTAGCGCTTCGTGATGTTCATGTCGCGGTGCCCGGCGAGGTACGCCAGAGTCCAAGGGTCCATGTGGGGTGCCCATCGGGTTAGGCAGGTGTGCCGGAGTGTGTAGAGTTCGAATCCCTGGAACTCGATATCTTCCTGTTCGGTCTGCTTCCGAAGGATGGCCGTGGCTTGCGCAATCGCCTTGGCGTGCTGCTTCTTGAGGGTGGAAGGCTCCATGTGCCCGCTCCTGGTAGGAGCCGGAAAGACCCACTCGCCACCAGCGATCTTGGAAAGGCGCATATCCAGAATCGCTTGTACTCGTGGAGTCATGGGAATTCGACGGCGGGCGTTATCGGTTTTGCCGTATTGAATTTCGATCCTCGCGTCCCGGACGCTTTCCGGTCGCAGCCGGAAGCACTCTTCGGGCCTGAGCCTGCAATCCAACAAAACCGTCGCCACGTCCGCAAGCAAGCTGGTGTCCATGTGCTGATTCATTGCCTCCGATTTCGCCCCGGCGAAATACAGGGCCTCTTCCTCCGCCGTAAGGACGCGCTCCCTGTGGTTCTCGCCTGGGACCATGCGCACGGTGGGTAGCGCCTTCTCCACCTTGCCCCACTCCTGGGCCAAGTGGAACATCCTTCGGAGCGCTTGCAGTTCGCGGTTAATGCTGCTGACCTGAACGCCCGCGTCTTTTCGCAGTGCCACGAAGGCCCCGATTGTCTCGGACGTGATGGAGTCCAGACGCGTAGCAGCCAGTTTCTCAAACGACAACAAGGCCTTTACGCCGTACTTGGGGTCTCCCGGTTCGCGGCATGCAATTTCGCGGCGTGCCAGGGGTCTCAGACTACGTGGGTCCGCCGTCCGGCTCGCGATCTAGCGCCGAAACAGCGTGTTGCCTTCCCCTTCAGACGACAGGGGTCGGCGACCTCAGTTTGTGGTTTTCGAAGCTCAATACCCTGCCCGTCGCTGCCCCTGTCTACGCTTCTGACCGCACCTCGCGATGCGCTCCGCAAGACTCGGGGTCAGGATGGATTCGCTGCTCCTTTCCTGTTGGACTTCTTTCATTCCTTATTGCATGCCGGTTTATCCCGGCGCTCCGTCTGTCCCACTACGTCTCCGACACGGCCTGTATCAGCGCGCGAATATATCCGTAACAATAAGCGAACGACTGCAGGCCATTGGGATCGCCGGGCGCCTGCGGAACGTGATCGGGCATCAGCAGGTACGGATAGCCGACTTCCTTATAGACCTGGATGGCCTTCACGAAATCCACATCGCCCTCGTCCGGAAACACCTCCACGAACTCATCGCGGTGGCCGCGGATATTGCGGAAATGCACATTGAAGATCTTCTGGCGCGAGCCGAAGTAGCGGATCACGTCGTATATTTCCTTGCCCGGGTCTGGGAGCATTTCCGAGACCGTGCCCTGGCAGAAGTTCAGCCCGTGATACGGACTCGCCTGGATGCCGATGAACTTCTTCAAGCCGTCCACCGTACCCAACACGCGCACCACGCCTTGGTAGCCCTCGGGCGGCACGCCGGGATCGTGCGGATGACAGGCCATGCGGATCTTATTCTCTGCGGCGACGGGGATCACCCGTTCCAGGAAATAGGTGATGCGCTCCCAGGCCTGGTCGGCATTGACCGCCCCGGCGCGGGTCATCGGCGGATCGGGATGTGCGTCCTTCAGGCGCCAGGTGCTGTAACGGGCGTCGCCGCGGCCGGGAGAGCGCCCGGTGCGTAGCACTCCCAGGATGCTCATGTTGTACTTGATAGCGGGAATTCCAGCCGCCGCACAGTTTCGGATCATGGTCTGCAGGGCCTCGATATCCCGGTCGCGCTCGGGGCTCTGGGCCAGCATGATGGCGGGGTGTCTCTCGCGATCGATGTGACTGGAGCTGAGGAAGGGCGGCGCGATGCAGTCCACCGAGATGCCGTTCCTGTCGGCCAGGTCGCGCATGCTTTTCAGCTCGTCCACGGTGGCGTAGAGCCTGCCGTCGGCGATCGGCGGGTAGCCACAGATGTTGCGCACGCCATAGCGGGCCAGGTACTTCAGGTGGGCGTCCGTCGTGGGGGAACTCTGGCATCCGAGCTTCATGAGCACGGGCTTGGAGGGTGCGGCCGGAGCGGGGCGCACGGGCACGGTGAGCGCCGCGGCGGCGGCGCCGGTGGTGGAGAAGAATTTGCGGCGGTTCATCTGCCCGATATCATACTTCAGAGGCTGACGGATCGGGGCCGTCGAAAGATGGCGGTTTGGGGCCAAGGAAAAGGGAAGTCCTTGATTTTGCCGGTCACCGAAAAAAAAATGAGCTTGGCCGCCTGAACACCCGGATCATCGGCTGGATTGTGGTTGGAGATCACTCCGCACACGGCGGGCGGCGGCGATTTTCGGCATCGGCCTCTTTCATCGAAAGCTGATCCGCGCCAAGTTCCTTGTCAGTTTCCCACGATTCTTGGAGCCACTGCGGCGCCGGGGATAACATCACGGAGCGGATGCTGATCTCACAGCTAGCCAGCCCGCGAAGGTCTATTTCATCGGCCAGTCTCGCGCCGCCTCCGCCTGAGAAGTTGCGGCGAACGGGGCCGGTGTAGTTTTCGCATTGCGGGTAATTGGCCGCGGAGGGGGAGGCCGGATTGGGGCGGGTCGTCGCATGTGCAGGCTCAGGCCTCAGGCATCATTCCCCGTCCTTAAACTCCCACTGTTCGATCAATGTCCGCCAGTTGTAGACGGAGGACACCGACTGGATCTGTTCATACATGCGCTTGCGCTGGTCCGGCTTGAGCCCCTCAAATTGAATCGTGCTGATATCCTCGCGCGAGGCTTCGTCGTCCAGTAATTCATTCCGAAGTTGGGGGCGCATGTCGATGGACCCCACTTGTTTGTAAAGGGTATTCTTCACGTCCTTCATCGCCTGCTTCGCGTGCGTCGTCGAGACAAACATTTTGAACGCGCCGAACCCCTTGTAGAGACGAACGTGACGCTTGCAATAATAGCGCAGCATTTGAAGTAGAAAGGTGTGAGCCATGCGCCCGAGAGGCCCGTTATGCGGGTTCGGTTGTGAGCGGACTTTGCTTTTATGCCTCGTCGGAGGAATCTATGGGTAAATTGCCTTCAGGCGGAGGCTGAAGAGAGGAAACGGAGCAGTTTGCGGCAGGTGGCGTCAAACGAGCGTTGTTGCTCCTCGGAGGCGCAATTGTGAATCAGCGGTCCGCCCTCGTCATCGATCACACCCAAGAGAACCTTTGCTACATCTTTCCTTCTTAGGGAAGGG
>JAIQFL010000564.1 GCA_020073365.1 Terriglobia bacterium | reverse complement strand
GCGTAGTAAATGACCGTGTTGATGCCCGTTACTTGCTGGAAGATCGCCAGGCCTATGCGCTTGTCTTGGTCGAAGCAATGGCCGCGGGACTGCCGTGCATCGCCACCAACGTTGGCGGCAACAACGAAATCATCTCGCACGGCGAGAATGGCTTGATCGTTGATCCAGAATCCGCAGACTCCCTCACCAAAGCCATCAAGCAGCTTGTTTGCAACAAGCAATTGAGGAAACAGATGGGGGAAAGAGCGAAGATCACGGCGTGCCAGTGTTTTGATTCCACGATCACGATGGGGACAATCATGCAGACCATGGATGTGTCACCCAGAGTCCAAGGCGGTTCCAATGTTTCTGAGGATCAATCACCAAGTATGACGTGTAGAGCATTTTGAATTGAGAGATCGCCAAGAATGTACGGGGGTAAGACCATGCACGTGAATCGGGTTCTGATCACGGGAGGGGCTGGACTGATAGGCTCGCATATCGCGGATCTGCTGGTCCGCGACGGCTGTCCGGAGATCATTGTTTTGGATAATTTCGTACGCGGTCGGCGCGAAAACCTAGCGTGGGCCATGACCCACGGTCGCGTGCAGATAGTGGATGGCGACATTCGTGATGCCACATTATTGCGTGACGCGATGCAAGGTGTGGATCTGGTCTTTCACCAGGCGGCCCTTCGCATCACACAATGTGTTGAGGAACCTCGCCTCGCGCTGGAGGTGCTGGTCGACGGTACCTTCAATGTTCTCGAAGCGGCCGTAGCCGCGAAGGTCCAGAAAGTCGTTGCTGCCTCTTCCGCCTCGATGTATGGGATGGCGGAAGACTTCCCCACCATCGAAAAACACCACCCGTACAACAATCGTACCCTATACGGCGCCGCCAAAATGTTTAACGAAGGGCTCTTGCGCAGTTTTAACGAAATGCACGGACTGAAATATGTGGCCTTGCGGTATTTCAACGTTTACGGCCCCAGGATGGATGTTCACGGCGTATATACGGAAGTGTTGATCCGCTGGATGGAGCGTATCGCTGCGGGCAAGCCACCCTTGATTTTGGGCGATGGTACCCAGACGATGGACTTCATCTATGTCGAGGACGTCGCGCGCGCCAATGTGCTGGCGGCCAAAACGGATGTGACCGATGACGTCTTCAACGTAGCCAGCGGCGTAGAAACGAGCTTGAACGACCTCGCCGCCAGTTTGCTGCGGGTCATGAAGTCGGATCTCAAACCCGAGTATGGACCGCCGCGAAAGGTGAACCCGGTCTCTCGTCGCTTGGCGGACGTTTCACGGGCCAAGCAGTACATCGGATTTCAGTCTCAAGTCACGCTGGATGAGGGCTTGAGTCGCTTCGTCAATTGGTGGCAGGCAAACCGGGTTGCCACCCCCGCTTCGGCATAAATGGGAGCCAACGTATGAGCGTAAGCACACCCGTTAAGATGATTCCAGTGGCTCGTCCCTTTGTCGGAGAGGAGGAGGAGCAGGTAGTGCTGCAGGTTCTGCGGAGCGGCTGGCTGAGCCAGGGCCAGCGCGTAGCCGAATTCGAGAATCGCTTCGCGGAATATGTCGGCGCCAAGCACGCTGTCGCCGTTTCCTCCTGCACCACTGGGTTGCACTTGGCGCTGGTGGCGGCGGCTGTCGGCGCCGGCGATGAGGTCCTGTGTCCTAGTCTATCGTTCATCGCCACGGCGAACTCAATCCGCTATGTGGGGGCCACCCCCGTCTTTGTGGATGTTGACCCTGTGACGTTCAATCTTGATCCCAATCGCGTGGAAGAAGCGATTACGTCGCGCACCAAGGCCATCCTGGTAGTCCACCAAATCGGCTTGCCAGCGGCTCTTTCAGAAATCTTAGAAATCGCGCAGCGTCGCAATGTGATGGTCATCGAAGACGCTGCTTGCGCGATTGGCTCCGCTTATCAAGACCGCAAGATAGGATTGCCGCACTCCTTCATGGCTTGCTTCAGCTTCCATCCCCGGAAGATTCTGACCACGGGCGAAGGGGGAATGTTGACCACGGCGGATGAACAAATCGCAGCTCGTTTGCGGCGCCTTCGGCAGCATGCCATGACCACGTCCGACCTCGCGCGCCATCAGTCAAAATCCATCATGATGGAGGGGTACGATGAGGTTGGCTTCAACTACCGCATGACTGACATGCAAGCTGCTATCGGACTTGTGCAGCTTGGCCGCCTCGACGGGTTCCTGGCTCGTCGTCGCGCGTTGGCCCTTCGCTACTCGGAAGAACTGAGCCGGCTTGCATGGCTGACTCCGCCTAGCGAGCCCGCCGGCCGCCGGCATAACTTCCAGTCCTACATGATCCGGGTCAAGCCGGATGCGCCTATCTCACGCGATAATCTTATGCAACGGCTGCTTGAGCGCGGCATCTCCACGCGTCGCGGCGTCATGTCCATCCATCGTGAGCCGCCATATCGCGATGAAAAATGGGATAAGGTGTTGAGCCACTCCGAAGCAGTGACCGACCAAGGGCTGATTCTCCCGCTCTTTCATCAGATGACCGAGCAGGAGCAAACCCACGTCATCGAGTCCATCCGCGAGATTTGAACTAGCGCACGACCGAGTTCGTGCGCAAGCCCCTGCACATACCTGGCAGTATCTCCTCTAAACCGACAACTAAGTTGCCGCCTAGCCAAAGATTGCCCAATTCTTTGAGCTGACAAATTACTAACTGCTTCAGCTTCAATAACATACAGAAACAACTCCATTTCGTAATCGGCGCTCTAAGTGCTATCCCTCCGTATGTGAATTTCTCATACTCCATTCTTTCTATGCGTTTAGGGTCACTCATGTTCAAAATGGCATCGTTTGCGCAGCAGATCGGAATTCCAAACGTAGCGCTATCGACAGAGAATTCGAGACGTCGGAGTAGCGGAGCCAAGCTGTCGCGGCGCGTCCGCCTGTCTCTGTTGTACGTTCTCGGTGCCGTGTTCTTTCTTTGGTTCCCGTCGGCTGGCCGCGCGCAGACCTTCGGTTGCACTCCTGCCATGGCCAATGACATCGTGTGCGAAAATTCGAAGACTGGAACGCCGTCCAGCACTTGGCAAATAAGCGGAGTTGGCGACAGCACTATTCAGGGCTTTGCCACCGACATCAGCGTCAATCGCGGCCAGACAGTCTCCTTCAAGGTCAATACCAACGCCAAATCCTATCGCCTGGACATTTACCGCATGGGATATTACGGCGGGAACGGCGCACGATTGATTGCATCGGTCAGCCCCTCGGTCACCCTCCCCCAAGCCCAACCTGCGTGCCTCACGGATTCGGCAACAAGACTGTACGACTGCGGGAACTGGGCCGTGTCCGCCTCCTGGGCGGTCCCTTCCAATGCTACTTCAGGAATTTATTTCGCCAAACTTATCCGGACGGATACCGGGGGGAGTAGCCATATCGTTTTCATCGTGCGCAACGATTCCAGCCATTCCGACATTCTGTTCAAGACGTCGGACTCATCTTGGCAGGCCTACAACGACAACGGCACTGGCAGTCTTTACGGCGCCGCCGGGGGCGGGCCTGTCTCCACCCGCTCCTATAAAGTCAGTTATAACCGGCCCTTCAATACTCGGAATACTGAGGCCATCAGTTGGGTTTTCGGCGCCGAATATCCGATGGTTCGATGGCTGGAATTGAACGGATTCGATGTCACTTATTTTACGAGTGTGGACACGGACCGAAATGGCAGTTTGGTTCAGAATCACAAGCTATTCATGTCTACCGGCCATGACGAGTATTGGTCGGGGGGCATGCGCACGAGTGTCGAAGCTGCTCGAGATGCCGGAGTAAATCTGGCGTTCTTCAGCGGGAATGAAGTGTTTTGGAAAACTCGATGGGAAAACAGTATCGATGGTTCCGGCACGCCCTACCGCACTATGGTCTGTTACAAAGAAACGTTAAGCGGATCTCAGTTGGACCCGATGGACCCGCCCATTTGGACCGGCACGTGGCGTGATCCTAGATTCAGCCCGCCTGCCGACGGGGGAAGGCCCGAAAACGGATTGACGGGCACGATCTTCATGGTCAATGGTCCTGGCACTGATAATGATGGACTCTCCATCAAGGTGCCCTCCGCAGACGGGAAGATGCGCTTCTGGCGAAACACGAGTATCTCCAACCTGTCCTCCGGACAGACGGCCACCCTCCCGAGGGGAACTCTGGGCTACGAATGGGACATCGCGGACGATAATGGATTTCGGCCAGCCGGCCTATTCCAGCTGTCAACGACTACGCAGAGCTTGACTTCTGATTATTTGTTGGACTACGGCGGAGTATATGGTTCCGGAGTGGCCACGCATCACCTGACGTTGTACCGCGCTCACAGTGGAGCGCTCGTTTTCGGGGCCGGCACCGTTCAATGGTCGTGGGGTCTGGATAACAACCATGATAATGCATTCGATTTCGCCACCCCTGCACCGAGCGCTGACATGCAACAGGCGACGATCAATCTATTCGCGGATATGAATGTTCAGCCCGCGACGATTCAGGGCGGCCTACTTCTGGCCACCAAGTCAACCGATGCAACTCCACCAATCTCAACGATTACTTCGCCCACCTCAGGTGCGAACTTGAGCGTAGGAGTTCAGGTAACGGTCGCCGGTACTGCATCCGATGGCGGGGGCGGAGTCATCGGCGGGGTGGAAGTCTCCGCGGACGGAGGACAAACTTGGCATCCGGCCGACGGTCGGGCAAGCTGGACCTATGCCTTTACCCCGGAACAGATGGGACCTCTGACGCTGATGAGTTGCGCCACCGATGACAGCGGCAATATCGAGACTCCCGGACCGGGTGTTTCGGTGACAGTGCCGGGACCCTATAGTATTTCAGGAACAATCAGTCCATCCACCATTGGGAACGGGACGACCGTAACCCTGGGCGGAACTTCCTCTGCGTCAGTCACGGCGAATAGTTCAGGGAACTACACATTTAGTGGCTTGATTAGCGGTATCTACAGTGTGACGCCGAGCAAGACGGGCTCTTCATTCAGCCCGGTGAGTACAGCAGTGCCAGTTACCGGCGCCAGTGTGAGCGGCGTGAACTTCGCTGGGTCTCAATCCTCCGGTACGACGTATTCGATTTCCGGCTCGGTCACTCCCGCCGCCAACGGCTCTGGAATCACCATTACCCTGACCGGCGCCGCAACCGCATCCACGGTGACCGATGCCTCAGGCAGCTTCAGCGTCGCAGGCTTGCCCAACGGCAGTTACACCATCACACCATCCAAATTGAACTTCGGGTTTTCTCCCGCGCAGAGTTCGGTCACGGTGGCAGGCGCGAACATCTCCGGTATTGCCTTCACCGCCATAGTAACCGCCCAAACGCTGTTCACCACGCAGGTACCCGCCGAACTTAGCCAGAGCGACGGCACTAACTTGAACTACGAGCTTGGGACTCTGATCCAGAGCAACACTGCCGGCCAAGTTACCGCGATCCGTTT
>JAIQFL010000119.1 GCA_020073365.1 Terriglobia bacterium | reverse complement strand
CGACACCAGCCCGGCGCATGGCCTGGGCAGCGATCATCGAGATTGCACAGTGGTTCGCGAGAGCTCGAAAGGGTGCGCGAGATCGAATAAACAGAGCATCCACGGCGGTCTGAGGACGACCGTCCTGGATGTAGCCGGCGATCGCATCGCCAATCTCCTGCGTCAACGGGGATCCTGCGCCAGGTGGATGGGTTCGCGTTGCGGCGGCTGTGCGAGGATGTGGCGGAGCTGAACGAGCTGCAGGTCGGCCGGCGGCGGCTGCTGGGGACGATGAAGCGCGAGGCTAAGGCGGCGGGCCGGACGTTGCGGGGCGGGCCGGAGGTGGTGCTCGCGACCTCGCCGGAGGGGCGGCGGCTAGCGCTGGCGATCGGCCAGGTGAGTGGGCGGGTGTACCGGATGGAGCTGCAGTTCGGCTTAACTCCGGTGGCTGGCACGCGGCTGCAGGAGACGGGCGGGGTGGTGTCTTTCCCTGAATCTGGCGGCGGACCGGCGCCGGTGACGATCGAGCAGGCGCTCTGTGGCTAAGGCTTGCATGGCAAGGCGTGGTCAGTTATCGCTGTTTGGTGACAGGGAAAGAAATTTCCGCCTGACCTGCCGGCGCATACGAGGGCGTGTGCGGCGGGCGTTGCACGCCTACGCCGCTGCGGCAGCGGCGCCGAGTTTTGCGCTTGGGGCGCTGGCGGAAGCGCAGGCACGGGTGGTGCTGCTGCGGGAATCGCGGCGGCGGATGGCCACCTGGGGCCACGGTCGCGACTCCAAGGTCCGGCTGGCAGAGTGGGTTGTGACGCCGGCCGGAGCGCGGATCGAGCGGTTGTTGCGTGAGGCGATCCAGCGTGTGGAGAAGTTGGAGGCGGGGATCCGCCCGCAAGCGGGCGAGACAGGCGGAACCGCCTGTCCCACCACAGAGTGAATGATCTACAGGCCGGATGTATGCGGATACTGCGGGGCGGAGACGTGGTGCGAGGTCCGGCAGAACGGCAAACCGCAGTGCCGGGCCTGCGAGGTTATACGGTTCTTCGAGTTCGTGTTGTATCCGCCGTTCGGTTACCACATGGACCCGTGGGTTCGGCAGACCCTACGGAATGTGTACGGCACGTTGCGGCCGGACGGGCTGCGGCGGTACCGGCGGGTTTATCTTTGCGTCCCCAAGAAAAATCAGAAGTCGACGCTGGCCGGTGGGCTGACCGATTATCACTTGTGGCGGGCCGGCCGCGACGAGGGGGTCAACCGTACGCAGAAGATGTACGGGGTGGCGTCCGCCAAGGACCAGGCGGGCATCGTCTACGAGTTTGCGCGCGACTATGTGAAGCGCGTTCCGGAGCTGAGCCAGCAGATTCGGTATCTGGATTCGACGCGGCGGCTGCTGCGGCGCGACGGGCGCGCGATATACGCGGTGATCTCGACGGACGGCGACGTCCAGGACGGGATCGAGCCGGTGTTCGCGGTGTTCGACGAGTTGCACCGGTGGAAGTCGGAGAAGGCTGCGTCGGTGTTCGACGTGATGGTCAAGGGTGCGGTCAACGTGCCCGAATCGCTCATCTGGGAGATCACCACGATGGGCGAAGAGTTCGAATCGCCGCTGTGGTACGAGGAGCACGAATTTGCGCGGCACATCCTCGATGGGAGCCTGATTTCGGAGTCGTTCTACGCGGCGATCTACGGGGCGGACGAGCGGCGGATCGCGAACGATCCGGAGTACTGGAAGTCGCGCGAGGCAAGGGTGGTGGCCAATCCTTCGCACGAAGACAACGGCGGGTACCTGAAGGACGAACGCCTGGTGGAGCTGCTGAACGAGGCGATCGCGAAGCCTGGGAAGCGGGCGGCGTATCTCCGGCTGAACCTCAACGTGCAGGTGGCGGAGGGAGAGACGCCGGAAGTGGACATGGAGGTCTGGGGCGCCGCGCCATCGCCTGGCGGGGTGGACCTGCGGACTTGGGAGAAGTACGACATGGACCGGCTGATCGAGGCCTGGGGGCTGGCCGGCCGGCAGTGCGTGGCGGGGCTGGATCTGGCGTGGACCACCGACATGGCGGGGATGACATTGGTGTTTCCGCCGGTGGAGACGGCCGAGCCGTGGAAGCTGTTGCTGTGGGCCTGGCTGCCGGAGGACAAGGTAGCCGAGCTGGAGCGGCGGACGCGGGCGCCGCTGAAGCTCTGGAAAGACCAGGGTTTTTTGCGGACGTCGGAAGGGGCGGAGATCAAAACACTGGAGCTGCTGGACCAGGTGGAGGCCTGCTCCAAGATCTTCGACGTGCGGGAGGTGACGTTCGACAAGTGGGGCGGAATGAAGGCGGCCTGCAACCTGGTGCTCGTGCCCAAGGGGTTCACGTGTGTCGACATTCCACAGACCTACGCGGGGTTGACGGAAGCTACGAAGAAATTCTTGGGTCTGTATCGGAGCCTGAACCTGGCGCATGGGAACCATCCGATCCTGCGGTGGCACGTGTCCTGCCTGGCGCTGGCAACGGACGGCGGGGACAACGCGAAGCCGATGCGGCCGAAGCGGGGAACGTCGGCGAAGCGCATCGACCTGGTGGCGTCGACGGTGACGGGGTTCGCACGGGCGATCGTGCTGGCGCCGCAGGCTTCGGGGGAGATCGAGGTTTGGTGAGAACCCCAGCTCACCGCGGAGACGCGGAGACGCGGAGGGAAGAACGCGGAGGAAGCAGAGGGAAAGAGAGCGTGAAGAAGCGATTTGTGTTGGAGATCGAGAATTCGGACATTTCTGCCGAGGCGCTCGAGGAGATGATTGCGGACGCGATGGATGGGGAGCCCGCGGTGCGTGAGGGGCCAATTGTGGTGTCGGTGGAGGACGCGGAGGCGTGACCTGGTGGCAGCGGGTGTGGCGATCGAAGAACGTCGACACGAATGTCGACCCGGCAGACATGAATGTCCGCGCCACGGCAGGCACGAAGGGGTTGTATGTCGTTAGGGTGGATTTTCCTCTGTCGGATCCGGAGCTGCGGCAGCGGCTTGAAGAGAATCTGGAACGGTTGCGGGCCGATTATCCGGGGCTGGACTTCTTCGTGATCGAGCCGGGGATTACGCTGTCGAGGTTCGATGCCATCTAGTTCGCTGGCGGTCTTGTCGCGGGATTGGCGGTATCCGGTGGCGGAGACGCGCTCCAGTCTGGAGAATCCGCAGACGCCGCTATCGTATCCGGCGGAGTGGCTGCTGGATATCTTCAACGGCGGCCGCACTGACTCGGGGATTCGAGTCAGTGAGTTGACGGCGTTTCAGGTTTCGACGTTTCTCTCCGGGGTAGATTTGATCGCGGGGAAGATCTCCTCGCTGCCGATCCAACTCTACGAGCGCGTGCCGGCGCTGAAGGGGCGGCGGGTGGCGCATCGGATGGCGTTCGATCACGAGAGCTACGATCTGATCGCGCTGGAGCCTAACGATGAGATGAGCGCGCAGACGCTGCTCAAGGCGTTTCTGTGTCACTGTCTGGCGTGGGGCAACGGGTACGAAGAGATTCAGCGCGACGCCGGCAACGCGCCCGTCGCGCTGTGGCCGCGGAATCCGGGGCAGACGCGGCCGAAGCGGGCGTTACAGACCTTCTGGGTGGATCCGGCGCCGTGGCGGCCGTTCCCCGTGCAGATCCCGATGGGGCGGATGTACTACGAGACAACCGACGGGATGGAGGAGGTGGGGAGGAGCGCCGTTTCACGGCGGGTGATCCCGCTGGAGGACATGCTACACGTGCCCGGGCTGGCGCTGGACGGGAGGCTGGGGCAGTCCACGGTGTGGCTGGCACGGCAGACGCTGGGGCTGGCACTGGCGACGGAAAAGTTCGGGGCGAAGTATTTTGCGAATTTTGCGAAGCCTGGCGGTGTGTTGGAGATGCCGGTGGGGATGATGCCGGGCGATCCGCGGTACGAGAAGGCACGGGCATCGTGGGCGGAGGCGCAGGGTGGGGAGAACGCACACCGGGTGGCGGTGATGCCGGCGGGGTTTAAGTTCACCCCCATGAGCAACAACGCGCAGGAATCGCAGACGGTGGAGCAGCGGGTGTTCATCCGGACAGAGATCGCGTCCCTGTTGCATCTGCCAGTGCGGTTGGTGGGCGATACGAGCAAGGGGTCGAAGGCGTCGACGGAGCAGGAGAATCAGGAACTGCTGGACCTGGCGCTGGAACCGTGGCTGAACGCAATCCGACAGGAGTGGAAGCGAAAGCTGTTTCCAAATCGGGGAATCGGGCGGACGCCGCGGTCGCGGATGTTTGTCGACTTCGATGTGAGTGGATTCATTCGTGGCGATGCGCAGAGTCGCGAGAAGTTCAACGCGTCGGGGAGTCAGTGGTCGTATCTGTGTCCGAATGACATCCGCGCGATCGAGAAATTGAACCCGATCGAGGAAGAGTGGGCGGAAGAGTTCCGCATGCCGGTGAATATGACGCTGGTGACTACGCCAGTGGATCCAAGCCAGCAGAACCCGGGTGGGGAGCAGCCGGCCGCGGGGAAGCCATTCGGCGGAGCGCGAGCTTATTTGGGGTTGTTTCGGGATGCTTTAGGGCGTGTTCTGCGGCGTGAGAAGCGTGATTTAGCGGCATTTCGCGGGTGTTTCGGGGCCGTTTTATACGCATTGCGGGACCAGTTTGTGGATGAGGCGGCGAGCGGGTTGGGGCTGGAGGCGCCGGCGCAAGGCGAATCCAACCAGTTTGTGGAGCAGTATATCGGCGGCCTGGCGAAACGCGGGGCCGGGTGGACGGCGGAGCAGGCGGGTGCGGTCGCGACGGATGAGCTGGGGCGCGCGATCCGCGAGATTCGGGCGTGTTGTTGGCGGGAGGCGGGCGAGGCCCGGGCCCGTCAAGGCGAAGCTGCTGCTACGGGAGGAGACGAATGAGAGAGGTTCGGACGGTGAAGGTGCAGGGGCTGCGCGCGGAGAAGCGCGAGGGCAAGCAGTACCTGTCGGGGCACGTGGCGGTGTTCGGGGCGGTAGCGGAGATTGGCGCCGGCAACAAGATGTTTCGGGAGCGCGTCATGCCGGGCGCATTTGCGCGGGCGATCCGCGAGGGGCAAGACGTCCGACACCTGCAGAATCACGATCCGAACCGCGTGCTCGGGCGGACGTCGGTGAAGACTACCGTTCTGTCGGAGGATGAGACGGGGCTGCGCTTTGAAACGCTGCTACCGGATACGAGCTATGCGCGGGACCTGGCGGTGTTGGTGGACCGCGGGGATGTGAATGAGGGCAGCTTCGGATTCGAATGCCGGGCAGGTGGCGATCGGTGGGTGAAGGAAGGCGGGATCGAGATCCGCGATCTGGTGGACGTGGACCTGTTTGACGTCTCGACGGTGACGTTCCCGGCGTATACGGGGACGAACGCGGAGCTGAGTCAGCGCGCGATGTTTCCGGACGGTCTGCCGGCGGAGATCCGCAGCCGTCTGGAGCGGCCAGCGGCGAGTGCGCCGGCACCGGATGTGCGAGTGAAGGAATCGCGGCAACGGCTGGGGGTGTTGGTGGCGATGCCGGCGAGGGCGCCGGAGTTTCGCGCAGCGGTGCAGGCGGACGGGACGTGCGAGCTGTCGGTGTACGGCGACATCGGCGAGGATTTCTGGAGTTTCACGGGTGGGATCACGGCGAAGTGGGTGCGGACGCAGCTCGACGCGGCGCCGTATAAGCAAGTTCGGGTGTGCATCAACTCTGCCGGCGGCGATGCGTTCGAAGCGATCGCGATCTACAACGTGTTGCGGGCGCAGGGGCGGCCGGTGGCGGTGCGAGTGGATGGCCTCGCGGCTTCGGCGGCGTCGATCGTGGCGATGGCGGGGGACACGATTGTGATGGGCAGCAACTGCCTGATGATGATCCACAACGCTTCGGACGGGTGCTATGGGACGGCGGACGAGCATGCCGCGATGGCGGACGCGCTAGACACAATCTCGACGGCGATCGCGCAGACGTATGTGGACCGGACGAAGATGCCGATGGCGAGCGTGCAGAAGCTGATGGACGCGGAGACGTGGATGAACGCGGCGGACTGCCTGGCAAAGGGGTTCTGCACGGAGGTGTCGGCCGCGGCGAAGCCGGCCGAGGGGGATGAGGATCCGGAAGAGGAGATGCTGGCGATGGCGCAGTCCTCGCGGAGTCTGCAGGCGCATCGGAATGTGCCGGAGCGGTTGAAGGCGCCGGCGGTGGTGCGGGTTCCCTCGGTGGATGCGGCCCTCGAATCGCGGCGGCAGCGGTTGCGGCTGGCGATGGCGCGGTAGCGTCGGGGGGCATGGATGGGCCAGCGGGTCATAAAGCGGAAGCGGAGGCGGAGAGAGAGCACGGCGATCGTGAGATTCTCGACTGATCCCAAGGAAGTGGAAGGCTGGTTCGCCGAATCATTGCGCACGGGCGCCGGTTCTTTTGCGGTCTACGACGTGGGGCCCGCGGTTCACGAAGCTCTAAAGCGCTTAAAAGCAATTGACGCGACGCGGGAAGTAGGGAAAGGGAGAGAGCTATGAGCTGGAGCGTAAGTACACGTGGAAAAGTGGCCGAGGTGAAGGCGGAGCTGGAACGCCAGTTTGCGCAGCCCCTCGCGGATGCACATGCCGGATTGACGGACGAAGGCGAAAGAGAGACGGTTCAGCGGGTGCGGGACACGATCTCTCAATGCCTGGACACGTTCGGTCCGGAGAAGGAGGTCATGGTTACGGCGAATGGTCACATGGGCTTCAGTGACTGGGAGACGAAAGAAGGCGCTTACCAGGAGGTGAGCGTGTCCATTCGGCCGTGTGCGTAAAGGTTAGCGGCGAGGTGATGGGCGCTTCGGTTCGGTGCGGATTCTGTACCGAACCGAAGCGCACGTGGGGCCGGTGATGGAGGGCGGGATGCCGCTGGCTTGGATGCCAACCTTCGTGCTGCCGGGATGTGAGGGCCGGGGCGCCGGGGCGCTCGGGTGCTGAGCTGATACAAGGGCAACGGGTCAATGGAGAAAAGACTTTGCCAGAACTATCGAAGGCTCGGCAGTTGCGCGAGGATCGCGCGAAGATCTGTATCTTGGCGCAGGGAGTGTTGGACAATGCGGCGTTGAACACGGAAGAGCGGAACAGGCAGTTCGACGCGCACATGGTGGACGCGGATCGGCTGAAGGCGGAGATCGAGCGGCATGAGCGCATCGAAAGGCTGATAGAGGAGACGCGGGGGACGGGAGCGCCGCCGGCGGGGCAGCCCGCGGGTGGAGCGGCGGATGCGGCGGCGACGGCGGAGCAGGCCGACAAGGATTACCGCGCGGCGTATCGCAGCTATTTGAAGTTTGGGTTGTATGCGCGGCCGGACTTCAAGATCCGCGGCGTGAGCCAGGGGGACCGGACGATCCTGGAATCGCGCGGTCGGCAGCAGATCCAGTTGACGCGCGAAGAGTGGGAGCGCGAGCTGCGCGCGGTGGGCGGCGGAGCCGGCATCACGGGCGGGGCGATGAGCCAGCAGGGCGCCTACCCGGGCGCGACCTCCGGATTCTTTGTGCCGGTGGGGTTCGTGGATGAGATCGAGCAAGCCATGAAGTACTACGGGCCGATGCTCGACGGCGGGCCGGGAATGCCGCGGATCATGCCGACGGATACGGGGCAGCCGCTGCCGTTCCCGATCAGCAACGACACGAACGTAATCGGCGAGCAGGTGGACGAGCAGGCCACGGTATCGCAGGGCGTCATCAACATGGGCAACATCGTGTTTGGTGCGTTCAAGTTTTCGACCAGGTTGATTCAGGTGTCGATCGAGCTGCTGCAGGATAGCGCGTTCAACATCGAGGACTGGTTGAAAGACCGGTTCGGCGAGCGCATGGGCCGCATCCTTAATACCAAGGCGACCACCGGCGTCGGGACCACGACCTTCAACGGGATCGTGACTGCGGCGACTGTCGGGCCCACGTTCGTGGGGGCTGGCGGCAACGACGGAGTGAGCGGGGTGAACACCATCGGGTCGGACGATTTCGTCTCGCTGGAGCATGCGCTGGATATCGTGTATCGCCGCGGGGCGAAGTACATGATGCACGATCAGACCGTCGCGGCGATCAAGAAAATCAAGGACAAGTACGGGCGGCCGTTATGGCAGCCGGGCATCGGGGTGGGGCAGCCGGACACGATCAATGGCTATGGGTACATGGCTAACAACGACATGGACCAGCTCCAGACGGCGCCAAGCTCGCCGGGCGCGGTGCGGAAGACCGTGCTGTTCGGGCAGTTGCCGAAGTACATGATCCGCCGGGTGAAGGAGATGTCGATCCTGCGCCTGGAAGAGCGGTTTGCGGAGTTCGGCCAGGTGGCGTTCCTGGGGTTTCTCGCGGTATGACGGGAACCTGCTGGATGCGGGGACGCATCCGGTGATTGTCGGCCAGAACGTCTTCTAGGAGTTCACGGCAAAGAGCGCACGAAGAGGCGCAACAAGGTTTCCTCCTCCTGAAGAGGGGCGGCGCTGAGGGGTGCCGTCCCTTCCTTTCCATGATTCACGATCGTTGTGACTACTGCCGGCGGGAGTTCGGGTGGGAGCCGGACGCCAAGGCCATCTGTGTCAATTGTGGGCTGGAGAATGTCCGGCCTGCTCAGGTGGCGCCGGAGGCGGTGATGACGGAGGCGGCGCCTGAAGCGGCGATGACGGAGGGGGCGCCGGAGCGGGCGGTGCGAGAGCCGGCTAGGCCGAGAAGGACGCGGAAGAAGGATTGGCCGCGGATTAACGCCGATGAACGCGGATAAGTGGGGCCGGAAAAGCGTCGAGACGAATCTCGACGCGGCAGACATGAATGTCCGCGCCACAACGGCAGCAACGAGGGGGGCGACGTAGATGGGGTATTGCCGCCAGACGTCGTTGCCGGTTGCGGAGCCGGTGCCGCTGGGCCTGATGCGGCAGTTTCTGCGGCTGCCGGACTCGTATACGAACGAGGACGCGATCCTGCAGGGGTTCATTTCGGCCGCGCGGGAGAAAGGCGAGGTTTTGACTTGCCGGGCATTGGCGCAGCGGACGTTTGTGCAGGTGCTGGATTCGCATCCGTACTATACGGACACGATTCAGTCACAGTTGGCCTATCCGCCGAATTACTACAGCTTGCCACGGTACTCTACGACGCTGTGGAACTACTCGCAGATGATCAAGCTGGGGTATTCGCCGGTGGTGAGTGTCCAGGGGATGACTTACATCGCGCCGGATGGGTCGGCGAAGGTGCTGCACGCGGACACTGACTTTGTGGTGGACCGGATCAGCGAGCCTTCGCGGATCTTTCCGATTCCAGGGACTTACTGGCCAGCGGATCTGTACGTGGCGAATGCGGTCCAGATCGATTACACGGCGGGATACGATCCGGACCCCGCGATGGTGGACGTGCACCAGTTGGCGAGTCCGCCGCCGGCACTGCCGGGGCAGCAGCCGACATCGACGATTGTTACTGGCGTGCCGCAACTGATCATCCTGGGAATCCTGAACCTGGTGGCGCTGTGGTTTCGGAAGCGCGGGACGATCGGCCAGGTACCGGACGATATCGCGCAGATTTTTCTGGACTGCGCGGTGATCGACTTTTCGCCGACGCGAGGGTAACGATGCCGCGTCAACGTCCGGTGGTGGAAGTGATCGACGGGTGGCCGGAGTTGGACGCCGGCCGGCTGATTCATCGGGTTGAGATCTGGACGGATGCGGCGGCGAGTCCGCCGAAGGTCGGGCCTGGCGGTCCGGTGATGGTGCCGGTTTTGTTCGCGGATGGGTTGAATGCCGCGATCGAAGTGTTACCGGGCCGAGAAGTAATTCGCAGCGGGCAGGACACTGCTCAGACCTTTGTCATCGTGACGATGCATTACATCGACGGGGTCTTGCCGCAGATGCGGGTCAAGAACGTTGCTAAGGGGAGCATGTACCTGATCCAGGTGCCTGAGGACGTGGAGGAGAGGGGTGTCGTGCTCCAACTGCGGTGTATCGGGTTGGGGGCGAACACGTGAGGGGCTGGCTGATCGGGTTGGCCGCGGTGGCGGTGGGACAAGCCGCGGGGCCAACTACGACGGTTACGGCGATGATGACCAGCCCAGCGGGCGATCTGATTTCGGGATCCTGTGTGGTCCAGGCAGTGGCGCCGTTCACCGCGGCGGCAACGGGGTACCGAGTGATCGGGGTGCCTATAACAGTGCCGTTCGCGCGGGGTGTGTTTTCGGTGGCGGTGGCGCCTACGGATACGGCGACGCCGGCGGGACAAGGGTACAAGGTGACGTGTGCGGTGCCGCGGCAGATCCTGGGCGGCAGGTCGGTGGGGCCTTATGCGTGGGGGCCGAGCTGCTGGCATATTCCGACTAGCGCGGGATCGCTGGATGTAGGCGCGGTGGAAGTGGCGCCGAGTTTGTGCGTGCCGTCTGCGGCGCCGGGTGTGGTCGTCACGGCGGGGCTGAACTTTGCGGACCAGGAGTCGCCAGCAGGGACGATCGACGGCATCAACGGGGCGTTCACGTTGGCGCATACGCCAAGTCCGGCCGCGGCGCTGCAGCTCTTCCGGAACGGGCTGGCGCAGAAGGGCACCAGCGACGGCACTCAGGACTATGCACTCTCGGGCGCCACGGTTACCTTCGTTTCCGGGGCGATTCCGCAGGTAGGCGACACACTGCTGGCCTGGTATCGGTACTGAGACTCTTGGGGGTGTTATGAGCGATGAGCGGGGTAACGCTTGGCCTCTGGTGACGTGCGTGTGTTTGACGCGGAACCGGCGGGAGTTCTTGCCGCGGGCGATCGAGTGCTTCCGGGGTCAGACGTACGAGCCGCGGGAGTTGCTGGTGCTGGACGATAGCGACGCGGAGAGCGTGGCGGATTTGTGTGTGGGGGTGGAGTTCACGGGGCATGTCTGGGCGGCGTACGTTCGCGTGCCGCGGCTGGTGTTCGGGGCGAAGCGGAATCGCGGGATGGCGCTGGCGACGGGGCAGATCTGCGCGAATTGGGACGACGACGACTGGAGCGCGCCGGGGCGGTTGATGGACCAGGTGGAGCGGCTGGTGTTGGGGCATCAGGCGGTCACCGGGTATCACAACATGCGGTTTACGGACGGGCCGCACTGGTGGTTCTACGACGGGGCGGCGGGGTTTGCACTCGATACTTCGCTAGCGTACTGGCGGGCGTGGGGACTGGAGCATCCGTATCCCGTGCAGCAGCTCGGGGCGGATGGCGTATTTATCCGCGGGGCGGCGCAGTTGGGACAGTTGTCGACTGTGCCGGGTGGGGATCTCATGTGGGCCTCGGTGCATGAGGGGAACACGTCGCCGCGGAAGGTGGGGACGGGGTGCTACAGGGAGTGTGAGGCGCCATGTCTGGTCTGAGTGCGATCATCTGCTCGCGGAATGCGGGGAACCTGGAGGCGTGCCTGGATGCGCTGCACCGGTGCGAGTGCGGGATTCTGCCGATCGTGGTGGACGATGGGCTGCCAGAGGGGGCGGCTTCGGGGCGGACGATGATCCGGGTGCAGGGGAAGCGGCCGTTCGTGTTCGCGCGCAATGTGAATCTGGGGATCCGGGCGGCGCGCGAGGATGACGTGTTCCTGCTCAACGACGATGCGCTGGTGATGACTCAAGGCGGGGTGTCGTGGATGCGGGCTGCGGCGCGGGCCTCGGAGAGGATTGGAGTGCTGAGCGCGGTTACCAACGTGACCGGTTACCCGGAGCAGTCGATCGGATATCGGCCGATGCGTGGGCGTGTTGCTGCGCGAGTCTGGCCGACGGCGACGGTGGCGTTTCTGGGGGTGCTGATTCCGAGAAGGGTGATCGATAGCGTGGGGCTGCTGGATGAGCGATTCGTGACGTACGGGGGCGAGGACGTGGACTATTGCCGGCGTGTGAGGCGGGCGGGGCTGACGGTGTCGGTCTACGACGGCTGCTTCGTGGATCACGGCTCGTTGCGGAGTACGTTTCGGCCGCATGGGGGCGGTGGAGATACGGCTGAGGGGCTGCGGATCCTGGCGGAGAAGTGGGGGGACGCGGAGAAAAGCGTCGAGACGAATCTCGACGCGGCAGACATGAATGTCCGCGCCACGATGAGCAAGGAGAGAGAAGAGTGAGGCGGGTGCTTCAGTACTTGCAGGATGTTCCGATCTGGGACTGGATCGTCAAGGACGGGGGATGTCTGGACGTTGACGAGTGTCCGGATTGCTGGGAGCGGAACGCGCATCTGGAACGGTACGATTTCGCGCGGCGGGTGTTTCTTGGGGGGCGGGTGCTGGATTTCGGGTGCGGGGTGGGGTATGGCTCCGAAATGCTGGCGGGTGCGGGGAATACGGTGGTGGGCGTGGATGCTTCGTTGACGGCCTTGATTATTGCGCGGGAGCGTCGAGAGCAATTTGCCACCTTCGTGCTGCCGTCCGATCCGCTGGCGCAGGGGCCCTTTCTGGGGACGGTGGCGTTCGAGGTACTGGAGCACCTGGAGTATCCGGAAGAGTTTCTGGAGCAGGTGGCCCGCTTCAGCAAGCACTTGGTAATTTCTACGCCGGTGGTGCCGAGTGTGGCGCACAATCCGCACCACAAGCGCGATTTCACGCCGGCAGAGTTCCGGGCGATGATCGAGCGGCGGTTTGAGATTGTGACGGAGTGGTGGCAGGTCCGACCATTCCGCAAGGAACCGTGCTATGCGGTGATCCACGGGGCTGGCCGATGAACGCGACTCACCGGGCGGAGAAGTAAGAATTGACAGGCTGAAGCCTGTCCCACCTTGCAGAATTGACAGGCTGAAGCCTGTCCAGAGCCGGCTTTCAGCCGGCTCGACAGGCGAAACCGTCTGTCCCACCAGAGGCCACTACCACCACCAGCACGCCGGCTAAATGGCCAAACTCCAGTGACAGGCTGAAGCCTGTCCCACCTTACAGAAAAGAGGAGAAGGGCTGTGAGTGCGTTCAGGGTGATGGCATTTGTGTGTGTCTATAACGAGGCGGATATTCTGCCTTGGACGCTAAAGCATCTGCGCGAGCAGGGGTGCGAGATCTATGTCATCGACAACGGGTCGACGGATGGGAGCGCGGCGATCGCGCGGGACTTTGGGGTGGAGGGGCTGGAACAGTTTCCGGTCGAGGGGATTAGCCGGTGGTATTCGTGGATCCCGCTGCTGCGAAGGGTCGAGGTGCTGGCGGCGGAGTGCGGCGCCACCTGGGCGATGCATCACGATGCCGATGAGATCCGGCGGCCGAGCGTGCGGGGGTTGACGCTGCGGGATGCGTTGATGCTAGCGGATACGCGCGGCTATACGGCGGTGGATTTCGAAGTGTTCCAGTTCTGGCCTACAGACGATCTGTATCGGGGGGATCCGGAGCGGCACTTCCCGTATTACGAGCGGCCGGCGGTGGATTCGCGGCTGCCTCACGTCAAGGCCTGGAAGCATTCGGGGCGGGTGGATCTGGCTTCGTCGGGCGGGCATGAGGCGCGGTTCCGCGGGCGGGTGGTTTCGCCAGACAAGCTGGTGCTGAAACACTACCCACTGCGGACGGTCGAGCAGGCGCGGCGGAAGGTGTTGGTGGATCGAGTGCCGCGGTACGATCCGGCCGAGCGGGCGATGAACTGGCACGTGCAGTACGACCAGTTGGCGCGGACCAAGGAGTGGATCCGGCGTCCGGAATCGCTGAGTTTGTGGGCGGGGGTGTAGGGATCGATGGGCGCCTGGAACCGGTCCTCCTCGATCGGGCTTGCCATGGTAGCCTGCAGCTACTGCCATGGCAACGGAACGCGCCTTGTCAGACATGGCAGAGAGGTCGCCTGCAACTGTGTTTACAGGCGGGCTTTTCGTGCGTGTCTCAACCGCTTTCGCGAATGCAGCGCCCGCGCGGGGCATGCCAGCACGGTTTCTTTGGAACTGGCTCAGGGCCCCAAGGGGCGCTGTACCTACTCCCGCAAGAGTGAAGAATTTACGGCTGACTTCTGTCTGGTGAGCCGGCGAGTGTTGAATGAGTACGACCACGAAGTGTTCAGATGGCACTGCCTCTTAGGTGCGGACTGGAAAGTCTGTTGCCTCCAACTCCGGATCGACCGGGGCACCTTCTTTCACGACGTCTACCGCATTGAGCAGCAGTTGGGGCGAACATTCGCCGAGATTCGGCCGTACCCCTTGTGGCCGCTGGATGAATATTTTGGTGGATGGCATCCGATTCTTGGGGCGGATCGGGGCGACAGGCGACATCCGATGGGCGCGCCGCCCGGATGGGGTTTCGAGCCGGGGTACGGGCAATGCTAGTGCCTCGCAAGCCGCTGGCTTCGGAGCGGGAGTTTGCGGTTAGTGCGGCGGGGGTGCTGTGTAAGCAGCATGACCGGTTGAGGAACATCGCCGAGGCGTTTGTTCAGGCGGTGGGGTGGATGCGGGTGTGTGATCTCAAGGGGTGCGAGACGGAGATGCTGGAGTCGGCGCAGAGGCTGATTGCCGAGACGGAAGTCACCGGCGGCATAACGAGGGTGGGATGAGGACCTATTGGATCGAGCTGCTGAAACGGCTGGAGGCGGCGGTGCCTCCGCCGGCGCATTGCCATCACGAGATCGCCTGCATTCAGTATGAGACCGGGAACGGGTTGGAAGACAGGCTGGCCATCAGCATCGATATGGGCAAGGACCTGGCGCGGTTTATCGTCGGGCCGGAGGACGATGAGAAGTCGGCCGAGGTGCTGGCGGCGGAGATTGTGTTCCTGCTGAACGACGGGGCGCGGGTGTATCGGGCGTGATGCTCGTGATGGGAGGCCGAAAAAGCGTCGAGACGAATCTCGTGCGGCGTTACGACGCGGCAGACATGAATGTCCTGCGGCGTGACGGCGCCACGGGGCCGGGAGAGAGGGCCAGCACCAGGAAGGGGAGATCCCGGCGTGATTGAAGAGGGGCTGGTCATGCTGGTGAACGGCGACGCGGACGTGGCGGCGATGTTGCCGGCGCCGGGTGGGTTTCTCGGGGGCTTGCCAAAGGGGACGGCACTGCCGAGCTGGACTTACCGCTGGGCCTCCGACGTGACTACCGGGCGCAGCTTGCAGTGCCACACGGGGTTGACGTACGCGCGGGTGCAGATCGATTGCTACGGCTATCAGCGGACCGATGCGGTGATACTGGGCCGGGCAATCAGCAAGAAGCTCAACGGGTATCGCGGGGTACTGGCGGACCCGGATGCGACCATCGTGGATAGTATTTTCAGCTCCGACAAGCACGATCCCGAAGAAGACACGGACAGCCGCACCTGGCGGCGCGTGCTCGAATTCGAAGTCAACTACGTAGGTCAATAACAACAATCAAGGAGAAAAGAGTCATGCCGTTTACGCCTCCAGCTACTTATGCGTCCAAGTCTACGACGGGCTATCTGGGCACCTTCGAGATCGGGGATGCCGCGAGTCCGCCCAACTGGGCCTTGGTATCGGAGCTGAAGTCTTTCAAGGGGAATTACTTCAGCACTCCGGCGGTCAATGTCAGTCACCTCTGCTCGCCGAATGCGACGGAAGAAGAGCGGCCTGGTCTGATGAAGCCGGGGACCGTGGATTTCTCGGGGAACTTTATCGGCGACACGGCGCAGCTCAACCTCCTGCAATACGCGCAGAACAACGCGGATCAGAATCCGCCGACGTATCCGTTCCGGGCCAAAATGCCGGTGCAGAACGGGACCAAGACCTATACCTGCACGGGGATCGGGTTCGTGAGCAAGTACGAAGTGGGGCCTACCGAGCTGAATAAGCCGATCGAATTCGCGGGGGCTTTGCAGATCACCGGGATCGTGTCTGAAGCTGTGGCGTAAGTGGAATCGATGGCGGAGCGGCTCTCACCGCGGATCTATTTGCGATTTCACGGGCGCGGCTGGCGGGTGCTGGTGACTTACGGGGCGCTGCTGGATTGTGAGGGCGCCGCGGGGGTCGAGATGTTGACGGCCGGCGAGGAAGTGGGGCGGCCGTCGGGGCGGCTGCTGCGGGCGTGGCTGTGGGCAGTGCTGAAACGGGCGGGGGCGGAGTACTCGCTGGTGCAGGCCGGGGCACTGTTGACGCCGCGGAATCACCAGGCGGTCCATGGAGCGCTGCTGCGCGGGTGGGTGGCATCGATGCCCGAACCGTCAACGGAGGGGGAGCGGGGGAAGGCACTGGGGTGGCTGGAGTGCTGGGCGCTGGCGACGTCGCGGGACGGGTTGCATTTGTCGGACGAGGCGTGGCTGGGGATGACGCCGCGGCTGGTACATGCGCTGAGCGAGCAGCGGCTGGAGGCGATGCGGCAGGGCGAGTACATGTTGTCGAAGGTGGCGGCGGCGGCGGCGAACTGGGGGCCGCATGCGCCGAAGCCGGCGATCAAGGATGAGTATTTCATGACGCACCCGTGGCCGGTGAAGAAGCCGGAGGAGCAAGGCGCATCGATGGGGGATGAGTTTATGAAGTTTGTGGGGAGGTGGAAGCAGTGGAACAGACAAACGACGTAATCAGCCTGAAGTTCGAAGGCGATCCGCAGGAATACCGGTTGGAGTTCGACTTTAACGAGGTGGCGGATGCGGAGCCGGTGGCTGGGTGCAATCTGCTGGCGGTGATGACAAGGCCGCAGGAGATGACGGCGGGGCAGCTCCGCGGGCTGACCTATGCGGCGCTGAAGAAGGCGCATCCGGTGGTCACGCTGAAAGAGGCGGGGTGGCTGATCACCAAGCATACGGCGGTGGTGTCGGACGCGGTTGCGGCGGTGTACGGGTTCACGCTGGCGGGGGAAGAGGTGGACGAGGCGCCAAGCGTCGAGACGAGTCTCGACGCGGCAGACACGAGTGTCCGCGCCACGGGGGACGGCGGTGCGTGAGAGTAGGGTCGAGGGGCTGGAGGAGACGCTGTCGATGCTGGACGGGCTGCCTAAGGCACTGGTGTTGGGCGGGTATAACAAGGCGTTCCATGCGGCGGCGGGGGTGATCGAGCGGGAGCTGGATGCCCGGGTGCCGATCCGGCTGGAGTATGAGGGGAAGGATCTGATGGTGGCCGGCGGGGCGCTGAAGGGGGCGCTGATGTTTATCGTGACGCTGGACTCCAACTATCGCGGTGGGATCGTGGCGGTGGGGTTCGGGAAGCTGGGGTACATCGCGAATTTTGTGGAGTACGGGCATCGGATGGTGACCCATAAGCCAGGGCTGAAGGAAGTCGGGTTCGTGCCGGCGTATCCGTTCATGCGGCCGGCGGCGGACGCGGCGCATGAGCCGTCGGTGGACGCGTTCGCGAGGTCGCTGGCGGGGACAGTGCGGGAGCTGAATCACAAGGCGTAAAGCCTATGGGTAGATCAGCGGGCGTCATCACGATTCGGTTTGAAGCCGGCACGGCGGGGTTCGTCGCGGACGTTGCGAAAGCGAAGGCTTCGGTCAAGGACTTCGGGACGTCGACGAAGTTCAACATGCTGGAATCGACGGCGGCGATCCGGACGCTGGAGGGGAACTTCCAGAGCTCGACACGGGCGGTGTCGCGGTTTGTCAGCGTGACGCTGGGACTGGGGCCAGTGATGGCGGCGGCGTTTCCGGTGATCGGGGCGGTGCTGCTGGGCAAGGCGATTGTCGACGTCGGGGAGAAGGTCGGACAGTTCTTCAAGGACATGGCGAATGCGCCGGAGAAGATCCGGGGGGCGTTCCGGGCGATGGGGGCGCCGCTGGCGCAGGCGAATGACGAGACGCGGGTGGCGATCGCCAAGCTGGAGGAGGACCTGGCGAAGCTGGAGGGGCATCGGCAGAACACGGCGAAGCTGGCGCTGGAGGAGGTCCGACTGGAGGCGGACAAACTGGCGGACGCCCTGGATAAGGACCTGGAGAAGTTGCACGCGGTGCTGGAAGAGCAGAAGCACAACTGGCTGGCGCAGTTGTTCGGGGCGTCGGGGGCGGGTAAAGAGGCGGGGAAGCTGGTGGGCGGCGAGACCGGCATAGGCGGGTGGCGCGCGGAGATCGCACACATCAACGACGTGGCGGCGGCGCACATCGCGGCGGCGGTCAAGGCGAAGGACAAGAAGGCGGCGGAGCGGGCGGAAACGGAGCGCGATACGGCGCTGCTGAAGAAGTATGGCGAGATGCTGGACGTGGTCAACGCGAAGATCGCGGAGGCGACGCCGCATAAGGTGACGTCGCGGGTGATCATCCCGGGGGTGGGGGCGCAGGATGTGGAGACCACGACGGCGCGCGATCAGGCGGCGCTGGAGGTATGGCAGGGAGTGAAGGACCGGTTTATCGCACCGGAGATGGAGAAGATTCCGCTGGACGCGCAGAAGCGGGCGCTGGTGGAGAAGAAGCAGGGGGCGGAGGCGGGGATCTCCAACGCCGAGATGCTGAAGCCGTACCGGGATGCACTGAAGAATCTGAACGCGCAGATCGGGGAGGTGGAGGCGAAGCTGCGGAGCGTGGGGCAGCCGGAAGGGTTCCGGGTGGTGGCGGAGGCCACCGCGGTGGCGAAGAAGGAAATCGCCAAGCTCAACGAGGAGCTGGAAAAGCACCACGTCGCATTGGCGCGTGACCAGGAGAAGGCCATCCAGGCGGCGGAGCTGGCGAAGGGGAAGGCGGAGGCAGAGCTGCAATGGGCGACCTCCATGGAAGCTTCGAACGTGGCGGTGAGGGACCGGATCACATCGTTGACGCTGTTGACGGCGGCGATCGGGAAGGGGTACGAGGCGACCAAGGCGGCGAACGTCGAGACGCGGGTGATGACGGAGATGAAGGGGAAGTATAACGATCCGGCATTCGCGGGGGACAAGGCAACATTGCGAGAGCGCTTCGAGGCGGAGTACGAGGCGGAGCACGGGCAGCAGGTAGCGGCGACGATCGATCAGCTTAACGACCAGATCGAGATGGAGAGGGCGCTGGCGAAGGTGCAGGAACAGGGGGCCGAGGCGGTGCGGGCGGCTGCCCTGGAGGTGCGGATCGCGCGGATGGAAGACAAGGGCGCGACGGCCGAGCAGATCCAGAAGGAGCGGGATCTGTTTGCCGCGCAGCGGACCAACGTGGATGCGCAGGGGCGGGCGAAGATCGCGGAGGAGATTGCCAACACGCGACGCCTGACGGAGGCGCAGTTGCAGGGGGCGGAGGCGGCGCGGAAGGCGGCGCTGGAGAACAAGTACCTGCACATGGAGGCGGAGGGGGCGAAGCCGGAGACAATCGCGAAGGCGCGCCAGGCGGACCAAGCGGAGCATGCGCGGTTGGTGACGGCCGAGGCGCTCAAGACCGGGATGGCGTACAAGGACCAGTTGGACTCGATCGACCAGCAGATCGTGAAGCTGCAGGATCTCCAGGCGGTGGGGAAGGGCACGGTGGAAATTGCGATCTCGCTGCGCGACTTGGAGAACCAGAGGTTGAAGACGCTGGCGGAGCAGGCGTTGCAATTGCGCCGGGCGAAGGACGGGCTGCGGGCGTTCTTTCTGGAAATGCAGATGGATGCAAAGTCGGCGGCGCAGGTGGTGTACGAGTCGCTGAAGTCGGCGCTGGACCGGACAAATGACGAACTTGCCAAATTGTTCACGGGGCAGAAGACGAGCTTCGGGAGGATGCTGCAGCAACAGGGCGAGGCGCTGGTGAAAGAGGGGCTGGTGATGGCCGAGCATGCGGGGATCAAGGCGATCGCCAAAAAGATCGGGGTCAAGCCGCCGGCGGCCAAGCGCGAGGGGCAGACGCCGGACACGGGGATCTATGTGATCCCGGTGAATGGGATGGCCGGGCAAGGCGGTTCAAGCCCTGGCGGCGGAGTGTCGAAGGCGATCGGTGACGTGGCGGGCAGTCCGGCCGGGAAGTCGATTGGGCACGCGGTTGGAGGATTTTTCGGGTCGCTGTTTAAGGCGCTGCTTGGGAAAAAGGAATCGGTCACATCCTCGATCACGTACGGGGATGCGGTGGAGGGGCGGAGGGCGGGCTGATGTCGCCGGGGAACGCGTACGTGGCAGGGGAGAAGGGGCCGGAGCCGATCTTCGCGACGTCGCACGCATCGGTGATGTCGGCCGCGCTGGCGAAGCGGTACTTCGGCGGCGGGGGCGGTCCGATGATCAGCTACATGGTGGACGCGCGGGGGACGGACCCGGTGCTCTCGGACATGAATACGAGGCGGGCGCTGCACGCGGTGCACGGGTCGGCGGTGGCGACGGGGGTGCTGGCGAATCACGATCGGCAGCGGCGCGTGCCGAGCGTGGGGAAGAACTAAGGCGTGCCGACCTACAACGGCTGGACGGTGGTCACGATGCCGTCCTGGCCGGCGCCGGCCTCGGTGCAGAGGGCCAGGGTTAGGGCGGCGGCGGTAGTGGAGAGCGGGTTCACCTTTCAGCAGCAGGTGCAGGATTGGGGGCACTCGAAGACGGAGCTCAACGTGACGATGCCGCCTCTGAACGAGGCGGACGTGGCTCCGTGGATCACGTTCCTGGAGGCGCTGGATGGGCCGGTGAACGTGTTCCAGTTTTCGAGCGCGTTCGTGGCGAAGTACCCGGCGCTGCATTTGAGCGGGGTGTATTTCCGGCTGCGGTCGAATAGCTGGACGCAATCGCTGGGAGATCAGCGGTATTACGGGCTGGTGTTCGAGATCCGAGAAGCGATCTAAAACTCACTTTGTGCGGCTGCGGGTGGAACGGTTAGACGGGAAGGGCCTGGGCGTCGAGCTGATCCATTGCTGGGAGCGTGCGGTGGTGGAACGGATGGCGCCGCCGGAGTCGGGGGCGCTGTCGTTCCGCGGGATGGCGCGGATGGTGTTCGACCAGATGGCCGCGGCGAGGCGGGTGATTTTGGTCTCGACGGATCGCGGGATCTTGTTGATCCTGATCGATGCCGGTGGGCAGTGGCGGGATGTGAAGGGCGAGCGGTGCACGGTGACGGTGGGGAGAGAAGAAAGGAGAAGAGATGACGCCAGCGTTTCAGGGTGAGACGTTCTCGGACGATCTGTACCAGATCGCGGTGACGATCGGGAGCGGGACGGCCGAGTCGGGGGCGGTGTTCACGCAGGGGATGGTGCTGGTCGGGGTGATCATGCCGGCGGTGTGGACGGCGGCGAACCTGGGGATCAAGGCGGGGCTGGCGGCGGGGTCGCTGCAGGCGGCCTACGACAACGCCGGCGGGCTGCTGCAGGCGGTGGTGGCAGCCAGCGCATTTGTGGCGCTGCCGAGCGATAGCACGGTGTTTGCGCCGTGGATCTCGGTGACGAGCATCAATACGGACAAGAGCGGGTCGGCGGTAAATCAAGGGGCGGCGCGGAGTATCACGCTGCTGTTTCGGAGGTACTTAAGCTGATGCGAAGCGTACTGGTGTTCCTCTGTTGGTCGGCGGCGGCGTTCGGGCAGTTTGGGAATGCCACCAAGCTGCGGGGCAAGCCGCTGTGCAATCCGTTCAGCCCTGGCGACACGAACGTTCTGTCATGGAGCCTTTCGGGCAACTGCTGGGGTGTGGCCGGCATGGGCGGGCTGGCCGCGATCGGCAACAATCTCATCCTGGGAAACGTCTCTGGAGGAATCGCGGCGCCGATCGGGATTACGGCGGCACAGGTTGCGACGTTCCTGGCGGGGCAGTTCCAGACGCCGATTACGGGCGCGCCGGGGAGCTGGCCATCGCTCGCCACGGTGGCCACTAGCGGGAGCGCGTCGGACCTGTCTACTGGGACGCTGAATCACGCGCGACTTCCTGCCTTGGTGGCGGGTGATGTTCCCGCAGCCCTGTCCAGCACAACGAGCGTGAATGGAACTGCAATCCCGTCATCGAAGACACTGCTTACTACGGCGGCGGCAAACGCTGGTCAGAAGGGGTCGTATTACCCGTATGGCGTCGGATACAGTTCCTCCGGACAGCCCTTCTTTGCGAGCAGCGCGAATCACGGAGACAGGGTTCCGCTCACTCTTCTTTCCGCGCTGGAGTTTCGCTCAATCGGCGTTAATATAACCGCCGCGTCCGGCACATGCAGCGGTACGTGTGGGGCTGTCATCACGATCAGGAGTAACGATCTCACCTCAATCCTTGTTCAGACGGGGGTGTTAGTGAGCGGCGGAGGGGTGAACGCCAACATCAATACCACAGGGGCAGCGGCCTTCCCCGTCAGTAGCGGGAGCGTGGTTTCGGCAGGCGTGGCCACGCTGCCAGCCGGATCTTACTGGCTTTGTTTCGATTCGGATTCCACGACGCTGGCAATATCGAACATCTATACAACCAGCAACGTGCAAGCCGTGATTGACGGAAGCATCGGCGGTGTACACGCCGTGGCGTTAATCGCTGGCATGGCAGGCAGCACGGGAAGCGGATCGAGCCTAGCTCCGGTGGCCGATATATCGGCAGCTACCTGGAGCCAGGGTGTACTAGCTTTACCGATGATCGCGTTTCACAACTACTTCTAGGCTGAGAGCTTGTGGGGCGCGTTGCCTCATAGGGTGAAAGGGGGGCGCGCGGGAAGCGCGAGTTGCCGAGCGCCGGCGGCGGGGGCGACGTGGATCTCCGCCGCGGGGGCGGTTCGGATTTCAGATTTCGTAAGTAAGGCCAAAAGGAGAAAACTGCAATGCAGTCGATACTCGATGCAGCTATCACGAAAGCCGCGGCGGCAGAGGCCACTTATGTGGCCGACACCGCCAACGTAGCCAACATTGAGACCGCGATCAAAGCGGCCACCGATCCTCTGGCGCCTGCGCAGGAGCAGCAGGCCGCCGATGCGACAACGTTCAACGCGGCGCTCGACGAGCTGAGCCAGGCCGCTCTAGGGGCTAAGGTCTAGAACGTTGAGCCGGTGAACCGTGACCGGTGTGGCGAAGGGGACTTGAAGGCTTGCGAAGGGCTTTGGGCTTTCGCAGGAGAAAGAGGGGTTCGCGCGGGAAGCGCGAGCTGCCGGAGTAGACGGCCGGGTGGTGGGGGCGGCTCCCTGTTGCCCGGCAATCCATGCGGTCCGGCGATCCGGGCCGCGAAAGCCGAGATGTTCATTACAGTGAAAGGAACCTACCGTTATGGGAGATCAATTACCCGACACGAAAGTGCCGGACACGCAAGAAACTTTCGAAAACAGAAGCCAGGAGAACGCCGAAGAGGCATCCGATTCGCAGACCGCTTGGGAGGTTAATCGCAAGCGATCCTACGATGCGTACCAGCATCCGGACTTGGACGGAATCCGCAACGCGCAGCGGTTCTTCGAAACGAGTGCGGCACAGTTGCAGCGGGAACTGGCGGCCGTCAATAACATCACGCTGCAACATCTGACTAACTCAGTTCAGATCACGCACAAGATCAACGCCGACGCGTCCGACAACGTGGCATCGACGCGGGCACAGGTTCTGAAGCACGCCGACGTGGCGGCGGACGCCCTGTGGACCGACGAGTTGAACCCGGTTACGCGGGGCGCCGGGAACGACCTCACCGGTGAGGCGCCGGTCAACGCTAAGCTGGCCGGAACGGCGTCGCTCGACGTGGCATTTAACAATCTGACGTCGCAGAACGGTCAACTTGTCGCCGGCTATGTGACTATGGCTCAGGCGCTATCCACCAGCAACGCGGCCATCACCGCGAACCTGGCCGGGCTTACTGCCGCCCTGGCGCAGATGGTCCAAAACATGAAGCAGGGAGGGGGTGCGCCGGCGGCTTAAGCGCCTGTAACGGGAGGGTTCCGTCCGGGGCGATGTAGGCGCTCGCCTTGCATCGCTTCGGCGGGACTTCAAGGAGAGGAAAGACGCGGTGGCGGAAGGTGGAGGAGCGCGGGTGCGCGGGCTCAGCAGGCGGTGAATGAGGTCCGCCTGCTGTGGCGGGACGGACCCGGGCGGGGGCCGGTGGTGGCCGTGTGCGATGTATTCGGCAAGGCGTATCACGTGAGCCATCGGCCGCGCCGGGTCGGTGAGGTGGTGCGGAGTGGGGTACAGCCGGCGCGCGGGCCTCGTGTGGAGGTAGTGTACCGGGTGTTGTCGGTGCGGGTGAGTAAGGGAACACTCGCTCCGCTGTTGCGGCGGTCGATGAGGCCTCGGGCAGCGGTGGCGGATGGATTCTGGTACGAAGTGATTGCGGACTGAAGGGTCTTCATGCCTCGGGTGATGTCTTCAGCTATGCTGGCGGCGATCCAGGCGCCATTGTTGCGGCCGGCGCTGTTCGTGCAGATTGGGTTCGCGTCGGCGACGGTGTATATCTGGAGCGGGATTGGCGACGTGAGTTGGAACGGGCAGACGTGGAAGGGGCTCGGTGCGCTGCTGGGGGTGCCGGCAGTGGAGGACGGGGTGACGGTCCAGGCGCGCGGTACGGTGCTCTCGTTGAGCGGGTTGGACGCTGCGATCCTGGGGGATTGCATGGGCGACTTCCAGCTCGGCCTGCCTGTGCTGATCTACCTGGGGCTGTACGACGGGGCGGGGGGGCTGATTCCGGATCCGATCGAGATCTGGAGCGGGCGGACGGACCGGCCGGCGCTGGATCTGGACGGCGCGACATCGGGGGTGCAGATCGCTTGCGAGAATCGGCTGATCGACATGAATGTGGCGGTGGACCGGCGGTACACGCAGCAGGACCAGCAGATGACCTGGCCGGGGGACTTGGGGATGCAATTCGTCGACTCGGTGCAGGAGCGGTTGATCTATTGGGGCGTGGCACTGAATAGCACGAATATTTGAGGTAGGCCTCAGTTCGAGGCTCCCTCAGTGGACAAAAACTGAATGATCGATCCGAATAGGTCATTGCTGCTCATCCCGCATGCCTCTATGCTCATAAGCTCAACGCTGCCTCGGACAAACACACCGAGCCGAGGATTGAGAAGACCAATCTGTCTTACATGGTATTGTCCAGAGGCTGAATTCAATGCGCAGTATGTTAGTGCCTGCCGGAGGTCCGTAATGCGAAATAGCCGTTGCCCCGCCTTAACCTCATAAAGCGTTCCATCCGCAATCACGTCGCCATAACACGAATCAAGGATTCCAGAGCCGCGAATCGAAGGCGAGATCACCAAAGTGGACCTTCGCTCCTTTTCTGCAAAAAACCCTCCTAACCTGTCGCCGAGGACCTTAGCTTCGCTCAATTCTACCGAGGACATTGATCTAGACATGTCGTCCGAGGCCGCCAGCATGCCAACGTGCTGCTCGGCGAAGTCACGAAGCTTGGCTTGACTCATCTTCCCGACGCTGACTCCGTTCTCCACCTGGTGCCTAAAGAGCTGGAAAGCCAGCTCGTTAACGAATGCTCGTCTGTTCGCGGCGACGGCACTTTCGAGTCGCGGCAAATAGTGTTCCAAGTGTTGAGTGTTTAGCTTTCTGACTAGGACCTCACCAAGAGGCAGATGTTCTTGCCAAAACGATGTAAATGATCGCGAAAACAGAGTCCCAGAAATCATAGAGGTATTGTGATTTGTTTGCCGTCTGAAAGCGCCGAGGACCACGTCCTGAAGAGATCCTCAACGGGTTGAAATGACTTTTTCGAATGATCTCGCCAGTGGGAGCCCTCATCACGGAGGATATACGATGCGACAATAAAGGCACGCCTCTCCCACGCCTCCAGCAATGAGTATCGATTCTTTAGGTCCGAGATCCAGTACAGAGCCCCCCATCTGGCCATGATCCAAATGATGTCCCTGCGGACCGAGTGGCTGCGAGTAACGTCGAATAACTCCACAAGGAGAGATTCGTTTTCTGGTGATCGCTGTTGACCAAGAATGCGGAGTGCGTAGCTAACGTTCAAGTCGAGTCGCATGACGTGGGTCTTCGCGCGTATCTGGTCACGCAGAAACTTTGATACATGGTTCTGTAGATCAGTGTCGAGATCTTGGAAAAGCTCCTTCGTCAAAAGCATGATCTGTGGAAATAATGGGAAGAGGATTTCGATATTATCTATCAGGGACCGCACAGCCTTTGCCCGCTGATCGCCTTCCAAGTAAGGAATGGCCTTCATGAGTCGTCGTGTTAGAGCTTCGTGTACCCGAGTCTTTGATAATTCTCTGCCCAGCATCCCAACGATATCAAACTGGCCCACTCCATCCTTGAGCTTCGCGTAGTCAGCGTCCCTCGTTGGAGAATATGGATCATATTTCAATTTCATCGCCATGAAGCGGCGCCAAGATAACCGAGGCTCTCCAGCGTCGGTCTCATCCTGAAATCGCACTGATGCCAGGAATTCAGTTCTTCCAAGAATTCGCGACTTTGACTTTTGAAGAGAAAGACCTTCATTGTCCAGTAGCTTCTCTGTTAAGAATATTAAAGCCTCATATGCTTCCTCTTTAGATTTCGCAAAAAGGTGATAATCATCGGCAAATCTGCAGAAGGCGAAGCGTTTTGACAACAGCAAATGATCCACGCGGTTCAGCAACAGCTCAGACAGGAGTCTTGCGGCTGGTCCTCCGACTGGAAGGCCATAGGAATTATTACGGGCGAAATGCTGAAGGAATTTCATAATACGCCTTGCGACTTCAGCGCGATCGGTGGCCTCCCGAAGAGCATTGTCAAGCCGGTGGTGGTAGACACGGGAGTAGAAATCCGATATGTCAGCCACGACCACGTAGTCGTGAGTTTCCGCCAATTCCAGCGATCGGCTTTGGAACTCAGGCCAGCCGACATCCTTATGGAAGATCGCTGGGTCACCACTGCATCGCAAGAAGCGGTACGAAAAGACTACATGCCTATCAACCGCTATCCTTTGCTTTTCGATGTCATCGCCTATGGATATCACTAGCGCCAGCAGGTAGGCGTTCCAAATTGGGTCGAGTTGAGTGGCCCATCGAAAACCGGTGTAACCGACTGGTGCGAGCAGACTCTGGTTCGCAGGTGGCTGCTTTTCGTGTAAGAACTGATCAAAATTCTGGTCAATCATCGAAAGAAGTTTCAAGACCTCAGCTCGTTGATCGTGGATAATGTGCTGTTCCAGTGGAAAGGGAAAGACATCAGTGTCGCCGTACGCAAGGATGTTGTCGAGAGCTGCGTTGGCACTATCCAGGAACGACGGTGCGGCCGTGGGGGCTGAATCAGCCACTTGTTACACTCCTTCACTGGTCAGCAGATCGCCGCCTACTTCCCGCGATCCGCCCCGATTGTTTTGTATCGCATTGTAACAGATCTTCTTACACCTCGCCCGACTCCGGCCGGATCACGGAGCATCCGGAAGTTTCGCCGTCGGAACACCACTGGCGGGCCCGACCGACCGGGCGGAACGATTCCTTGCGAGAACAAATTTCCACCTCGAACCCGGCCGTGGCTGGCTCAAACTACGGTTTGGGAGATTGCCCCTCTCTCGTCGCGCGATGTTTACGAAAACTTGGTGGCCGAAAGCGAAAGGTCCTCGCCGCCGTGCCGTCTGCAAACCGTTTAGAAGTCTCTTCATGGGCCGGGAGTAACAGATAGACCCTCATGTCGTCGACTAAGTCTGGCATCCTCGATCTGATCGTGGGGGCGGCGGCGGTGGCGGCCTCCCTCTTTGTCCCGGGGATCGGGCCGGCGGTGGCGGCGGCTCTCATGTCGGCGGGGAGCGGGCTCATCCTGGCGGGGGCGGGGACGCTCATCGCGGGGCAGCATGATAAGGGCTTCGCGACCACTACGCGGAATCCGATCGCGCCGTGGCGGGTGCAGCATGGGCGGGCGCGCGTGGGCGGCACGGTGGTGCAGTTCAACGAGTGGGGCGACAACTCCAAGATGTGGGACATGGTGATCATCCTGGCCGCGCACAAATGCCAGGGTGGGCCCACTCCTAACAGCCTGCCCGTGCTGCTGTTCGATCAGCAGCGGATCCAGCTCGATACGTCGAAGTGTCCGCCGGGGGCGATCGGCGGGACCAGCTTCACGCCGCAGGGGCAGAAGATTCTCATCGGCGACATTCAGCGGGTGGGGTCGGTGGTCACGGTGGTTCTCGCCACCGATATCCCGTATCTCATGGCGGGGGATGCGATCGACGTGCAGAGCGTGCCCGGTGGGATCGGCGGCGTGGGACTGACACTGAACGGGAAGTTCGCGGTGGACCAGATCATCAGCCGGGTGCCTTCCGGGGGCACGAACATTTTGACGTTCACCTTTTTGAGCGGCGGGCCGGCGGTGCATGTGTGGAGTGCGGGATACGTTCACACGCTGTGGGCGGACTACGGGAGCAAGGTCTACATGGAAGTCCTGCTGGGCGGCCAGACGCTGGGCGAGACCTTCCAGGCGACGACGCATGGCACGCCTTACGACGGGGACATGGGGAACTTTGTGTCGCCGGGGTCGCCGATTGGGTTGGGCGGAGGGGTCGATCCGGCGCCCGATCCGTGGACTCCGTATTGTTCGCTGCAGGGGAAGACCGTCGTGTTCTTGCGGCTGCATTACAACGACGTCAAGTTTGCGGCGGGACTGCCGCAGATCAGCTTTTTGTTGTGGGGGAAGAACGATGTCTACGATCCGCGGCCGAGTCCGCCGACGTATGGGTATAGCGAGAATGCGGCGCTGTGCATCGCGGACTTCCTCAGCAATCAAGACTGGGGCTACAAGGCGGCGTACGGGACGGACATCCCGATCGCGGAGTTGATCGCGGCGGCAAATGTGTGCGACCAGGCGGTGGCTACGGTGGTGGGCGGGAACGAGCCGCGGTACACGTGCAATGGCGAGTTCACTCTCGACATGCGGCGCGGGGAGATACTGCAGAGGATGCTCACGTGCTGCGCGGGGCGGCTCGAGAGCGACCGGCCGCCGTATGTGATTCAGCCGGGGCATTGGGTGGGGCCGGGATCGCCTCCGCTGGTGCTGGACCTGGCGGCGATCGCGGCGGGGGCGGTGCGGTGGTATCCCATGCCGACGATCACGGCGCTGTACAACGGGGTCAAGGGCACGTATATTTCGCCGGCCAACAAGTGGCAGGCGGGGGACTTCCCCTACTACGCGCAGGATGCGCTGCATGGGTATTCGGGGCCGTCGTTGTATGGCGGCGACATCAACCTCGCGGCGGACGGCGGGGCCGGCGGTGGTATGACATCCATTTGCCGTTTACGATCTCGCCGAGCATGGCGCAGCGGATCGCAAAGATCGAGTTGCTGCGGCGGCGGTCGTTCGGGTCGGGGACGTTTCTGCTGAACATGGCGGCGTATCAGTTGACGACGCTGGACGTGTTCTGCGCGAACCATGTGGCGTTTCCGACGTGGAGCAATAAAGAGCTGGAGGTGCAGGCGCTGCGGGTGACTCCGGTGCAGCGGAGCGGGGAGGCGGCGGCGCTGGCGGTCGAGATCGATGTGCTGGAGACGGACTCCAGGATTTATGCGTGGAGCACGGCGGAGGAGTTGACGGCCGCGGGGTATCAGCAGGGCAACTGGCCGACGGCGACGGCCGCGGAGGCAGTGCCGTATCCGTGGTCGCCGGGATATGCGGCGCCGCTGCCGGGGGACGCGGTCTATACGAAAGGCGCGAGCGGGTGGGCGAGCTTCGGGATCGAGCCGGTGGCGGGGACGGATGCGCAATCGAATCCGGCGCTGAGCCTGGAGATCAAGGGGGCGTACCCGATCAATCAACTGGACACGGGGATCGAGAGTCCGTACGTGACGGCGGTGGCGTTTCCTGCGGGCGGGTCGCTGGCACCGGGGACGTACATCATCGGCGTCTCGGCTTACGATGCGGGGGCGCTGCCTTATCGGAACACGTCGTACCTGGACCTGGCGGTGGTGACGGTGGGCGGGAGCGGGGCCGGGTCGATCGCGGTGGCGGTGACGTGGGGCGCGGGGGACGATGGCGGCGATCTGTACATGGCGAAGCAGGCGCTCACGCCACAGCAGGGGGCGGAGCTGCAGGCGGCGGGGCAGTACTCGGCGCGGGCGGTGTTCCATCGGCAGACGACGATCGCGCCGGGGGTGACTTCGGTTTCGATCACGTCGTTCACAGAGGCGACGGAAGGCGGGCCGGATACGGTGGCGCATCACTTCGCGGTGACGTGGCAGCGGGTGGTTCACGGCGGGGTGTGGGCCCAGCAGGCGCAGGCGGTCACGAGCAACGCGATTACGATTGCCGGGGACGGGATGACTGTCAATCAGTGGGCGGGGTACGTGCTTACGCTGCTGGCGAAGTATCAGCTCGGGGTGGAAGTGCCGGTGCTGAATCTGCCGGTGGCGTCGAGCACGGCGTCGTCGGGCGGGATGTTCACGGTGACGATCGGGGCGAATTCCGCGGGTGTCACGTTGCCGGATCTGACGACGGGCGGGGCGTCGCCGGCGAATCCGCTGGTGCAGGTGGGCGACCTGCTGGTGATGCGCGATAAGGCCACGTTTGGGGCGTCGTGGTTCGAGGACGACAATATCGCGAATCCGTACTATCCGGGCGGGGCGACGGACGTGGAGGCGGGGCACCTGGCGGTGGTGATGGACGGGGCGGATGCCGGGGACGTGCAGCCGATCGCGGGGGTGGCGCTCGGGGCGGCCGGGCAGTTGACGAAGTTCCTGCTGGCGGGGACGTGGCAGGTTACGCCGGCGACGGGCGACCTGGTGATTGTGGTGGCACCGTCGCAGTTGCCGGAGTATACGACGCCGGCGTTCGCGGCGCCGAACAAGTTTGCGACGGGGCTGGTGACCTCGCCGCCCAATGTCGCGCGGGCGGTGATCGCGCAGCCGGACGTGCAGAACCTGGCGTGGCAGAC
>JAIQFL010000118.1 GCA_020073365.1 Terriglobia bacterium | reverse complement strand
GATGCCACAGCGAAAAACACCCAGGGAATTGTCCACAGCCGCATCTGGCGTATACTAGTCTTGCTTGGAGGAGTGCTTCTTTCCATTTCCAGGTTTGGCCGCCGCGGTTCCGCGATACCGGCGTCCGCGGAACTCAAAGATCCTGGATCCGATTACCAACAGTGGATCGCCGATTTCGAGGGGCGGGACGATGTCGCCATACGGCAGCGCTTGTCGCATTTCACGAATCGGCCCCGCATCAGCATCATCACCCCGTGCCTCCAGGCGCACCCAAAGGCCCTAAAAAGAACCGTTGCCAGCGTGCTTGGGCAGAGCTGTTCCGAGTGGGAATGGTGCCTGGCCGGGGCCCGTTCCGGCCAGGCAGTGCCGCATGACCCACGCATTCGGACGAACTGGCTGGAGAGACAACCCGGTGAGGCGGCGGTGTGGAACGCGGCGCTGGAACTGGCTTCCGGCGAGTACATCGCGTTGCTGGAACCGGGTGGTGTGCTAGCTCAGGATGCGTTGTTTCACGTTCTCGATCTGCTGAACCGGGAGCCGGCCACGGACGTGGTCTATTCCGACCAGGATTCCATCGATGAAGCAGGCCGGCGCGCGCGCGCATTCTTCAAGCCCGACTGGTCGCCGGACCTGCTGCTCTCCATGAACTATGTGGGGGGCCTGCTGCTCTTCCGCCGCGCGCTTGCCGCCGGGGCCGGGGGCTTTCGGAGCGGCGCCGGCCTGAGTCAGGATTACGATCTGCTGCTCCGCCTGGTGGAACGAACATCGAGGATACGGCACATACCCAGGGTGCTGTATCATGAGCCGTCGGCCCGGCCAAAGCGCGATCTGGAAGCAGACCGGCGCGTGGTGGAGGATCACCTGCGCCGCACGCACTCCGCGGCTTGGACAGAGCCCGCTGCGGCCGGTGGCAACTGGAGAGTCCGCTATCCTGTCCCCCTGGACGCGCGCGTCAGCATCATCATACCCGCCGGGGGCAAGGTTGACTTGCTGGAAACCTGCCTCGACGAATTGGCCGCCAAAACCGACTACCCGCAGTACGAAATCGTATTGATCGACAATTCCAAAGATGAAGCGGTGGAGCGCTTCGCACGCGGTTGGAGCGCTGGATCGCGGACCGTCCGTTACATCGATTGGCGCTGGAAGCCGTTTAATTTCTCCACCATCTGCAATGTCGCAGCCCGCCAGTGCGATTCCCCGTTCCTGCTGTTCCTCAACGACGACACTGCGGTAATTACGCATGACTGGCTTAGGACGATGGTGGAACTGGGAGCGCGGCCGGAAGTAGGGGCGGTAGGCGCCAGGCTGCTATTCCCGAACGGCCAGATTCAGCATGTTGGAATCACGCTCGGCCTGTATGGAAGCTGCGGACACGTTTTCAAGGGACTGGATAGCGGCCAGCCGTGTTACTTTGGCCTGGACCGGGTGATTCGCAATGTGAGCGCCGTTACCGGAGCCTGCCTGTTGATCCGCGCCGCCGTCTTCCGCGAAGCCGGTGGATTCGACGAAGATCGCTTTCCCGTCCACGCCAACGATCCGGACCTGTGCTTGAGGATTGCCGCCAAGGGCTACCGCGTACTCTACACGCCTTATGCGCAGATGTATCATTACGAGTCGATGTCCAAAACTCACTTTGATCACCATGCCTCCCCTCCGGAGTCTCGGGGGTTTTGTCAACGGTGGGCGGAAAGCATCCGGAACGACCCCTTCTACAGCCCCAACCTAACCCGCCTCGATGTAGACTGTTCGCCTCGGAAAAGGGGCGAATGAACCCGTATGGATGAGAAGCTCTTAGCGAGGATGCGGTCGGATTGGAACGACCGCGCCTCCGAAGATGCGTATTACTACGCGGCGTTCGGCCGCCGCAAACAGGAAGACCGCCAGTTCTTTCAGACCGCTGCTGCGGTAGTCGCATGGCTTGAGGACGAGATGCGCCGTCTGGATGGGTCTGCCGAAGCGGGGCGTGCGCTAGAAATCGGCTGTGGACCGGGACGGCTGATGCGGCCTCTTTCAGCACATTTCGCGGAGATTCATGGAGTGGACGTCTCCGATCGAATGATCCAGCTTGCGGAGCGTAATCTCGCCGGCATTCCCCATGCGCATGTTTATGTCACGTCGGGCGCGGACCTTGCGCCGTTTGCGGATGAGTATTTCGATTTCGTCTATTCCTACGCCGTGTTTCAGCACATCCCCTCCCGCGATGTGGTGATCCAGTACCTGCGGGAGGCCAGTCGCGTACTCAAAACCAATGGGATTCTTGCCTGCCAGATCAACGGCATGCTGCAGCCCGGCGCCCAGGGCTCCACTTGGGACGGCGTCCGGATTCCGGCCGATACCTTGGTTGCGCTGGCGCGAGAACTGGATTGCCAACTGCTCGCACTGGATGGTCTGGGAAGCCAATACATGTTGACCACATGGCGCAAACGCGCTCCGGGATGGCGCGACGCTTCTGCGAACCGGGCAGGCTCGTTCTCGATCCGCGTGGTTAGTTCGGCTCCGATCGGAAAGGCCCGAATCCCGGCGGGTCGCGCCGCCGAGCTCAATCTGGCGTTGGAAGGCATGAGCTTTGACTGCGACCTTGCAGAACTCTCGGCATTGGTTCAGGGGCGACCGGCCAGCGTTCGCGTGATTCGGCATCCGTCGCCTGACGGGGTGAGCCATGTCACCATCGTGACGCCGCCGCTTTCGGAGGCCAGCGAAGCGCGCATCGAGTTGTTCTGGCGGGGCCAGCCTCTGCGCAGCTCCGCGGCGGTCGAAGTGACGCCGCCCGCCAAAAGGGACGCGGTTTTGGTTTCGGCGACGGATGGCGTCAACTATCTGTCGGGGCGCCGCATTATCAGCCGGTTCGTCAAGATCATCCTCGACGACGTTACGGAGCCGGATCGGCTGAGGGCTAGCATCGATGGGACGCCGGTCCGATGTTCCACGCCTGTTTGCATAGACCCACAAAAAGCCAGGCATGAATGGAACGTATTCCTGCCTGGTACCGCTGGGCCGGGCCGCCACCGTGTCGATGTGCTGCATGGCTCCACGTCTATGCCCACCATTCGAATCGATGTCGGGTTGCTCCAGTCGGCGGACGTTTTCCGGGGCGTTGCAGCCGGCCATCGCCTCCTGGAGCTTGGAAGCCGCGGCCTTTCTACGGTGGTGACGATTCTCGATAGCGCGGAGGGATCCTGCGGCGATCCGATCGCGGTGGATCCTGCGCGGTTGCCGTTCCCGCGTGGACAATTCGTGGGGATTGTGTGGCAATGGATACCCGGCCAGGCCGGCTGGGGCGAACTGGCCGGCGAGTTGCGCCGCGTGCTGGACCACGATGGCGCCCTATACGTGGAGATCCCAGCCATCGCCGAGTTCGATCGGGAGCGATTCGTAAAGGACACCGAGGCCCGCCTGGGACTGGTGTACCGATGGAGGCGGGACCTGGCCCGGCGGATGGCGCCCAAAACTCCCCCTGAGGAGACGCACGCCTTAAGCGTAGCTGGCCACGTACGCGCGCTTTGCAGCCTTGGCCTGCGCGCCGCGGACCGGATGTTCGGAACGCGCCTGGCGCGGGCCGGGATGGGATTCTACTTCGGCCGGGAGTGGAACCAGCCCGACCTCCGGGCCCGGCTCAACGGCTGCGTGCGCTGCGGAACGGTTCATTCCAAAGACCAGCTCGTCGCAGCCGGGCCCCTGACTTCGCGATGCGGCCTGCTATTGTATTTGTGCCCCTCTTGCGGAAGTCCTAACGTTCTCACCCTGGACCAATGAGCCGCCCCCGGGAGCGCAGCCTCCCCGAATGCGATCGACCAGCCTGGGCACTTACTCCCCGTAGAGCCATACGGGAAATCGCTTCCTGGGCAGCGACTCCCTTCGGCCGGCTGCGAAAATGCAATCGCCCCGCAGGGCCGTTGGCCGGTTCAAATTTTCCAGAACCGGCAGCACCCACCGCGGATCTTCGAGTGCGGTTTCGCCGTAGGGTCCGGTTTCCACCGACAGCACGATGAAGCCCGAATCCGCCAGCAGCAGGCGAATTTCATCCGGCGTGTATTCGCGGGAGTGACCGGGCTCGGCCCGCCCGCCCGGCTTGATGCGTGTGTACCGCCGGAAAGAGGCAGGGTGAGCGCCCCTGAGCACCTGGCCGATAGCTCGCAGGGAAGCAATGTTCGGAGTGGTCAGCAACAGGACCCCGCCGGGCTTCAGGATACGGTAGATCTCCGACATCATGTGCATCGGATCGTGTTCCAGGTGCTCCAATAACTCACAGCAGAGCACCGTTGAAAAATATTCGTCCTGGTAGGGAAAGGGGTTGAGCTCCGCATTGAACAGATCGATGAAGCACTCGAACGCTTCGCCGTCCGTTGCCACGACACTGCCCTTCACCACTTCGCCGGAGTTGCCCAGGTAGGCGCCTCGAACCTCCCCATAGCCTAACAAGTTCCGTAGCGCGGGAGTGATCTGCAGGTAACAACCCATCTCCAGTACACGGTCTTCGGCGCCGCCCAAAGGTACCCGTTGGAGGGTGTGCGCGAGCCGGAGCGAATGGGTGCGGAAGTAATCTGCGCTCTCAACAGCGGGATCGATCCATCGGCGCAGGTATGCCCCGATAGCTTCGGGCGTCAGGCCCGGATTGCCCGTTGCGCCGGCGTCCGGCGCAGAGCTTCGGGGGCGATGGAGATTGGCCTCGACGCCGTCCGCCGCTGCCTTCGCAAACGCTGCGTACATCCCAGCGACTTTCGGCCAGGTACATCGGTCTCCGACCCATTGCTGCGCCCGACTCCCGATTTCTTCCATCCGTGAGGGGCTTTCCAGCAGCCATTTCATACATTCCACCAGTACGGTTTTTTCGTAGCCATCCGGAGGAATGCGGATGCAGACGTCGTCCGGAAGTTCGCGTGAAGCGCCGGCGTCCGAAACGATCACGGTCTTTGCCAGGCCAAAGGCGCGCATCATGGTCCCGGATGTTTCGCCAAAGGTGGGATGCCTCAGGTTCAAGATAATGTCGCAGGCCGCGAGACACCCGTCGTAGTCTTCCATCTTTTGAAACCCCAGCATGTGGACCTGCCGTTCCAGCCCCGATTGTAGGATCCACTCTTTGACCGGAACTTCGGGATGAGGTTCGCCCGCGATCAATAAGTGCGCACTGGGATATGAGCCCAGAAGCCTCTCGAACGTCCGAAAGCATTCCAGCTCCCGCTTGTCCGGCCGCTGGTATCCGAAGAGGCCGATCAGCGGAGCGTTCGGCTCCACACCCAACGCCTTGCGGTAAGGCCTGGCATCCAGGCTTCTTACGGATGAGCCGTGCGGGATCGCGGCCACCGGTTTCCGGAAGCCCTTGGCCCGCAATCCGCGCTCGGCATACCCGCTGTGGACAATGCAGCGCTCGGAGTGGTCCAAGAGACGCCGCAGCATGGTAAATGTCCGTGGTTGCGGCACGTCGAACAACCCGCCGCGGTCGGGGTCGCCGATATCCTGTCCGAAAACCTCGTACATCACTTCGTTGAGGTAGGCCCGCTCGCCGCCGCGGTTCAAGGTCTGTCCCTTGATCAAATCATGGAGGTTTACTTCGTGAAGCACCGCGATGCCGGGGTGATCCAGCGCCCGCTCGTAAAAGGCCGCGTGATGCGGGTTGTTCGCGATCTGATAAATCACCGCGTCGAAGGCTTTCCAGTTGACTCGCTTCGGCACGCTCTCGAATACCTGGAGATTCACCAGCTTCTCCAGCTCCCCGATGAGTTCCCGGGCATACTCCGCCGTCCCCGTCGCGCCGGGGGGAGGGGGGTAAACATCGCCACGCGTAATCCGGGGTTCATGCAAACGCGCCGTGGCCGTTAGGCTCGCGGAGTTCGCCCGCCACAGCCGAGCGCCGAGCCACCAGGGCGTACGTCCTGGGACCATAAAGAAAGGAATTCAACTGCCGCACCAGGTCGAGTTCGGCAAAGGGCAGGTGCTGTTCTTCGGGAACGGCATGGAGGGTCTTCTGCATGATCACGCACAACCCAAAATACTCCAGCAGAAACTCCGCTGTGAAAGCCGGCATCGGCCGGAGGTGCGTTGGGTCGAACCAGGCTTCGTGGGCGCCGGCCAGCAGGCTCGCCGGATTGGGAGATTCCAAAATCAGGACTCCGCCCGGTTTGAGCGCGCGCACCGACCCGCGAATCAATTCGAACGCCTGTCTGGCCGGATACCGGTCGAGAATGTGGAAGGCGCCGATCACCGCAAAAGAGGACTCGGCGCAGTTGCGTAAGTACGCAACCGGATCGGCGCCTGCCACATTGAGGCCAAGGCTCTTGCAGTGCGGGAGCGCGGCAGCGTTGCTCTCCACACCGTATCCCTCCCGTCCCGCCGACCGGACCGTCTTGAGCCAGTCGCCGCGACCACATGCGAGGTCCAGCCAGGGGCCCCCCGGAATCGGCGGCGCCAGGCTGTCGATGGTCGCAACGTACTCCTGCAACTCAGCCTCACGCTTTGCCTCCGGACCCAACAGGCAGTTCTGTAGAGCGAACAGATAATGATCGAAGCCGGTGTCATCGACGGCGGATTCGGCGCAATCCGGGCTGGAATGCGTTGCGATTTGGTCGCTTCGCACCCGCACCTCTGACCGGATCTCCCCGACTTCGGTAAAGAGCCGCTGCAACGCCGCCGTCTGCGTTTCCATCGCGGAGCAGACATTCTCGGCGACCTCCGTGGTTGCGTTGTGAAACCGCTGGATCTGGGGCGTGTACCAAAACAACATTCGCTGCACCACGCGGATCAGAATCGTACCGGTCTTGGCGCGCAGGGTTTTCGGGCTCGGCGGCATGCGCCCGACGGAGTTCCGGATAGCAAACAACTGCTCGTAGAGGAACCGGAGCCTGGCGATCTCATCGCTCACCGGTAACAGGGCCCGATCCGCCGGTGCTTGTGTGGCCCGCTGCCCGGCTTCGCGTATCACGCGGCCGCGGATGTCGTGCACCACCTTCTGAAGATTCATTCTGACTGAAACTCCTCGAACAGTATCGCAGGCTGATCCATAGCTACCACTCCGTTTCTGCGGCTGTACGCTCCTCTTTTGCGTGGTTGAGCCGGGCCTCAAGCAGAGAGCGGACTTGGTTCGAAGTCAACGCGAATTCCTCCGTCGCCAGTGCCTTCGATAATCATATCGGGGACAGGGTAGCAGAGCCGGATAATGGATCCACCTATACCCTAACCGGCCCGCCATTTCCTTCCAATGACTATACCACCCGTCGATAACCCCACAATCTTTAATTAGAATTAGAAAAAAAGTAAGCGTCTTTGCGGACTTTCCGGTCGCGAGTTACCAGTCCCTTGTCGTTGATGGCAGGCTCGTCGCCCTCATTACGATTGGCGGCCGCGAAATCGAACATGTTCCAAACGAAGGAGCCAAACACCTGCGGCCGCGCCTGGATAGCGGCGTAGGCCTTCTCGTGAACCAGGGCCTGGTACTCCTCCGGATGCCAATCGCGCGGCGGCCGGCCCTCCACGCGATTGGAGAAGTCCTGCTGGTGCTGCCGGATGCTGGCGCCGGCGCCGTACTCGCTGATCATGATGCCCTTGGAGCCGAAAGCCGAATTCCACTGGTCGATCACCGCGCCCATGTCCCCTGGCTTCCCAAAGTACCAACCGGGGTAGGCGTTGTGCGCCAGCAGATCGGGCACTGGCACCAACCTGGGCAGATTCTCGATGCCCTCCTTACTATGCGCCCCGGTGGTGGGTCGCCACGGGTCCTCTGCCTTGTCAAGCTGCTCCAAGTCTTGTACGATCGGTACGGGATCGTCCTGGTTCTTGGGACTGATCTCATTAAACAGGCTCCACATCACGATGGACGGGTGATTGAAGTTCTGACGGATCAACTCCGTAAGCTGCTGCCGGACATTCTCGCGAGCCTCCGGTGTGGCGCGGACGAAATCGACGAGGGCCAGCTCCGCCCACACCACCAGGCCGTAACGGTCGGCGAGGCGGTAGAAATGATCGGCGTGCTGGTAGTGCGCCAGCCGGATGCCGGTCGCGCCCATCTCCCGAATCAAGCGCATGTCGGTTTCCTGCTCGGGTTCGCCGATCGCCCACCCGACTCGGTCCCAGTCCTGGTGCCGGCAGACGCCGCGAATCTGTTGCGCCCTCCCGTTGAGGACGAAGCCGCGCGCGGGATCGAAACGGAATGATCGTACGCCCAGCGGCTGATCGATCGAGTCGGCTACTTTACCGCCATCGATCAGCTCGATTCGCGCCGTGTACAGGTAGGGATCGGCCACGCCATTCCAGAGATGCGGCTTGTCGATTTGGAAGCCCAATCGCACGGGTCGCGTTTCCCCCGCAGGGACCTCTGCGTTCTGACGTTCGGAGGCCACGCGCCGTCCGTCCGCATTCAGGACCGTCACGGCAACTTCTATCTTGCGTGGCCCTCCGGCTCCGTTGGAGACGTTTACCACAGCCGTGACGCGCGCGCGATCGGAGGAGACTTCCGGCTGCTGAAGCAGAACGCCTGGCGACGCGTAGTCGGTCATGGCGATACTAACCGGCGCGACCGCGATGAGGGTCACCGGACGATACAGGCCGCCGTAGATGGTGAAGTCGCCGTTCAAGGGAATGACGTCCTCGCGGCGGCTATTGTCCACGCGCACTGCCAGCAGGTTCTCGCCGGCCGCGAGATGGGGCGTGATCTCATAGCAGAAGGCCGCGAAGCCGCCCTTGTGCTCTCCAAGTTCCTTGCCGTTCAGGAAGACTCGGGCGACGAGGCTGGCGGCTTCGAACCGTGCGAAGATGCGGCGGCCCTTCCACTGCGCGGGCACCTGGAACCACTTCCGATACCATCCCGGACCGCGATAGTAACCCGCCGCCGGCGGATTGGTGTCGGTGTTCCAGGTGTGCGGGATCCTGACGGTCTGCCAGGCGGAGTCGTCAAAGTCCCGGGATGGCGCTCCCGCGGACTCGCTCCGCTGGAAGCGCCATCCGGTATCGAGCGGCATCACAGCTCGCGGCCCCGCAGACAGCGCGGCGACAACCGCGGCGAGGCCGCAGAAAAAGCGAAGGGCGGGGCGCATCATCATACCGACCGGTTCACCGACTTGGCCACCATGCGCTCCCAGCCGTCGCGTATATCGATCAGCGCTTGTACTTTGTCGGGCACGTTGCTGCTCATCTCGACCAGCCACCATCCCTCCCACCCCATGTCAACCAGCAGATCGGATTGAACCTGATAGGGGAACTTGGTGTCGTTGTTCACGTCGTGCATATGGATGGTGTCGTCGAGGAAATTCTTGATCAGTTGGAAATTGGTCGCGAATTTCCCGCCGTCATCGTCTTTGGCGTCGCAGTTGAGCTTGATGCGAACGTTCTTCTCCGTCACCTGGTCCATGATCTTGCGCAACGTCGCGAAACGCCCCATGTTGCCGTGGTTCTCGAGCCGGACCAATTGGCCCAAGCCGGCGGCGTACTTGCCAACCTCATTGAGCGACTTCGCCACCTGGGCTATGGTCTGTTCCTCGGGCACGTCCTTCTGGAAGTCGTTGGCGAAGACACGCACACCGCGGCCGCCGATATCGTGGCTCAACTTCATGTAGCCCTTGGCTGCCTCGATCGCGGCCTTGAGCTTGACCGGGTCCGTGTGATCGAACTTTTCGCTGCACGCCAGACCAACCACCTTCACGGGGCTGCCGGCGAACGTCTTCTTGGCCTCAGCGCGCCCGGCATCGCTCAGGTCCAGCTCGATACCGTGCGGGAACTTCATGCTGGTTCGGATTTCGACGCCGAACGCCTTGGCTCGCGTGCAATTCGCAATGATTGTGGGGATGTCCCAGTCCTTTCCCCAGGTATAAGTCGTGAAGCCGAATCGCATCTTGGAAACGCGCGGCGCGCCGCGCAATACAAACGGGAGAGCGGCCAGACTGCCGAAGGCCAGTTGGCGGCGAGTAAGTTTCGCTTCCATTTGAATGATCTCCTTTCCCAGTCCTAGACTTTTTCAGGCACCACAAACGGCTTGCGATATTCCCGTGTGAGCATGGGATTGGCGCGGTCCGCAAAGGCGCCGGTGAATTTTTCCCGCTTCGGGTCCATTTTGAGGAATGGCCCCAGCGTGATCGGATGCTTCTTGATGTCGATCTCATTGGCATCCAGGTGGGCCAGCAGGCGGCTATAGGAATCCGCAAATTCCCTGTCCGTGCCGGCGATCTCGCGGATTTGGCCGGTCGATGTCTCCTTGCCGAGGCGATAGGAAATGTTGGCCAGGTGAACCAGGCTGGCCGATAGATGGCCATCGAGTGCGTTGGCCTGCAGGTCCGCGTTCTTGCGGCTGCGCATCACCTCCAGAAAATTCACGTTCCCGCTGGAGTTGCCGGACTTGAATTCCTTGATCAGCGTGCCCTTGTTGTCAAACGCCCGAGCTCCGGCGAGGTACCCGCCCTCGCACTTGATCACAACGCCCACACGCAGCTCCGGCTGAAGGTACGAGTCCATGGTCGTGGTGGAATTCTTCTCCCAATTCTGGTTGAGGAACTCGGCACGCTTGGGGAGACCGCGCACTTCGAAGATCATCGGAACCGGCCTGTAATCGTAGAAGGTGATCAGCGTGTTAGGCGTCTCGCCGTCATCGTCGTAGCCGAAGCGCCCGCCGATGGTCACCACCCGCTCCGGCAGGGTCTGCTGCTGCAGAGCCCAACGGCAGGAGTCCACGTAGTGGACGCCATTGTTGCCAATGTCGCCATCGCCGTAAGCCCAGATCCAGTGCCAGTCGTAGTGCAGGAACTCTCGCCGCGGCGGCACGATCGGCGCCGGGCCGGACCACAGGTCGTAGTCCAGTGTCTTGGGGATCGGTTGAGGGGCGTCCACCTTGCCGATGCTGATGCGCGGCCGGTAATGGATGCCCTGCACGTAGAGCATCTCCCCCAGGTTGCCCTGGTGCACCCACTCGTACGCGTCGCGAATCGAGTTGCTGGTGCGCGGCCCGTGCGTGGCGGCCACTACGCGGTTGTACTTCTGGGCGGCTTCCACTGCTTTGCGGCCCTCAAAAACATTGTGCGAGAACGGCTTCTGACAGTACACGTCCTTGCCCGCCTGGCAGGCCCAAATAGTGGCAAGCGAGTGCCAGTGATTAGGTGTGGTGACGCAGATCGCGTCGATGTCTTTGTTCTCAAGCAACCGGCGAACGTCGGTATAGGCCTCGCAGGGTTCGTTGCGGTCCTTGAACTTCTGGACCTCGGGATCGAGGTGTGCGTGCTCTGGGTCGCACAACGCAACGATGCGCACCCCGGGAATCTTGCTGAAGACTCCGATCTCCTGCTTCCCTTTTCCACCGATCTTGACGCTCGAGCCTACCCCGACGATGGCCAGGCGAATATCGCCGTTGGCCCCGAGCACTTTCGAGAAGGGCGCAACGCCGCCCAACCCACACGCTTGGATGAACCTCCTTCGCGTGGTAGCGTTCATGATGACCTCCTTTGCAGCGCTGTCAACCGAACAAGTCCGACATGGCGCGCCGGATCTGCCGGTTTCGCATAAACCAGTTCCAGACTTTGCCTGTGCGCAGATTCTCCGCGCTCAACAGCGTGATCCCCACGTCGATGCCGATGACATCTTTATTCGTCCAGCCATTGGTCGGATGAAATGCATCGACGAATCCGTAGCGTTGATAGATCCGATCGCCAAACGTGCGGCGCATCTCCATGAGCGCCGGCACCGAGACTTCGGGAGCGAGCATCAGCGAACCGCCGGCCGCGCAAGGCACCACCGAGCCATCGATCTGACGAGTAGCCGGAGGGCCGCCCCAGGCCACATAGCCGCGCGCGCTGTCGGACGCCGTGATTCCCCAGATGTTCTCGGAGTAGCCGGGGAACTTCTCCTTCAAATCGATGCAGAACTGCCGGTGGGCCAGCGTGGCCTCCACTGAATTGGTGAACCAGTTGGTCGCGGGCGGACGCTTTTCGGGGCGGTTGCGGAAATCGATCCAGGCCTGCGAATATTGATGCACAAACAGCGGTGGCGCCCCGCTGATGTAGGTGTGTCCGGCATAGGTCACTGTCGGACGCCGCCAGGCGTACCACGATTCGATGGGTAGCGGATGCGTCGCAGAGGCGATGCCCAACAGATACATGATCCCGAGCTCGCAGTGGTGGTCCCAGTGATTCTTGGAGAACCCGTCCTCGGGCTTCCAGTGCATCGAGAGGAGCGCCGGATCTCCGTTGAGCATCCACTGAAAATCGATGCGGTCCCAGATCAAACGCGCCAGGCGAACGATGTCGGCGTCCTTATTGAAATACTCCTGCGCGGTGACCATACCCGCCACGAGCAGCGCGGTGTCGATTGTGGAAACCTCGTTGGTGGCGCGGCGCGCTCCGGTTGCCGAATCGACGAAGTGATAGAACCAGCCATGCTCCTGGTACGACTGTTCGCCGTAGAAGCGAAGCGTAGCGAGAGTGCGCTCGCGCGCATCGGCGCGGGAGATCCAGCCACGATCCGCGGCGATCGATAGGCCGGTCAGCCCGAAGCCCGTGGCCGCGCTGGACGCCCAGGCCCGACGGTCGGGCGTGCCGCTGTCGGCTAGGGCGCGGTCGCGCACCAGACCTGTCTTCGGATCTGCCTGTTCCCAGAAGAAGAGGAAAGAGCGGTGCGACAGGTCTTCGAGGAACTGGTCCTCCTCTTTGGTGAGGCGACGGCCCGCCGCAGCAGCCGACAACGCCAGCGGCAGCCCTCCAACAAATGCGCGCCTGCTCAGCACAGTCATTTGGCCTGCACCTCCGGGCGAGCCGCGGGCGGTCGGGTCGACGGCTCGCCGGTTCCGCCGCTGCGCCAGCTCTGCAGGACCGCGCGAACCTTCGCGAGCTGCAGGTCCACCTCGGCATATTCCTCCTTCGCGCTGTGGTGCTCGATGCTGTAGTAGCCCTGATATCCGGCGTTCCGCAGGTTCGTCATCTTCTCGACCAGGGGCCCCTCCGTGATGTTCCAGGCGATGTGCGTGTGGCAGACCCAGGGAGCAACTTCGCGATCGGCCAGGTCCTTCTCCGCCGCCGTTCCCGACCATCCCGCAAAATGGCACGAGATTCCAAAGGCGGGATGGTTCACGGCCTTATAGAGTTTCTGCATCGAGGGCCAGTGAGCCTCCGGCCCCCAGTGGTTTTCCGCCCCGACCTTGAATCCGTGATCGCCCGCGAATTGCGCGTATTCGCGGTATCGCTTCACGATATAGTCGAATTGCTCATTCGTCCACTCGGTCTTGCCGCGCTCGCCTCCGGCATCGACGCGCACGAACCTCGCACCCAGGATGACATTGGCCTTCAGGTGGGCCAGACCGTTCTGATAGAACTTCTCCCGCTGTGCCGGATCGTTGACCCACAGCTCGGCCCAGTCAACGGCGAGGGCGGCGAGCGTGAGCTCTCGCTCGTCCATCCCGTCCTTAACCTTCTTGATGTAGTCAGGCTCGGTGCTGAGCAGAAACCCCTTGTTCCCGTCCCATAGGTCGGCGGCGCTCAGATGATAGCGGTACTTGCAGGATTCCAGGTACCCGAAAACGTCCATCTTGCCTTCCGCCAGCAGACCGTGGAACGAGTACGCCATGATGGACAGGCGTATCGGCTCGCTATTGGCGCCTCCAGACTCCGATTGGCCGATCGCAGGAGTCGCCGACGCCAATGCCGCCACGCCGGCGGAGCGTTTCAGAAACGACCGCCGGTTCATAGCTCCCATCCTTTCCGGTATTCCCGGGACAGGTACTTATTCGCTTCGGGAGCATTCGCGATTTTCATGTTCTCGCTGTCGAACACGATTTTCCGCCCCGTGCGCAACGCCACCGCGCCCAGATTGATGCTGTCCGAAATCGCGGCGGCGTTCGGGAAGGCGGCGGGCGATGGCGGGCCGCCCTTGATGGCCTCGAGCCACAGCTCGCGACGTGGCTGGTCCGGCGGACGTCCGGCGCCGCGCGGAGGGGCCGGCGAAATCCCCAGCGCCTCGGTCCGGCTCTTCGGATAGATCTGCGGATTCTGCCCCGTGAATCCGGCCACAATTCTCCCCTGATCGCCGATAAACATCACGCCTTCGATCGGCAGGTCCTTATCTTCTTCCGCCATTTCCTGAGGGACACGCGGCCGCATTCCTCCGTCGTACCAGAACAGGTCCAACGGCGGCATTTCGCCGCGGGCAGCGTACTTGAACTGAATCGCGCAGCCGGCCGGGAACGAGAAATCGTTCTTCACCGGCTTGCTCACCTGGTCGATGATCGAGCAGAAGTGGGTCGGCCACGACTGCACGCTGAGCGGGGCGCCGAGGTCGAATCCCGTGAACACGGGCCACAGGCTGTAGTGGCCCATGTCGGCCATCGATCCGCCTCCGAAGTCGTACCAGCCGCGAAACACCGCGTGCGTGTAGTGCGGATGATACGGCCGGTCGTGCTCGGGGCCGAGCCAGAGGTCCCAGTCGAAGTCCTTGGGAACCGGCGGCCGGTCCGTCGGAATCTCGGTGTACTGCGGCCACACTGGCCGGTTCGACCAGTTGTGTACTTCCCGCACCTTGCCGATCACGCCCTCGTTGATCCGCCCAACCACCCGCCGCATGGCGTCGCCGCTGCCATAGGGCAAAAAGTGCGTGACGACTTTGGTCTGTCGGGCAGTCTCGATCACCAGCCTGGATTCTTGCAGCCGATTAGCGAGCGGCTTGTGGACCAGGACGTGGATGCCCCGCTTCATTGCGGCAATCGAAATCGTGGCGTGAAGGTGATCGGGCGTCATGATCTTCACCACGTCAATGCCCTTCTCCTTCTCGAACAGCTCTCGAAAGTCCGCGTAAGCCTTGCAGCCGTCGTATTTTTCGGTGTTTCTTTCGCGGGCGTAATACGCGTTGATCACCTGCCGGCCGATCTCCCGTCCTCCGGGGCAGCCGGTGTCGTTTTCCCTCCACGTGGGATTCCCGAGCAGGGTTCGAATGCGGTTGCGGACCGAATCCTTGCCCCACTCCACATAGTCGCTGCTCTCTTTGTTGGGGTCGCACACTGCGACAATCTGGAGCTCCGGATTGCCCAGCAGGCCACCGAGCTCATTGAAGCCCTGCGTACCCATGCCGATGTGGGCCATGGTGATCTTGTCGCTCGGTGGAGTATAGTCGGCGCCTCCGAGGACATGTCGCGGGACAATCGTGAATACGCCGGATACTGCCGCAGAACGGATGAATTTGCGGCGATCGAGATCCGCTGGCATTTTGTGTGCCTCCCTGAACTAAAACGCTCTACCGAGCCCAACGATAATCGGCAGCCCAAACTGTGTCAAGCCTGGGCCGCCCGTACGGCCAAGCTAAACTGCCCGCGAGCTTCGGGCCGCGGGATCCCATGCAAAGGTGCGTTCGCGCCGGATCGATTCCAAACCGAGCAGACACGGAAGCGTGGAGTGGAAACCAATCTCGAAGTCCGCAACCGGCTTCTGGCGGCTCTTGATGCAGTCCAGCCAATTCCGTACATGCACGACCTCGGCGGCCCGCTCGGCGACGGCCGCATCGGAAATCGTCATCGTCTTGGCTTCGATGGGCGGAGGTCCCTGCTGCCGCTGCGGAGTGCTACCCGGGGCGGGGCCGTATATGGGTGTTGCGACGGTCGTCGGGCGGATGACGTAACCGGAACGATTCACCAGCAGGGTCCCGCGCGACCCACAGAAGTGCGGCCCGCCTCGCACCGGTTCCGGACTGGACGGGACCACGTTGCTGAACGATAGCAGGAAATTGTCGTACTTCCACGTGATCATGAATGCGCCCGGTACCTGCTCGAGATCCGGCTCGTCAGTGCCCAAATACCGCGCCGAAGCCGCCGCGAGTAGTGGCGCCTTCAGGTCCGCCTTCAGGCACAGATGGATGATGTCCACCCAATGAACACCCCAGTCGGTCACCAGCGCGCCGCCGTAATCGTAATACGCTCTCCATCCGGTGCGCCGGGAAGGTGTGTAGGGATGCCGCTCCGCCGGTCCCTGCCACATCTCCCAATCCAGGCCTTCTGGAACCGGCTGCGGGGCCTGCGGCGGACGGGCCGCCCGCGCCGGTGAGCCCCACTGAATCAGCACATGGGTCACGTCGCCGACGGCGCCTTCCTGGATCATTCTGGCGCACTCCTGGAAATGCGCCCAGCTTCGCTGCTGCGTGCCTACCTGAACCACGCGTTTGTACTTCTGAGCCGCCTCCAGCATCTTGACTGCGGCGGGAATGCTGTTGGAGACCGGCTTCTCCACGTAGACGTCTTTTCCGGCTTCGCACGCCGCAATCATGATCGGTGCGTGCCAGTGATCCGGCGTGGCGATCACGACGGCGTCGATGTCCTTCCGGTCGAGCACGCGCCGGTAATCGCCGTACGTGTCCATCTTCGTTCCGGACTTGGTGACAAACTGATCGACGCGGTTCCGATCGACATCCACCGCGGCCGCCACCGTGCAACCCGGCTGCTTGAAAAAAGCGGCGCCGAGCAGATTCATGCGGCCGCCGGTGCCGATGATAGCTACCTGCACCCGATCATTTGCGCCCATTGCCGAACGCGCGGCCAACGCTGCCGCGGTCGTGGTTTGGAGAAAGTTGCGTCTGCTTTCCATAGCTTCACTCCCTTGATAAGGCCTAGGCATTCAACAAAACACGCGTGAATTTGATGCTCTTTTCGAGATCCGTCAACTCACGTTGCGGCGTCTCCTCCTTGCTAGGTGGCGGGGCAAGCTCCCGGGGTGTTCCCTTGTCGACGCGAGCGACGAATCGGGCGAATTCCCAGGCCGGTGTGTTTCGATAATTGTTCCAGAAGGCCGGATCGTAGTAGTTGATGATGCGCGGCTTCAGAAAAACGATGATCTCGAGCAGGATGGGCACGCCGGGACACAAGCGCACGAACTTACGCACGTAGTCGTCGATATCGATGTTGCCATCGCCCATACCGATCCACGCTACGGCCGCGCCACCCGGCGTGTGCCAGACCGCGGTGTCGCGGACGTGGCTGGTCAGCACGTAGGGCGCCAGGGTCTCAAGAGTCAGGTGTGGGTCTTCGATGGTGATCAGCGGATTCCCGGAATCCAGGCAGGCGCCCACAAAATCGCGCCCTGCCCCTTCAATCAGCGACTTCAATTCACGCGCCTGCATGTCGCCGGCATGGTTCTCGATGGCAATTTTCAGATTGTTGTCCATTACCAGCGATCGGACGTTTCGCAAGACCCGGACCGTACTTTCGATGTGCGCCTCGATCGGTCCCGAACGGTCCCCTGAGTTCCCCAAAACCGCCCGGATCAGCGGCGATCCAAGCGTACGTGCCACCCCGACCATGCGTGCGATCTGCTGTTCCGCCGTGCCGGCAGCCCGATCGAAGAGCCGCGAGGTGGGGCAGATCGACAGCATGCCGGCTTGTATGCCGACGTTCAGTTTGCGGGCATAGTCGCCAACCTTGGCGAGGTGCTCCGGTTCCAGGCCGCCAAGGAAGCGCGGTTCGCTGAAGTGAACCACCTCGAGATTCCACTTAGCGCAGAAGTCGAGGATCTGAAAAGCGGTCCACGGTTGGGAGCGAAGGCTGAAAACATCGAGGCCAAGGCGGGTCCCTGTGGGTGCCGCCGGCCAAGCCGCCTGCCCGAGAGTTCCCAACCCTGCTGCTAAGAAGGCTCTGCGATCCATGACGCTCTCCATGAGACCGGATGCTGTTTCGTAAATCGATTTATTTATGGAATATACTCCCTATCGAGCGGCAGGTCAAGGTCTGGTTCTCCTTTTCGAGTGCGGGTCACGCAACAGAACGTACCAGAACAGCCTTGACAGAAAAGCAGCTCTGCGGGTATAGTTTGAATCGTAGATAAATCGTTTTATTACAGCCTATCGGTTTGCCGGGCCGCACGATGGATTTCGTGCTTCCCCAGAACCCGCTTCGGACAGGCGTCTCCCTGGCTCCGGCATTCCCCGTTTGGCGACAGGGAGGCTCCATCAAATGTCACGCCGGCGCGATTTCATTGGCGGCTCAGTTGCCGCACTCTTTTCCAAAACAATTCTTGGCGCGAACGACAGGATCAGTTTCGCCTTCGTCGGTCTCGGCTCGCGCACGAACCTTCTCGACGCAGCCTTCCGCAAGCAGCCGGACGGCAACCTCGCGGCCATTTGCGATGTCAACCGGGCCAAGATCGACGCGTACCACACCAGCAAACTCGCCGATCTGAAGGTCGACTCCTACGTCGATTACCGGCGCATACTGGATCGAAAGGACATCGACGCCGTGCTCGTCTCGATACCTGACCACTCGCACGCTCCGATCATGATTGCCGCCCTGGACGCCGGGAAAGATGTGTACGTCGAGAAGCCGTGCTCCAACACCATCGAGGCCGCGGCAGCCATGCTCAAGGCCTACCGGTCGCACAAGCGGGTGGTCCAATTGGGCACCCAGCAGCGGAGTTGGGACCACTTTCAGGAGGCTGCCAGACTGATTTGGGACGGATACATCGGGACGGTGAATCAGGTGGTAGTCGGCCTTGCCGGCGCCGGCGGCGGAGGCGCGAGCAGGGCCCAACCGACCCAGGCGCAGCAACCGGTTCCCGACGGCCTGGACTGGACCGCCTGGCTTGGGTCGGCCCCGAAGGTTCCCTACGATCCCCGGAAATACGGCGGATGGCGCGGCTTCTACGACTACGGCGGTGGCGGGATCACCGACTGGGGCGTCCATTGGCTGGATATCGTTCATCTCGCGATGCACGTTGACACCAGCGGCCCGTCGTTCACGTCTGCGGTGGCCGCCTATCCGGGAGATCAGGATCCAGACCTGGGAAGAGTTCCGGGCTCCTGGATGATCGAATACCGGTACCCGAAATTCCTGATGAGTATGCTCAGCTTCACCCCGCCCACCACCGAGCCGATCGCAGAAGGCCCGACGTTTTTCGGCTCGGCGGGATGGCTTCGCGTGAATCGCAGCGGTTACATCGTTCGGATCAGTCGCGCGCGGGCGGCACAGCAGACGCCGCCGGCCGAGGACAAAGCGCGCCTACTCACGCGTGAGCAGAACGTCGCTCACGAGCGGGAATCGGAAGTGGTCCACGTGAGGAACTTCTTCGACTGCATCAAGTCGCGGCAGAAACCGGCCGCGGAGTTCGAGATCGGCTTTCATTCCTCGCTGCCCTGCCTGCTCGGCCGGCAGGCCGTCAAAGAAGGCCGGGCACTGTCGTGGGACGAAACGAATCTCGCTGCGAAAGCTGCTTGAGGATCAGAGAGCCGAAGGGCAGGAACATGACAGGCAACGCGAAACTGATGACCCGCGCAGCCATCGCCGTCGCACTGCTGATGGCCGCCGCGCCCGTTTGCCCGCAAACCGGAGTCCCGGAGGGATTCCGGCCGATCTTCGACGGCAAGACTCTAAAAGGCTGGCACGTGAGCCGTACGGCCCACCACGGATCCACTCCGAACGTGTATGTGGAGAACGGCGAGATCGTAATGAAGCAGAAGCCCTACGGGCAGGGTGGCCTCCTGTTTACCGACAAGAAGTACCACAATTTCGAGCTCTACCTGGAGGTGAAGGAGGCCTGGGGCTGTAACAGCGGTATCTTCCTGCGCTCCACGGAAGGCGGATCAGCCTACCAGATCGAGCTCGATCAGACGCGCGGCACCGGCAACCTGCTCGGCGAAAACATGCGTGTGAGCGTGACGGCCCGAGCAACCGACATCGAGAAAGTATGGAAGCTCGACGACTGGAACTCGATCCGCGTCCTCATGACCGGCGATGCGCCGCGTATCGCCGAGTGGATTAACGGCGTCCAGATGTTCGATGTCACCGAGCCTGTGAACGACAAGATCGCCGGAGAAACCACCGGTTACATCGGTCTGCAATTGCATTGGGGGAGCGTCTACGAGCAGTCGGTTGCACATGCGTCGTCGATGGCGGGGTCCTGGAAGCCGGATGCGGCGTACCGGTTTCGCAAAGTCGCTATCAAGGAGCTGCCATAGATGATAAAAACTCCGAGAAAAATGCCGGGAAACATCGGTTGCGCACTCCTATTGGTCGCGGTCGTAGGGCTACCGGTTGCCGCGCAGGAGCCGGCATATACCAACAGCATCGGGATGCAGTTCGTCTTGATCCACACCGGCACGATGCAGGTGGGCGTATTTCAGCCCGGATGTCCGGCGCCCGTCGATCCCGCTGCCGCCAATGCCCGCGCTCAGGCAACTCGTCCCGACCGGCGGCCGCCGGACCCGCGCATCGCGTGGACCGAAGCCGACTATGCGAAGTGCCACGAACTCGCTGAACGCGAGGCCAGCCCAGGTTTCGAGGTCAAAATCGCGAAGCCTTATTACATCGGCCAGTACGAAGTTACGCAGGGGCAGTGGAAAAAGGTGATGGGTGAAAACCCTTCTGTCTTTCAGGGAACAAAGGTTACTGACGACGGCGACCGGCATCCAGTCGATAGCGTGACCTGGGACGAGGCGCAGCACTTCATCCGCCAGTTGAACAAGCTGGAAAGGACCAATGCTTACCGCCTGCCTACGGAGTTCGAGTGGGAATACGCCGGCCGGGCTGATGGGTCGGGCCAGGTGGCTTGGAGCGAGATACGGCAAATGGCCGTGCAGGGAATCGGTTTCGGGGGCCGTGGCGCCACGCCCACGCCTCCCCCAGGGACACAAATGGTCGGTTCCAAGAAACCCAACGCCTGGGGCCTGTCTGACATGCTGGGCAACGTCTGGGAATGGGTGCAGGACTATTACAATGAGAAGCTCTTTCCCGATCCCACGCCTCCGAAGACGGGGCGGCAACACGTCCTCAAGGGTTGTGGCTTCGCTTCCGACGTCAAGAACTGCATCTACGCTACTCACGGAGCCGGGCCCGCGGACGGATGGGACGTGGGCTTCCGTATCGTGCGGGATGTTTCCGCGAAGTAGTACACGGCGGCCTATTTCTTCTCCACCGGCAGAAACTCGAAGTATGCAAGATTGTTGCCGGTGTTGTAGTGCAGCGTGAGTAGTTGCAGGCCCGCTTGCGGGAACGTGATTGTTCCGCAGTCGATGGCCCTATTCCACTTGTGCATGCTGCCGGTATCCACGGGAAGCCTGCATTCGCCGGCCGGCCGATTATTGACGGAGAACGTCAGAGTATTGGCGGCATTCCCATACATCGCGTTGATGCTATAAGTGCCGGCCTTGGAAACTCGTACGGTGTAGTTCACCCATTCTCCGTCTGCTTCCCACCCGATGTATAGCTGGTCCTTTTCGGGAGTTACCAGGTTCGGATGGTTGAAGTCGGCGAAATCCTTGGTATAGGAGATGTCCACGCCCTCCTTCTCACGGAAGTAACAAACGTACTCGGGCGTACCCGGCCTGCAATGGTTCGCTTTGTGGTTCAGCTCGCCGCTGCCCTTGTTGACGACATCCGTGTCATGGTAGGCTACACTCTCGCCGCCCAAGTCGTACAATGCGCACTGGATGGTCCCAGGAATCACCTGCGGACCTGAGCGGTGCTGTTCGTTCTTGAAGGGTTTCCCTTTATAACCGCTTGGCAGACTGCCGCAAAGGCACACCCCGGCCAGAAGCAAGGCCGCCATCCCCGTTCGGATACTCAGATTGGATCGTCTCATGATTCCTCCCAATGGGTTCATTTCCAGACCTCCTTATCTTCGGACCGGTACAATTCCGATCCTTCGAAGACTGGTGTCGCGTCGCAGCTCCGCGGCCGGGCCGCCTACCACCGGTGCCGCCGCACCGGGTGGTTCCCATCAGAAAGCCAGGCGCGTAGGCCGGCTCCTGCAATCCTGCTATCTCGACTCGCGGACGATCCGAAACCCGACATCGAAGCCACTGCCCGGCCCCCCGGCGTGCTCCGAGAAGCGGACGTTCTTCCGATCGCCAAGAAAGGAACCTCCGCGCAGGACGTGCGTGTTTCCCGCGGCGGGCGGCTCCGGACCAGCCAGCCGCTGTTCGTTGTAGTAATTCTGCACCCATTCCCAAACGTTGCCCAGCATGTCGTAGAGTCCCCACGCGTTGGGCTTCTTCTGACCCACCACGTGAGTCGTCGGCTTGCTGGTATCGGGATTTGGAGGCCGGGGCCGCGCATAAGATCCCGATTGCCACGCGTACTGTTCGAGTTCTTCCTTGGGCGGTTCCTCGACGGCGCCGGCGCGGGCGGCATACTCCCATTCGGTCTCGGTCGGCAGCCGGTAAGCCGCAGTCTTCTCCATCGCATTCAGCTTCCGGATGAACGCCTGGGCATCTTCCCACGTGACACTGTCCACGGGATGCAAATCGGCATCGTCCTTCACGCGGCTGCCCTGAAACACCGAGGGGTTATTCCCCATCACCTTTTTCCATTGCGCCTGCGTGACTTCGTACTTCGCCAGATAGAACGGACGGCCGACGGTCATCGTAAATCCGGGTCTCGCATCGCGCTTCGCCAACTCCCGGCACGTCGCGAAATCCTCCGGGGTCCACTCCACCTTCCCGCCCTCCAATGGGCAGGTGGGCTGGAATTTGCTCATAACGAAACTGCCCGCCGGGATTCGTACGAACTCCATCCCAATGCTGCTGACGTAAGTCGGCTCCTGTCCGGCAGCGGAAGCGGACGCAAGCAGGAGGATCGAGGGAACAGCTAGTCGGCGTTTCATTTACTCAACTCCCGGATCGCAATGTTACGAAAGCGATGGGCACCATTCGGTCTCCAGTTCGCCATATCTGATGCGCTCCAGTGGACCTGCAGGGCAATCGTGCCGTCGGTTTCGTCGGCGATCAAGTCGTTTACCGGCTCCTCAACGTCCCACATTCGCTGATCGTTGATCCACAGTGTGATGTGAGGAGCGTCGCCGGTCATCCGAACTCGCATGGAGTTCCAGTCGTTCTTTCTCCAAACCTGCTGCCAGTCTGCCCGAGCGCCCTTGCTTACCCTGATTTTCTCCCCGATCAGGGCGGCCATGGCCCCTCCGCCTGTCTGCGGCCGGTCGACCAGGATGTTGACCTGGTACGCAGCACCCCCTTCGGTCGAGCGCAGGAATATCCCGCCGTCGCATCCCCAGTCGGGCTTGATCTCGAGGTAGAGTTCGAAATCCTTGTACCGTTTGTCGGTGAGAAGGATGCCGCCCTCGCCGATCGGGTTCTGCTTTCCCACGAGAGCGCCATCTTCGACGAACCAGTTGCCAGTGGTCCCGTGGTGATTCACTCTGCTGATGTGCCATCCCTGGAGGTCTTTCCCGTTGAAAATCGGCGTGAAGCCTTCGGGGATCTTGCCGGTCTGCGCGAACAACGCTGCGGCCCAGAACGCTGCCGTAAAGGACCCTACCAGAGCATGTTGCATTCCTCACTACTCCAGACACCGACTAAATCGTTTTATTCATGACAAACTATAATCGGCAGCCCGTCGCGTGTCAAGCCAGATTCACCGGCGGCTACCTGGGTCCAGCGTACAGCTCGATACCTTGATCCTTCGCCAAATTCCGCGAGTATCTCTTATCGATGGCGTTGTTCCAGTGCTCATGCACGCCCAGACTTTCGCATCTAGTCCCGTCCCGCTCCGGGTCGTAGATCGTCTTCGACGGGGGATCATTCGCCAGCGCCGCTTCGTGCAGATAGTAATCCGAGTACGACAAGTCCACGAGCTGGGGCCATTCTGACCGCAGAAAATCCAGTCCTACCGAATCGATCGCGACGCCATCCTGTGAGACAAGCAGGCTCGATGGCATTGCATTGTTGAATGGAGGCATTTTCCATTTCAGGTGCGGCGGGTCGTCGACCAAATCGTTGGCGAACAGTGCGTCGATCACAAATAGCATCGTCTTGCCGCCCATATCCTTGTGGGCCAGAAAATCGACGAAGGTCATGTATGATGGCGAACCGTCCCGCTTCGCACTGAAGTAGTCGTGCCGATTCTTGCGCCAGTTCGGGTCGATGCTGGTCAGACCAAAGAGGTTCTTTGCGCAAAGCGTCACTCCTTGCCCGACATGTCCCTTGAGAATTGCCACGTCGATCAGGTAGGTGGCATCCGTCGCTGCAGTCGCGATGCCGCTGGCGTTCTGGCTCACGACCGAAAACGGAATCGCGTTCGCCCGGTATTCTGCTTTCGTTCGCCCGTCTCCTCCCACGTGATCGACGAACGCCACGCCCGGAAACCTGCCGTGGCACTTGTCGTAGAGATATTGGGGAATGAACCGGCTCGGATCGAGCACCGTAATCGCCGATTGCTGCACGTCCGCCACCTCGACCAATTGACGCAGAATGGACAACACCAGGTGTGGCGACGTGTTGATCCGGTTTGATACCCCATGATCCGTAGTGTTGTTCATGTTGACTTTGATTGCGATCTTTTCGCCGGCGCGGTAACCCACGTTTCCCCGGCCGTGTGTGCGGTTGAAGTATTGGAAGAGAGCCTCCCAGGAATGGGCATCGTCCTTCTTGCCTGCTGCCCAACGGAGTGACTTTGAGACCATCCCGTCGATCGCCGTCTGGTTGTTGTAGGCGTCCTCCCACCAATCCCCAGACAGGTTCCACGAGATCGCTTTGGGGTCGTGCACCCAGACTACCCGTCCGGGATGAATGCCTTTGCCTACCCCTATGGGAGAAAGAGGCCCATCCGAGAGCCGGTACGTCACGTCTCCGCCCTCGGACCCGTGTAGTGCGCCAGTGGAGTTGAACAGCGACCAGGTCGCACCCGCTCCCATCGCGAGCGCCAGCGCGACACCTGCCGCCGTCGCTCGGCCGTCGTGAGCGAGGCGTCTGGACTTTCGCCAAAGGAGACCGGGCACTGCCAGACCGGCTAGCCAGACCACGAAGCCCGCTGCCATCGGCGCGGCGGCTCTCTGACAAGGATAGGAAGCTCGGCTCGGTTTCGGAATCACACGAATCAGAAACCACAGAAGGGAAAGCAATCCCAGCAGCCATGCGTACCACTTCTTTTGATGAAGACAGGTATGCACTTTGAATCTCCGCGACGTTTTGTCAACGCCAGTTCCAGGGAACAACCTGATCGAGCCGGAGGTGTACGACCGGCGTACACCTCCGGACGATTCAGAAGATGAACCGGGCCTGCAACTCTATGATGCGGCCGCCGAGGGCACTGCCCGCCTTCCCAAACTCGGGATTGCTGGTCGTGCCGTTGGTGGTCGTGAGGTTGGTGGGAGTGCGGCTAAGGTTCAAGGTGTTGAACACGTTGAAGGCATTGAGCTGAAGGTTCAGTTTCGCGTTCTCGCCAAGAACCTTGACCTTGGGTAGTCCGAAGGCTTTGGCCAAAGTCGCATCCACACTGCGATAGCACGGCCCGCGGAATATATTGCGGCCGACGCTTGGCACCGGAGGAATGCCCGTTGCAGGGACTGTCGGCAGGACAAAGTAGGCAAGCGCACCTTTCGGGAAATAGCCATTGGCCCCCTCGAAGGTGGAATTGCTGCAACCTTCACCCGAGCCTCCCAAATACTGCTGCGGCAGCAGATCGCGATAGCCGCTGGCCGGATAAACCGCATCCGGCTTTCCGGCGTTGTTGGTGTTGTAACTCGGCGTCCAGGGGAAGCCGGTGTGAATGTTGAGGATCCCGCTGAGGCTCCAGCCGCCCGCAACCTTCTCCAGCCAGCTATGACTGCCTTTGAAGAAGGTCGGGGTCCACATACCCCACGCCTGGAAGTTGTGAGTGACGTCATAGTCTGCCGGGCCATTTGAAGCATTGATGTCGAACGGATACCGGTCGGAGTAGTAGTCCTCCGAGCCTTGATCCGTAAGCCTCGAGAATCGGTACTGCACGTCGATTTGGAACGACTTCGAGAACCGGTGCTGAATCTCCGCCAGCAGCGCATTAAAATGAGCCGCCGCGTCGTTCACCTGCCAGGTCAGGCCTTGCACCAGGGGATTCAGGTTGGGATAGTAAATCAAGTTGAACGGAACCCTCCGGCTGTAATGGCGCGTTTGGCTGCCTTGGTATCCGATCGTCGCAACCCAATTCCGTCCGAGATCGTATTGCACATCGAGCGAAAATCGGTAGGTCGTAGGCGTGTTCTGAGGATCCGCGAACGCCACGTAGCTGCTGGCCCCCGGCGAGAATAACTGCCCGGCTACCGGACTCGGGAGGTTTGGGAGACCGGTCGTCGAATCGAACTTCTGTGTGGCGACCGGGTTGGCCGGCCAGTTGAAGAACTGGTGTGAGTCGCTCGGGATCGCGTACAGAATGTCCCCGGGAGCCTGGGAATTGAGGTTGACAACGAAGGGCGGATTGCCCCGTTGGTCCGAAGTGGTCGCGAGTTTCTGCGGATTGTAACCGATGCCGAAGCCGCCGCGCAGCACCAGCTTGTTGTTGAAGCTGTGTCCCAGGAAGGAATCGGGACTCCAGGCAAAACCCACTTGCGGTCCGAAGTTCCTTTTGCTGGTCTCGGCTAGGACGCCCCCGGTCCTTACCTTCAGTCCGGTCAGGGTCGACGAACCGGAGCCGAGGACGATGTTGCTGATTAAGCCCTTGTCTTCGCGCAACGGCCCGATGTACTCCCAGCGAAGACCCAGGTTGATCGTGAGATTCCGCCTGACTTTCCAGTCGTCCTGCACAAAAACAGCCATGTTGGTGTAGCCAAGATTCTTCTCCTGCATGGTCGGCACACCCGTCGTGGGATCAAAGGTGCCGGACTCCAGGTAGGGCGCATCATTCGCATAATCCCAGAGACTGTGGAAGGTGTACTGAGGCCGCGCCGCTCCGGGATTTGCATCGAAGAACCTGGCCCTGCTGTACTCCCCGCCGAATTTGAACAGGTGGCTGTTATGTACCTTATTCAGCGTGTCCCGCGCGCTCCGGGTGGCCTGGTCGAAATAGCCTGGGCCGTTCGGCCCGAATTGCGCACTGCCCGGGACTCCACCGGCCCCGTCGAAGAGACTCTTCGGGATGCCCCATGGTTCCTGCGGATTGGTGTCGAATTCGTTGAAGTGCCAGCCGCTGAAGCCGAAGCGTGCCTCGTTGATTAACGTCGGAGTGAAGGTGTGGGTAAAGATCCCCGTCCACGATCGGGAGACAACGGCTTGCTGCCATTTGTTGAATTCCCGTTGTGGGCCGTTGACCTGATGGTTGCTTCTCGGCACCCAGTATATGTTGAAAGCGAATAGGTCCTTCGTCGTCGGCTGGAAATCGAGGCGCCCGTTGTACTGATCGCCTTTGTTGTCCACCTTAGCCGCCGTCTGGATAAATACCATGTCGGGAACGCCATCGAAGCCATTGCCGATGCCGTACGGGGTGCCCGCCAAGCCCCTGGTTGGATCCTTGGTGCCGAGTGCCGTACTCAACGGTGAGCCCACATCCAGACCTCCGGAAACCTCATGGCACTGCGTCGAGACAGCGCCCACGTCCGCGCAGGTCCTTGCCAGGACGGTCTGGGAGAAAGGCGCTTGCCCCGCGAAATTCATCACCTTTTGGGCAATGCTGCCGGAGCGAGCGCTTTGCCGGAACTGCGGTGTTTCGAACCACGTCGTTCCGACATTGGTAGTCCCGTTCCGCAGCCCCTCGTAGGAGAAGAAGGCGAACAATTTGTTCTTGATAATGGGCGCGCCCATACTGGCGCCGAATTGGTTGAATCGCTGGTTGTCGCGTTGAACCGGCGTCAGCACGCCGGAAGCGGCGCCTTGACCGTTCCATCTCTGGAAAGCATTCAGGCCCGGGCGATCGAATTTGAAGAACCCGCTGCCGTGAACCTCGTTCGTGCCGTTCTTGGAGATGATCAGGATCTGGCCACCGCTGTTCTGGCCGTTCTCGGCAGTGTAGTTGTTGGCGAGAACCCTGATTTCCTTGATCGAGTCCTCATTCGGCGTGATCACCGCTGAGCCCGCCCATGACACGCTGTTCACCCCCACGCCGTCTACCTGGATATTCATCGAAGCCTGGCGCGTACCATTGACCACGACCTGCGGGGCGGCCTCTTCACTGAAGATGCTGTTACTGGCGCTGTTGGCGCCCCTGTTGACACTGGGCAGGTTGGCGCTGGCGCCGGTGTTGCTCCTGGCTCCATCGCCAAAAACCCCCGGCGTGAGCCGTATCAAGGTGAAGGGATCGCGAGCCATGGAAGGCATTGTCGCCAGCTCCTTGCTCGTCAGGGTTCCACCGACGATGGCTGACTGCGTATCCAGCAGTGGAACCGAACTCTCATTGACGGTGACCGACTCCGTGACTTGGCCGAGGTCCAATTGCACGTTGAGCGATCGCATCTGCTCCGCGCTGACAAGAACATCTTCCAGGACCTTCTTCGAGAAGCCCACCTTCTCGACGGAGATCTTGTAGGCGCCCGGCGCCAGCGTCGGAAAGCTGTAGACGCCGGCGTCGCTTGTCTTGGCGGTTTTGACAATGTTGGTTTCGGTGCTGGTTAAGGTCACCGTGGCATCAGGAATCAACCCGCCGTTGGCGTCGCTCACCACGCCTTGTATCCCGGCCCGAAACTGCGCGTATGCCGCAACGGCAACCACGGCCAATAACACAACCGCATACCGCGCGGAACAGCGTCCGGCGGCTTCACTTCTCCTTCTTGATCTCATCTTCAACCTCTTTTCGCGGAGGCCCAGCCACGGGCGACGAGGCCCCGACTGCCAAAATCTCCTGAAGGCACAACCCCATTTGGCCTTCCTAAATCGATTTATTATGACGCTATTATCAAAACGTGTCAATAGCGTTTGAGGCCCCTAAATCTCAAGCATGCTCCTCTCAGGGCTGCCTTCTTCTCGCACTTCATTAGACTCTGGCAAGCGACCCTTTATGCCTCGCAGGAGTTCAACGTCTCCGGCAGCACCTTGATGGCGACATCGCGATTCAGCCTGGTGTCAGTGGCGCGGTAGACGGCTCCCATGCCGCCTTCGCCGGGCTTGGACCGGATGAGGTAATGGCAATCGCGGACGGTGCGGCCATGGTGCGGAGACTTGTGCGTCTTATCACCTTCGGCACAACGGCGATGCCGAACTGCTGACCAACCAGCAGTGACGCGCCACCCGGAGAGAACACTCCAGAGATCCCGAGCGATCAATGTGGCCGTCTGCTGACCACCCGGCGTGATCGAGAGAGCCACATCCGCGGCCAGGAAGTGCTCCTGCACTCGCTCCGCAAGGAGTGCTACACTCCACGTGGGTCCAAACAAGGGAGGCTGGAAGCACATGCCGACGAACGTTTCTTTAATCCTGAAGTCCCTGGCCTTCGCCGCTCTTCTCGCACAGACGGCAGCGGCCCAGAAGGCGGCGGTCCCGCCGGTGACGCCGCCCCGCGGTCCCTTTACCTGCACCGAACTGACTGGCCTCTATTCCAGCGGCGAGTGGTGGGATGGAGGCTTTTACGATGGCCTTGGCGATCTCAAGCCCAGATGGCAGGGGCGATTTTCCCACTACGGCTATACGTACGAATACGCCAAACCTAACAGCTATACGTGGAGCCCGACCAACGTCAGCGGGGTGAATAATGTCCGGCTGACCGTCCCTTGCGCCCAAAACGGCGACGCGCCAGACAGGGTCGTCTATCAGGCATGGTCCTGGGAGTTGACCTCCGAAAAGGCCTGGGTAGATAGTCTGGAGGCCACGTTGGCGACCATTCGCGCCAAACGTCCCAGCGCAAAGCGAATTGACATCATGACCATCATTCGTTGTCCGATGAACGGATGGTGCCATTCCGACAAACCCCCGCTTGGTCCCAACACCGACCACGACGCCAAAAAGCAGGACTGCCATGTTCCCGAGTATGTAGACTCGGCTCTGGCAAAAGTGTCGGCGAACCATCCGGATCTGGTCTCCGTGACGCCTAAGTTCGAAGCCGTGAGTTGCGCAGCGCAGATCGACGGCATCCACTTGCACGAACAGAACGGACCGGCGGCCACCTTCATCGCGGCGTACTTCAAGGCCATACCCTGACCGTGAGCCGTGCTGGGAATCATCAACGGGCAACCTGACATGACCGTGGTGGGTCAGTCCAAAACAGGCAACAAGGCCATAGCTTTGGCCCTCAAGCATTCCCCCGACGTGATCCTGATGGATTTACGTATGCCGGGAATGGGCAGCGTGGAAGCCACCAAGCTGACTTGTTCGGAGCGCGAGCGCGGTCATCGTGCTGACGACCTATCAGGGTGACGAAGACATTCGCAGGGCACTCGCGGCCGGCGCGCAGTCCTACCTATTGAAGGGGATGTCGCACCTGCCCAAACTGCGGTTCAAGTACGGAAATACGCGCTGCACCTTCCGGCGGTGCCGGGCTTCTTCTCCGGGTATGTCGATCTCGCCCGGTATAGTGCCCGGCGCAGCACATCGTTCTTGCGCACGGCGTGCAAAAAGTCTTTGAGGATCGTGATGCCGCCGTCATAGCCGAGCGTCTGCAGCCGCTGGAATAGAACCTGTGTCGGCGCTTCTTCGGCACTTGCGAAAAGTAGACCGCCCCCGCTCCCCAAAACTGACCCAGCCGCCTGTGGCTGATCTCCCGCGATCCTGGCGCAACCCTATTTCTCCGGGGAATAGGTGCCGGGCAAAATGTTGTGGGCCGAGGCCAGGGCAAGCTCCTCGAACTTGGGGTGTTTGAGGTAGAGTGTTGATTTGGCAGTGCCAGAGGTTGGCTGCGCCCCGGAGAGGAGTGCATT
>JAIQFL010000563.1 GCA_020073365.1 Terriglobia bacterium | reverse complement strand
ACCCAGAGCAAGGTGCAGACTAACGTCACGGCAACCTCGCTGATGAATCTTCCGACGCAGAGCCTGTCGTTCCAGAGCGTGATCGCGTTCGCGCCGGGCGCGCGCTCCGAACCGCTCCAAGGCGGCTACCAGATCAACGGCGCCAGCAATTCCGAGAATGCCTATCTGGTGGAAGGCATGGAAACCGCGGCGGTTCTCGATGGGCATTCCGCTGCCAACGTGCCCATGGATTTCATTCAGGAAGTGCAGATCAAGTCCAGTGGTTTCGAAGCCGAGTACGGCGGAGCGCTGGGCGGTGTCGTCAACGTCATCCAAAAGAGCGGCTCCAACGAGTGGCACGGCAGCGTGTTCACCTACTACAACTCCGACCGGTTCAACGCCGCTCCCAACCCCAGCCAGACCAAGAACCCGCAGTGGGCTGCGAATTCCAATGGCGCCCCGCGTTTTGATCAGCCGGCGGAGTACTACTATCCCATTAAGGATCATCGGAGGATAGTGGACCCAGGATTTACGCTCGGCGGCTACCTGGTGAAAGATCGGCTGTGGGTATTCCTTTCGGGCGCCCCTGATTTTGACAACCTCGCGCGCACGGTGAAGTTCACGCCCGCCGGTGACCGGACCTTCCACAACACGGTCAATACCTACTATTCGCTGGCCCGCCTGGATTTTCTGGCCACTCAGAAGATTCGGCTGCACGCTTCCTGGCAATACAACTATGCGCGCGGCACGGGCACCTCGCTGCCGCAGGCGGATGAGATTCACGGGCAGTTCAATGCGAACTCCACGAACAACCCTGACAACTACAACGCCGGCATCGGTTACGTCTCACCCAACGTTCTTTACAATACCGGCGCCGACATCACCATCACTCCCAACCTCGTCGCCACCACCCGCTTTGCCTATTGGGCCTACGCGGGTACCAATGTGAGCCGGGGTCTGCCGACCGGCATCCGGTACCTCTACAACGACACGAACTACAACTATTCCACCGGCATCCCTGGGCTCAGCACCACCAAGGCGCTCAATGGCACTCCTCTCCCCACGCAGTTCGTGAACTCCGCTGGCTTCAGCAACATCGGAGGCAACTCGCAAACGGCTTTCGACTGGTGGAGGCGGTATAACCTGAGCCAGGACTTGGCCTATTTCAAAACCGGCTGGGGCACCCACAACTTCAAGTTCGGGTATGCCTTTAACCATGGCACCGCCGACGAGCAGGTAGGCATCTACAACACCGCTCAAATCTATGTTGCTTACAACCAGCCGTACTCACCCCTTACGTCCGGAGGCAGTGCGAACTGCAAGTCGATCGTCGCTCAAAACCAGGCCCAGTACGGCGCACCCGGCGGTAACGCCGACGGTTCGGCCTGCCAGGGTAATTTTGGCACGGTCAACCTGCGCGACTTGATCTCCGCGGTCGGCAAAGTGGGCGGATGGAACCACTCGTTCTACGTACAGGATGCCTGGACCATCTCCAAATACCTCACCCTGAACCTGGGTGTCCGTATGGACAAGGAGAACCTCCCGTCCTACGATCCGACCACCGGTTTCCAGGGGATCAGCTTCGGATGGGGCCAAAAGGTGGCTCCGCGGCTGGGCGCTGCCTACGACCTGCTGCACAATGGCAAGGTCAAAGTGTACGGCAGCTTTGGATACTTCTACGACATCATGAAGTACAACCTGCCGCAGGGCAGTTTCGGGGGCGCGTACTGGCATGATTGCGTGTACGCTATGGATTCGCCGGATTACACCCAGATCATTCCCCAACGCGATTCCCAGGGTCACTACTGCCCGTTGGGTGGTGGCAGTGCGAAAGCGGTTGGTTCCGTCCCCAACGCGCGCTTCATCGAGAACGTGGATTATCGCGAACCCGCGAACGATCCGAACCAGATCGGCTCACTCGGTGCTACCGGCCTGGTCGATCCGAATCTGAAACCCATGAAGCAGCACGTCATCACCATCGGCGCCGCGTGGGAGCTCAGGCGCGACCTGGTGTTCGAGCCGATTTATTCCCGCACCCGCCTGGACCGCACTATCGAAGATACCGGCGTCATCACCCCGGACGGCGAGGTGTACTATATTTCGAACCCGGGCTTCGGCGTGAATACGAAAGTGCCCAGTTGCAGCGCGTGCCCGGTCAACCCGAAGGCCGTCCGCAACTACGACGGCATCGAGTTCCGGCTCACCAAGCGGTTTGCCCAGAACTGGTTCGGATCCTTCTCCTACACCTATAGCCGCCTGTACGGCAACTACAGCGGTCTGACCGCCACCGACGTCAGCGATGGCGTCGGCCGCAACGGCGCCAACACCGACCGCGCGTTCGACGAAGCGTTCATGCAGTTCGACGCACATGGCAACGCCATCAACGGGCCGCTGGGCACCGACCGGCCGCACGCCTTCAAAATGAACCTCTACTACAGCCCCAAGTGGTGGAAGCTGCGTCCGACCATCGGCTTCTTCGAGCAGGCGTATTCCGGCACCCCGCTCAGCAGCTACATGAGCGTCTGGGGCGCTCCCGTGTTCGTCGAAGGACGCGGCAAGTTCGTGAACGTGACCCGCGATGCCGCGACGGGCAACTTTATCGCGGGCTCCGTGAGTGACGCTCGCACGCCGCGCTTTGCTCAGACCGACATCAGCCTCTTCGAAGACTTCCATGTCAGCAAAAGCAATGAGAAGCTGGTGGCCCGCATTGGCGCCGATTGCCTGAACTGCCTGAACCAGCACCACGCGACCATTATCAACCAGAACCTCATCCGCACAGGCTTCATCCAACCCTTCGCGTGCGGAGGGGCCGGAGTGACTTGCAGCCAGATTGATACCGATCAGACTGGATTCAGTTACTCGTCCGTGCTCAAGGGCTACGACTACATCGCCAGCGCCAACTCGGCGAAATCTACACTGAACTCGCTCTACGGCCAACCGCAATCGTGGCAGAACCCGCGCAGCATGCGCTTCCAGGTGAGATTCACTTTCTAAGCGAATCGACACACCGCGATTCTTCGAGGGGCCGGGAAACCGGCCCCTTTTTTGGTGCCTCAGTGGAGGATCTGGCTTCGTGCTCAGACGGCCGGGCACGGAGGAATCCCCACGCCACCGTCCTCCAGCGCGGCCCCAATGCGCAGGATCAGCGCCTCCTCGAACGCCGGCCCGACAATCTGCAATCCAATCGGCAGCCCGGTTCCGCTCAGCCCGCACGGCATCGAGAGCGCCGGATATCCCAACGCGTTAATGCCGCGGACCAGCCGGGTAGTCGCCAGACGGACGTCCTCGTCCTGTCCCGCCAGCCGCACGGTCTTCTCGCCAATCCCCGGAGCCGTGTTGGGGGTGGTTGGCAGGAACAGGCAATCCACTTCGGCCCAGACCTTCTCGAACTCCCGCCGAAACCTGCGGCGCAGGCGTTGGGCATTCACGTAGTCCGTGGCGGGTAGCAAACGCCCCTGGTCCAGCAGCGCGCGCACGTCGGAACCGAAGCTCTGCCGGGGTTCCAGGCACGGCTCCATCATCGCCGAAGCCTCGGCCAACAGGATCACCCGCGCCACCGTGTTCAAAGCTGCAATATCCGGGACCCGCACGGATTTGACCACTGCGCCGAGCGATCCGGCCCGCGCCACAGCGCCCCGAACGGACGCTTCCACATCGCCATCCAGCCGCTCAAAATAGAAGTTCTCGGGGAAGCCGATGCGCACACCACGAACAGAGCAGCCGTCATCCGGAACGTAATCGATCACCGGGCGGCGCGAGGAAGTCTCGTCGCGGCGGTCGTACCCCGCGATGGCATTCAGCACGATCGCTGCGTCCCGCACCGTACGGGTCAGCGGGCCCATATGGTCGAGGCTATAGCCCAGCGGCAGAACCCCGTAGCGGCTTACGCGGCCATAGGTCGGCTTCAACCCGACGGTTCCACAGAAGGACGCGGGAATCCGGATGGAGCCCCCCGTGTCGCTGCCCATGGCGGCGTACACCAGGCCGGCGGCCACGGCAGCGCCCGACCCGCCGCTCGACCCCCCGGGACTGTGCGCCACATTCCACGGATTGCGGACCGCGCCAAAGTGCGGGTTGGCGGACGTAATCCCGTAGGCCAGCTCATGCATGTTGAGCTTGCCGAGCATGACGGCTCCCGCAGCTTCCAACCTCTCCACTACGGCTGCGTCATGGTTCGGAACGAAGTTCTCATACACCTTGGAGCCACCCGTGGTGCGTATGCCGCGGGTCAGGAAAAGGTCCTTCACGGCCATGGGAATTCCGTGCAAGGGTCCGCGGTCGCGGCCGGCCGCCAGCTCGGCATCGGCCTGCTGCGCCTGCTTCATGGCCCGCTCCGCCGTAACCGTGATGAAGGCATTCAGTGTGGCCTGAGACCGCTCGATGCGAATGGCGGCGGCGCTGGTCAATTCCACCGAGGAGAACCGGCGCGAACGCAACGCCTCGGAAGCTTCCCGGATGGTCATTCGGCTCCCTCTTCGTCGCAGTTGCCGGTGGCCGGTTCCACGTCCGGAGTCAGGTCTTTCACCAAGGGGCGGAAGGCTTCTTCCAGGGCGTCGAGGGGCCCGGCGATCCGATCCAGTTCTTCCGCGGAAACGTCCAGGCCGCTGGCCCTGGCGATGGCTTTCCAGTCTTTCACGATAACCTCTACGATAACGGATCTTGCCGGTCCTGGCGCGCGGTCCAGTGCGCCCCTGCGAGCACGATCATGGCAGCCACGAAACTCAACAGCAGGATGGTCACGGAAAACCGAAAGATCTCGTACTCGTGCTTGAGCTTTTCGGTGAGCAGGGGCGAGATCAGGAGGTTGACGTACTTCAGGGCTTCCAGCGCAAGGCCCACCAGGATGGCAACCGGAGCGACGCGGCGCGGTTCGATGGGGCGATTCGGCAGCAGCCAGTACACCAGGAACAGCGCGAAAATGGAGACCGGCAATGCGGCCAACTTGAAGAAGAGCAGGTTGACCCACACTCCGGCGGCCATGTGGGCGCCCCTGACGTCCGAAATCCACCGGCTGTTCAGGGCCGTCAGCATGAGCGAGAGCAGAGCCAGCCCGCCGCAGGCAAAGATGAGCCCCAGGCTGACCAACTGGTTTTTGAGATAGCTGCGATTCTGCGTGACGCCCCACGCGCGATTGAGCGCCACCTCGAGCGGCTCAAAAATGCCATTGGCCGTAAAGAGGAGCAGAAGCATGGAGGTGATGTGGAGCTGTGGAACCATCCAGGACTGCAGGTTCCGCACCAGGAACTCGCCCGGCTCGCCGGCAAAAAAGTCGCCCAGCGCCAGGTAGATGGCCTGCTGCGCGGCGGGCCAGTGGAGGACATCGCGGCAAAAGGAAAGCATCACCGTCAGAAACGGATAGAAGGCCAGCAGCGCGCTGGCGGCGATGGCCAGCGCATACACATGCGCCTCGGTCTGCAGCAGGTAGTGGGCGGTGGGCCGGCAGCGCGACCACCACGGCTGGACCGGAGGGAGGTTGATCGGGAT
>JAIQFL010000562.1 GCA_020073365.1 Terriglobia bacterium | reverse complement strand
TACCCGCGGACCGTGATATGCTCCGGCCTGATCGCCTGCCAAGGAGCCGGCGCCGTGATGGCCTTCCCACGAGAACGATTCTCCTCCTCGGTGGCGCTTACGCCCGCTTTGGTCTCCGCGTACGCTCAGGGCGCTGGAGACACCAATCCGGTGCACCACGATTCCGCGTTCGCCGCAGCCACCCGATACGGCCGGCCGATCGCCAGTGGAACCCATACCACGGCGCTCCTGCTGGGACTGACCGCGTCGCACTATTCCAGGCGCGCGGCCATGGTGGGCCTGGAGTTCTGGGTGCGTTTCCGCCGCCCGATCTATGCGGACGAGACCATTCGCCTGGAGTGGCTGGTGGTGAAGGTTACACCGAATCGCAAGCTTGGGGGAGACATCGTCGAGTTGCGGGGGCGCATCCAAAACCAGAACGGAGAAACCGCATTGGGGGCGAAGGGGCGTATCCTGGTCACGGATCGTTTGTAGGTTGCGGACCTACTGGGACCGGAGGGCTTTCTGATAGGCTTCGATAGCTGTCTGGGCGTTGGCGATGTTCTTCTTTGCAAGGCCGGCTTCTGGTATATCGGGGTTGATTTCGATCGTCTGACGAAGGTGCTTGACGGCGGAATCCAGATCGGGAACGCTGTTATTTGCGTCGGCTCTACGCAGCAAGCAGAGACCCAGGACGTAATGTGCGTAGGGGTCCTCCGAAGAGTAACTCAGTGACTTCTGGCAAGAGGCGATGGCCGAGTCGTAGTCCTTCAACTTTCTCTCGGAGTCGCACAATCCAAACCACATCAGGCTGCGGAGATCCCTCCAGATATCATGTTCGGCGGCGCGATGACGCCGGCCCAGACCGATCAGCGAGCCGATTACATAGTAATTCAACTGGCCGGCCAATTTGCTGTCGAAGTTAGTGAGTTTCAGGGCTTTCTCATATTCCACTTCCGCCTCGGCGTCTTTGTCGCTGAGGCGCAGGCTGTCGCCTAACCAGAGATGCGGCTCGCCGCTGGTAGGCGCGAGCTGAATGGCCTTTTGCGCGGATTCAATGGCCCGCGGATAGAGATCCTTGAAGCGGTACGCCTGGGCCTGGTGCGTGAGCGCCTCCACATTGTTGGGTTGCCGCAGGAGCACGATATTCAACTGGATGAGTGCCTGGTCCGCATCCATCCTGTCCAGGAGCATACCGGCATAGGCCACACGGGCATCCATGTTGTCGTAGTCGATCTGGATGGCCTTCTTGAAGTACTTGTCGGCGTTTTGCTCATCGAACAGCGAGTTGTAGGCGCGGGCCAAATAGTAGGCGGCCTGGCTATACGTAGGGTCGATCTGGAAAGCCTTGGCGAAGGCATCCACGGCTTTCTTGTAATTCTGCGCTTCGCCCTTCAGGTAATACTTCATCCCCTGGTTGAGGGAATCTACCGCGGCTTGCTTCCGGTGGCGGAGGATCACGATATTGATTTTTACCGGAACATCCCGGCCGGGATAGACGGTCTCCTCCCGCGGCCCGTCGGGCTCGTATCCGTTATGGACTCCCTGTATGGTGTGTTGCCCGGGAGTCAGACCAGGCACGGGAAAATCCTTGTCCTTGGAGGCGATACCTTGGGGCTTACCATCCACCAGGATGGTGACATCGTCCATGTTCGATCGGAAGACCAGGCTCCCGAATTTGGGTGCCGGCGGCACACCGGGAGGGGCGTTCTCAGGTACGAGAGCGATGAACAGATTCGGATCGAAGCTGCCTTTCTCGGACGTCGGATTCTGCTTGCCACCGGTGTCCTGGCGGACCTGGGTATGCACGTACTCGGCCAGTTCGTCCGCAGTCACCTCTCCATCCCGCGGGCTGACGTCAGCCTGGCCTCCCATGCCCAGGACCACGTACCAGGTAAAGGCGCCGTGGCCGCCGCCCCAATAGGTGTCTTCGACGGAGACCTCGCGGTCCTTGCTGGCAGTCATCGAAAAGAGCGAAGAATTCAGCTTGACCAGGCTGTGGTTCACGTTCTCTATGTCTTCCGGGGTGATGGCGCCGCTGTGGCAGGCGTCGGTGAGCAGGATCTTCGATTTCGCGCGGATCTTGCCGCCGATCACCTGGCCCAGTTCTTCCATGGGGAAGCCGGTGGCGGCGATGTTCTTGGGATCGATGTCGTAGGGCGCCAGGTAGCCCTTGCCGCTGGCGGGGTCGATCAGTCCATGTCCGGCGAAATAGATGAGAACGCGGTCGTTTACCTTGGCAACCGACGGCAGCCAAACATCGATTTCCTTTCGGATGTTCGCCAGGGTGGCCTTCTCATTGGTCAGCAGGTGGACGTTCTGCGCCTTGAAGTTGCCGCCCCCCGGGTTGGAGAGGGTGGTGTTCATCAGTTGCGCGTCGGGCTCGGCATATTTCAGCTTCGTGACGATGGGGCTCTTGTAGTTGTTGAGGCCGATGACTACCGCGTAACTCTCTTCAGGCGCGCCGGCGATCTTGGGAGCCGGAGGCTCGGCGCCATCGTTTTCGATCTTCTCAACCCTGAGGTCGCGCTGCTGCTTCTGCTGCTGAGGCGGCTGCTGTGGGGGTTGCGCCAAAACCAGCGCGGCGCAGGCGCATCCGAGAATAATTCGTTGGGCAAGCATGAGATCACCGGTGTGCCAGGCGGAATTCGTAGATCACCGGGCCGGTAAGCGGCGCGGGAGACGAAATCACCGCCTTATCGTTTTGACGCATGAAAACTAAGTCGCGGCGGCCAACGCCAGCGGCCTGAGCGAGGGTTTGCGGCAGTTCCACGTCCCGCGGTACCAGGTTGGGTCCGGCACTGTGATCGATGCAGTCGCCACGCGAGCGCCATATGGTGTCGTCACAGCGGGGAGTGAGGACCGGCGGGGTACTTTTGTAATCGGGAGGAACCGGCTCGAAACGAGGCGGCGCCTCGGAGAGACGCCCGGGAGTGACCAGCCAGTACACCGTCTCGTAACCCGCCGGGCCGGCAATCGTGAAGACCGTGGAGGTGGTGGCGGGCACCTGGTATTCGTGGTTGGCGGTGATGTGGTTGTCCTGACCGGTCTCGAGACGGGGGAACAACTGCTGGTAAGTGCCGGAGCTGTTCTGGTTGGTGACGTACAGGTAACCGTCGAAGTTGGTGCGAAAGCGGAAGCGCACCTGGTCGCCCTGCGCCAGCACCAGGCCGGGATCGATGGTGTGCCAGGTTCCACCCTGGTGGCGCTCCAGCATGATCTCCATGCGGTGCGGGCCCTGAGTCATGCTGCGGCTCTGGGGAAAGGCTGCGGATATAGCAGTCAGCAGCAGGACGGGCAGGGTGAATCGTCGGACTACGTTGCGGATCATTTGTGCACCAGTTGGAATTCGTACCACACGCGCGAATCAGAATTGCCGGGCGGGTTCACGATGTAGACGGCCTTCTCTTTCCGATCGCCGGGCGTGTCGTCATCGATCCTCTCGATGCGCAGGTCGCGTGGGGAAGTGGAGCGCAGGCGGGCAATGGTGGCGTCCGGGAGGTCCACATTTGCGACGTTGAGAGGTTTTGGCGGGGCCTTGCCGTCGATCGGTTTTGCGGCCGGCTTGGATCCCTCCGGATGAGCGTACAGCAGATTCTCAAAGTCGGGTACGGGCTCGCGCGAAAAGAGAACGAACAGCTTTTCAACGCCGGTCTTGTTATAGAAGACGAACCATATCGTGTACACGTGGAAACCATCGATATGGTTATCGCCGTTCTGGATCTCGCGCGAGGGGAGCAGCGGCTTCCACGCGCCACCCGTCACCTGGTTGCCGATGTAGAGATAGCCCGGGTAGTTGGTCTGGACCTGGAACGCGACCCGGTCGCCCTCGTGGAAGACGGTGTCCGGCGCCACATCCTCCATTTTGTTGCCCTTGTCGTCCACCCTCTTCTGGAGCGTGTACCTCAGGCCGAGGGGCGCCGCAGCGACATTGATTATCTGACCGCCACCAGGCAGGGTAGTCCCGCCGGAAGGCGTCGAGCCCTTGGACCCCTTGGATGAGCCCCCACCTTTGCCCTTCTCCGACCCGTCCCTGGGTTGAAGCTTATGCGAGCCATCCGAGGGCAGGTGGGCTTTGTAGAAGAGCTCCCGCGGGGTGAGTTGCGGTTGGGGCGCGGGCTGCGCAGTTTGTGCCACGGCTATGGAAACGCCCATGGCTGCAACGCACAACGGAATCAAAAACCTCGAATATGACATGTTTCAGTGCCGGTCAGCCCCAGACCGGCCCTCCAATTGTATTAACGATACCACCCGGGTCGGCGGATGGAGGGCGTGCGCTTACGCAAAAGCGGGTACAGCCACAGCCAGCGCAGCCAGCAGTATGGCTGGATGCCGGCGCATCATCTATGCTGCAATTGCAGATCCGCCACCACGCGTGGCTCGGAGCTCCCGGTCGGGTTGACTACGTAAACGGCTTTCTCTTTCCGGTCACCGGGGGTAGTGTCATCGACCCTCTCGATGAGCAGGTCGCGCGAGTAGGCCTTGCGCATTCGGTCGACGGCGGAATCCTCAATATTCAGGTTGGCTACCACCAGCATCTGCTTCTGCGGCTTGGGAGACGCCTCGGGTTGCGATACCGGCTTGGCAGGCGCCGGCTTGGCTTTCCCCCCCTGGAGGGAATAGATCAGGTTTTCGAATTCGGGTTCGGGATCGCGGGAAAAGACGATGAAGATCTTCTCCGTCCCCGTCTGCTCGTCGAACACCATGCGCGACTTGGGAGGCATGGTGTAGGCATGCCAGCCATCCACATGGTTGTCGCCGTCGGCGACTTCGGGTGACGGGAAGATCGGTTTCCAGGTGCCGCTGGAGCCTTGGTTCACGATGTAGAGGTAACCGGGCCCGTTGGTCTGGACGCTGAATTGGATACGATCACCGGCATGAAAGACGGTGTCCGGAGCCACTTCGACGTTTTCGTTGCCGGACCTCTTGAGCACCGTGATCTTCAGCCCGAGCGCCGGTCCATTGGCAGGCGCGGGAGCGGTGGCGGTAGCTCGGATTATGGGACTTCCATCGGGTGCGGTAGCGATGGCGGTTTGAACGCGCGACGCGGTGACGGTAGAGGCCGGCTTCGGCGACGACTCGGGTATCGCAGCGGCCGGCTTGGCGCCGGAACTAGCCACCTGGGTGGACGAGGGGCGCTTGGTAGCCGCCGGCACGCCTGTTTGCGCAGACTTCGCCGCCGGCTTGGCGGCGGGCTTGGGGCTTGGCTCGTCTCCGGCCGAATAGAACAACTCCCGCGCCGTGAATTGTTTAGGCGCATCCTGCGCGGCGGCAGTGAAGGCGGCAGCAACGCACAGCGGCACTACAAACGCTGAGTTTCTGGACATTTGCTCACCCGGCCTCGAGGACCGGCTCCCTAGGATACTACGATACCACCGGCGGAAACGGATGGCTGACGTGGGGCAGGTGTAAGGCCCGTAATACCTGACCGATCTCAGGGCGCGCAGCTTCAGCCGTGCTGGGAAGTGGTACGATTGCCAATACTCAGCCGATG
>JAIQFL010000117.1 GCA_020073365.1 Terriglobia bacterium | reverse complement strand
CCGATCGCGCCCTCCACGTCGCCCAGACCGGCGTGGAGAATCGAATGCCAGAACGGGGCCACATACCCACTCGCGGCAACCCGGTTCAATTCATCCAGCATGCGGAGCGCTTCCTCCCTGTGCCCGGTCACCCCAAAAAGGTGCCCGAGGCTGGCCAGTCCGGACGCATGGCCGCGGGAGCCCGCCAGAGAACGCTCAAGCGCCGCGCGCGCCTCCCCGAATCTCCCCTTCTGTTCGCAGGCGAGCCCCAGGATGTATTGCGCGGACGGAAACTCCGGCTCGAAGTGGGTCACCCGCAACGCTTGTTCGATGGCACGGTCGTACTCCCGGGCGATGAAGAAGTTCCACGCCATCTCCATATTGACTACGACAGAAAGCGGGTCCAGTTCGTGCGCGTGCTCGATCTGCTGCATGGACTCCGTGAAGCGCCCGTTTGCAGCCAGTAGCGCGGCATACCCGCGATACCCGTGAACGTAGTTCGGATTCAACTGCAGCGCCTGCCGGTACCGCCGTTCCGCGGCCAGCCAGTCGCGGTCATACACTTTCAGGACGTTGGCCAGGGAGGCGTACGCTTCGGCGAGATCGCCGTCGATCTCGAGCGCCCTCATGGCACACTCTTTGGCCTTCGGCATCGCTTCGGCGGGCGGCAGCAGGTCGAAGAAGCCCAGCAGGCAGTAGGAATCCGCTAGTCCGGCGTGAGCCAACGCAAACCGCGGATCCTTCTGCAGAGCCTGGTCGTAGTAACCCACGCTCCTCTGTAACCCTTCGGCCGACATCCTGTTCCACTGATACCGGCCCTTCAGGTAATCCTGGTACGCTTCGGTGCTGTGCGTTTGCCGCCGCGCGGTGGCGGAGGCGTTCGCCTTCCCGGCCAATTCGGAACGGAGCTTTTCGGAGATCTTGCACGAGAGCTCCGCCTCGATCAGGAGAACGTCGGAAAGCTTGCGGCTGAACTGCTCACCCCAGATCAGCCATCCATTCTGGACTTCCACCAGTTCCGTTCCGATCATCAGCTCATCGCCCCGCTGGGAGACTCTACCGAGAAGAACAGCGCTCACGCTCAGCTTCCGCCCCAAGGTCCGGCAATCCACCGGCTTGTTCCGGTAGCGGAACACCGTGCTCCGGGCGAGCACCCGAAGAGCCGGCAGTCGGGAAAGCGCGTTGATGATGGCCTCGGTGAGGCCGTCGATCAGATATTCGGCATCCGGATCGGCCGTCGCGTTCTCGAAGGGCAACACCGCAATGGAATTGACCGCGTGGACGGGCCGTGTCGACGGAAGAGCCGTGTGGCCCGGAGGGCTCGCGGGAGCGATGAAGCGGTAACCGCGGCGCGCCATGGTTTCGATGAAGACGGGATTCTCCGGCGAGTCACCCAACGCGTGACGCAGCCGTTTCACGGCGGCATTGAGGCTCGGTTCGAAGTTGACGTGCGTATCGGCGGGCCAGAGCGCCTGCTGGAGTTCTTCCCGGGTGACGAGTTCCCCGGGACGCTGCAGCAGGAAAGCGAGTATCTGGGCCGGTTGGCCCGCTAGACGCACCCGCCGGCCCTGCCTAAGAAGTTCCCCCGATTTGAGGTCGAATTCGAAAACGCCGAATCGAAACACCGGACCCAGAGGCGTTGAGGTGCCCATCCGGAACATCCCTTTGCAGGAGGAGCCATGCACCCAGCCGCGCCCAGTACGACGCGGATTCCCCCCGTCTGCCAAAGGAGTATATCACAGCGCCTGCGGGGCGGTCATAGTTCCGTGTAATCCGCTGGTGTAAAAGCAGTTCCGGTGTCACGAACGTTTGTTTCTCATGTCACTCGACGGTTCTTGAAGTACATCGTCAAAACAAACGAGACTGCGGAAGTGGGCGAGGGGTCCGACCCGCGAAAGCCGATCGGCCCAGCCTGCCCTACCCGCCGTACGAGGAGTTGCGTTTGATGAGCATGTTCGCGGTTGAAGAGCAGCACGCCGCCCATAGCAGGGAGACCAGGCCGGCACGCCCACTTAAGAGCACAAACCTGCGAGACGAGGGCGCCCTCGGATCTCTCGCCATGTCTGTGGTTCACGACCTCCGCAATCCACTAGCCGCCATTCACAGCGGAGCCGAGATGCTGAACGGGTCGCAACTCCCCGAGCAGCACGTCCGGCGCCTCGCGCGCAACATGTACAACGCCTCGGTTCGGATCCAGGAACTGCTCCAGGATTACGTCGATCTATGCCGGTCGAGGGAGAGTCAACCTCATCCGACCAATCTCCGCAGCCTGGTTGCCCACGCCGTAGACAGGATCGCCGCTATGGCCGAAGCACAATCGGTGGTAGTGGTACAGGATGTTCCGGCCTGGCTGGTCCTCACCCTGGACCGCCGTCGCATCGGCTCTGTTCTGGCCAATCTGTTGGCCAACGCCCTGGAGGCCATGCCGGCGGGCGGATCGATCCATATCTCCACGATTGCCGGGGAGAATTCGGTGGCGATCAGGGTTCTCGATACAGGCCCCGGAGTTGCGCCAGAGATTCGCGACCGCCTGTTCCAACCGTTCGTCACGGCCCGCAAACCCAGCGGCTGGGGCCTGGGGCTTGCCCAGGCGCGCCAAATCGTATTGGACCATGGCGGCGAAATGTGGCTGGAATCTCCACCCGGCGGGGGAGCATGCCTGGCCTTCAGCCTGCTTGCTTCATGAGAAGACCTGTCGGGCGGAAGTTGACGGAACGAACTGGGCATAAGGGATAACGGGCTTGGTTTCAAATGGTTAGGCGGTTACGGCGGGAGGAGGCCGCAGGTTTTGGCGCAGGGCTATCGCGAGGAAGTACCTCGGGCGTCGGGATTACCCCGCCCCCGAATTCATGATAATCTTGATAGAGATTGGTACAATTGTCGCATCTTGAGTCTGCATCGGCTGCGGAAGTCCTCGCCTGGGCCCTCGCGACCTACGGCGATTCCTTCGCGATTGCCACCAGCTTCCAAAAGGAAGGTATGGTGATCCTGGATCTGGCCTCTCGGATCGCATCGGAAGTACGGGTGTTTACCCTGGACACCGGGCGCCTGCCGGACGAAACCTACCAGATGATGGAGACCGTGCGGAGCCGATACGGCGTTTCGGTCGAAGTGGTGTGTCCGGATGGCGAAGAGGTGGAACGGATGGTGTCCCAGCATGGGCCGAACCTGTTCTATGGAAGTGTCGAGGCGCGGCGGATGTGTTGCGAGGTGCGAAAGGTTCGCCCCCTGGAGCGGAAGCTTCAGCAACTGCGGGCGTGGGCAACGGGGCTGAGACGGGAGCAATCCGAGACCCGCGCCGCCGTGCCAAAAGCGGAGGAGCTTGGCGGGCGCGTCAAGGTCAATCCCCTGGCGGACTGGACCGCTGCCGAGGTGGAGCACTACATCCTGGAAAATGGCGTGGTGGTGCATCCTCTTTACCAGTGCGGTTACGCCAGCATCGGTTGCGCGCCTTGTACCCGAGCCGTGGAGCCGGGCGATGACCCGCGTGCGGGCCGCTGGTGGTGGGAGCAGGAATCCAGGAAAGAGTGCGGCATTCACTTCGCGTTGGATGGAACGGTGCGGCGTGCATAAAGGCTTCACGCTCTGGTTCACGGGCATGTCCGGCGCCGGCAAGAGCACCATTTCGCACCTGCTGGAGCAGCGCTTGCGCGCACTCGGCGCGAAGGTCGAGGTGCTGGACGGCGACGTGGTGCGGACGCATCTCTCGAAGGCGCTGGGCTTCAGCAAGGAAGATCGCGATGAGAATATCCGCCGCATCGGGTTCGTATGCGAGTTGCTTTCGCGGAATGGCGTGATCGCGATTGCCGCCGCGATATCGCCGTACCGCGCGGTGCGCGAAGAGGTGCGCGCGCGCATCCCCAACTTCGTCGAGGTGTACGTGGAGTGCCCCATCGAGGTGCTGGCGGAGCGCGACGTCAAGGGGCTATACAAGAGAGCGCTCACGGGCGAGATCCCGCAATTCACGGGCGTCTCGGATCCCTACGAGCCGCCCATCGCCCCCCACGTGACGGTCCATTCCGCCCAGGAGAAACCCGAAGAAAGCGCGGAGCGGATATGGGCTACACTGGAACACTTGGGTTTGGTTTCCTTTGATCGATCTGCACTCGCACACCAACGAATCTGACGGTACCTGTTCGCCTGCACAGTTGATTGAAGAGGCGGTCCGGGCCGGGGTGGACGTCCTCGGCATCACCGATCACGATACGTTCGCGGGCTACGACCAGGCGCTGACCCTGGCCCGCGATGCCGGCGTGAATCTAGTATGCGGCATCGAGCTTTCCACGAAGTTGCACGGCCGGTCGGTGCATCTCCTGGGATATTTTCTGGCTCGGGAGGGGCTGGCGCCGTTTCGCGATTGGGTGCTGGAGTTGCAAGCCTCGCGGCGCGAGCGCAACGTGCGACTGGCCGCGCGTCTCCGCCAACTGGGATTCGATATCACCCTGGAAGAGGCCGAAGCGCTGGGACGCGGCATGACCGGCCGGCCGCATTTTGCGCAGATCATGGTGGCGAAAGGGTACGTCGCGAACCTCCGGGAGGCGTTTGACGAGTACCTGGATGAGTCCGCAAAGGGATACGTGTACCGCGAGGAACCGCAGTTCGCCGAAGGTGTGGAGAAGATCCGGAACGCCGGTGGCATTGCATCCCTGGCCCATCCCATCCGCGTGTACGGCAACATGGCGACGCTGATGCCGGAGTTATGTGCCTCGGGGCTGAATGCCCTGGAGGCCTATCACAGCGATCATGGCCCGGCGGAGACGGAGTTGTACCTCGATCTGGCCCAAAAGTACAGTCTGCTGGTGACGGGCGGCTCCGACTTCCACGGGGCCGTGAAGCCGGGGGTAAAGCTGGGCACGGGATGCGGGGAAAACCTGAAAATCCCGCCAGATCTGGTGGAGAAGTTGAAGCAAGCCGTATAGGACGTCGAGCATCTTGACCATGGTATGTTCAAGATAGACGGGGTGCCTGAATGGACGTCGAGAAGACCATCGAATTCATCCTGAATATGCAGGCCAACGCGCAAGTGCAAATGGACAAGATCCGCGAGGCGCAAGCCCAGGCGGAAGCCAGAGAGGCAGCCAGTGCCGAGCGGCACGAAAGCGCGCACCAGCGGCACGACCGCGAAATAGCCGAAATCCGAAGGACTCTGGCACGGGCCGTCAAACTCGGCGTGCGCGAGGCGCGCAACAGCCGCAAGCGGCATCAGGAGTTGGACGAGAAGATCACCCGGCTTGCCGCCTCCCACCTGCTCACCGAGGAGCAACTGCAACAGCTCTGGAAAAAAATGGACGGCTTCATCGACGGCCTGCAGCGCGGCGGCAACGGGAGTCATTGAGTCTCTGCTGTCCGGTGGGGCATGCTTTAGCTTGCTCATGAAGGGTCATTGAACTCTGCCATCCGCGCGGAACTACTTAGCCTCACGCAAAGCCTAACTAAACTACTCGTCAACTGCGAACGTAGGCCAAGGCAATCACCTTGCCCAGATGCGGGGAATAGACCGAAGACGTGACCTCGGCCTCGCGGCCATCCACCGTCAGCCTGGTCCCCGGCGCGACAGGCTCCGCCGCGTCCAGTTCCAACCGCTCCAGTTTCTTATGGACCCGGCCCATGGCGCGGATGCGCTCCACGATCTCCTGTCCCAGGTAACAGCCCTTCGAGAAGCTCACGGCATGCATCTGCTGCGTCTCCTGCGGCAGGGAGGTCTCGCGAATGTCTTCCCCGTAGAGGGGCTTGCCGTTTTCCATGCGGACCACGCGCGCATCGTCCGGACTGGCGGACTTCGCGCCCGCGCCTTCGAGCAGGCCAACGGTCTCCCCCCGCTTTTCCGCGGAGCAGTAAACGCGAAAGCCGGGCTGCCCAGTTACGCTCACGGCGGCAATGGTGTTCTCGCCCCACGGAAGATGGGCAAAGCCGGCTTCGGGGATGGGCGCGTTGAGGGCCGTCAGCACGGCAGAGGCGCCGGGGCCTTCCAAGCCAATCGCCGCCGTCTGGGCCGTGACGTTCTCCAACTCCACCTGGTCCGCCACTTTGTATTTCAGGATGTGCTGCTGGACCTTCTCACGCAGATCCGGCTCGGTATCGATCAGGAAGTGGTCTTCGAAACAGAAGAGCGTCAGGTCGGCCAGGATGCGGCCCTGGGGGCTCAGCAGGAATGCATAACAGCCCGTCCCCGGCGTCATCTTCTTGACTTCGTTGCTGGTGATATTGTGCAGCAGGCGGGCGCGGTCCCGGCCGCGTGCCACGATGCGGCCGCGCGCGGAGAGATCCAGCCAGGCCGCGCCCCGGCGCAGTGCTTCGTAACCCTCGCTCATGCTTCCAGTGTAGCGGCGTTCGATGGCGCCAAGGGCCCAAACTCATCCCCCATAGTCGTTGAAACAAAAAACTGCCAGCGGATTCAAGGCGATGGGGATTTCGGGACAGCTATCGCCTGGCTGACTGGGGCACCACCTCCGGCAAGGCCGTCCATGGCCAGTTTCCGATATGCCCACATATCCGGCCACCCGTCATTCCGGCAAGCCGACACGACGCAGCAAATCCCGGAAGCGTGGGTCGTCGCGCAGGACGTCCCAATCCCAGGCTACGCTGAGATGTATCAAAGGCGTTTCACGCTGTTCAAAGGCCCTTTGCAGCCATTCCATTGCTTGATCGTTCTCTCCCGCGTGGGCATACAATCGTGCAATGCGCACACCCGGAACGTGGCAGCGCCTGGAACGCTTTGCCAGCATCTCCGCCCCGAAGTGCATCGCTCTCGAGTAGCCACCCTCCGCATAGCCGCGCCTCAGGGCATCTTCTACTTCGCGGTCGCCCAAAACGGCAAAGAACTTCCTGGCTTCCGCCAGAGCGTCCTCATGCATTCCTTTCCTGTAATGGGCGCCCCAAAGCCCCATGCGCGCCGACGAGAAACTCGGGTCGGCTGCAAGAGCCTCACGGAAGTGCAAAATAGCGTCGTCGCACTGGTGGAGGTACACCAGGTGCCACCCATAGAAACACTGAAAAAAGGGGTTGAGGGGGTCCAGGTCCAGAACTCGTTGCATCTCGACCGCCCACTCCTCCGGACGTTTCATCGAGATCAGAATGTCGGCGTACGCGAAATGCCCATCCGCACTGTTGGGATTGAGCTCGATGGCGCGCCGGAATTCCCGCTCGCCAGCGGGCCAATCCAGATCGTAGAGCGTCGTGATATTGGCGAGAGCGATGTGACCTTCGGCGAGCGCTTCATCAAGCTCCAAAGCTCTCAAGACGGCCGCTCTCGCTTTCGGAAACGCCTCACCGGGCGGCATGAATCCGGCATCGGCCCGCACCAGCCAAACATTGCCGATTCCCACGTGCGCCAGCGCGTAGTTGGGGTCCTCTTCCAAGGCGGACTGAAAATAACTGAGGGCTCTATCCAGGTGCCCTGGAGAAAGCTTGTACCAATGAAATTGCCCCTTAAGGTAGGCCTCGTAGGCCTCCGGGGAGGCTGGGCGGGCGGAGACCAAGCGGGTTGCTTCCTCCGGTGTTAGCGCAGCCTTGATCTCCCGCGCAACGGCCCGGGCCACCTCGCCCTGCAAGGTCAGCACATCCCGAAAGTCGCGCTCATAGCTCCCCGCCCACAAGTGGGTGTCGGTGGTAGCATGGATGAGCTGCACCGTAATCCGCACCTGTCGGTTGGAGCGCTGAACGGTGCCCTCGATCACTCCGTCCACTCTCAGTTCCCGCGCGATCTGCGGCAGCGGCTTCTTCGCCCCTTTGTACTGCATCACCGAGGTGCGGGAGATGACCTTCACTGCCCGGATCGTCGATACGTCGGTGATGAGGGCGTCGGTCATTCCGTCGGCGAAGTACTCCTGCTGCGGATCATCTGAAAGATTGGCCAAGGGTAGCACGGCTAGAGACCGGATCCTCGGCTCCGGCTCCGGCGCGCGGGCACTGGAGGCGATGAGGCGGTAACCGTACCGAGGCAGGGTCTCGATGAACTCGGGATCCTCGGCCGAGTCTCCTAACGCCTGCCGGAGTTTCTTGACCGCGTGGTTCAGGCTGTCGTCGAACTCAACGAAGGTATCCGCAGCCCAAAGCCTCCCTCGCAATTCTTCGCGCGTGATAACTTGGCCTGGCCGCTCGAGCAAGGCCCTGAGCACTTCAAAGGCCTTCGGCGGAAGTGCGACCTTCCGACCGTCTTTGAAGAGTTCCCCTGAGGCCAAGTCCAACTCAAAGCTGCCAAAGCGCGTTCGCGGCGGCGATGGGTCACGGGCAGGCATGGAGCGCATTTCCGCCTCCGCCAAGTATAACTCCTTGAACAGACTACGATTACGTGGTTGCTTGCCACCTAGGTGCGCTTCTCTTCCCGGGGGCCGCGCATGAACATTTCATGCAATGATCAGACGCCGTTCATTCCAAGAACGCTTGGCGCATGACAAGCTTGTTCAAGAAACGGAGGTACGATATGGAAACGCTTGTACGCTGGATGGTCACCGCCATATTCAGCATGACGTTGGCGTTTGCCGCGCCGGAACAGGGCCGTGGGGCCTTGCCGGCCGCAAAGGATGCGTTCGCTGGTGTGGCGTTCAGGGAGGTGCAACGGACGGTGTTGCCGGGCAACATCTCCCACTACACCTTCGATATACGCGTGGGGCCGGGTCAGTTTGACATGATCCGGCTGCACCGGGTCTTGAAAGAACCAACCCCGGGTCACCCGGTCCGAACCGTGAGTGGGGTGTTGTTGCTCCCCGGTGCTCCCAACTACTTCGAGGCGGTGTTCATGACACCGCTGATTTCTCAGGCTATACCCTCGGATCACTCGATCGCGGTGTTCCTGGCAAAAAATGACATCGACGTTTGGGGAATGGATTACCGGTGGGCCCTGGTTCCACCGGAAACAACCTGGCTTGGCTTCATGAAGGATTGGGGTATTGCAAAGGATGTCCAGGACACGGAGATCGCCCTGTCCATCGCCCGGTTTATGCGGGCATGGAGCGGCCAGGATTACAGCCCGCTCCATCTGCTCGGGTTTAGCTGGGGCGGGATGATCGGCTACTCGCTCGCCAGCGAAGAGACGCAACAGCCGGACTCCCTGCGCAACCTCAAGGGGCTCATTGCGCTCGACTTTGGTGTGAAGATCGAGAACGAAGCCGACCGCTCCGCCGATTACTGCGACTGGGTTGAGTCCGACCGGGCGACTCTCGATTCCGGCGTGTACAACGTGGACAATGGTTCTTTCCTTAAGAAGCTAGGCGCTCTGGCTCTGTCCGCTCCCAAAGGTCCGTCGGACGATTTTCCAGGCCTGACGAACCATCAGGCCGCCCTGTTCGCCGGGACCAGCAATGAGCTCTCAGGCGGGCAATTCTGGCACTTCGTCGGGGGCTATCTCGACGAAAGCGGGGTCCCCAGCGACCTTCGGTACACCAAGGCCCGGGTCTGGCTAGATTTGCTCCAGAACGTCCCGACTCACTTCCCGATGCGGGCAGGCGCCGAACAGGACTTGTGGTTTTGCGGCAAGACGAACGTGACGTTCACCGAGCATCTCGACCAGATCGCAATTCCGCTTCTCCACGTAGGAGCGGCGGGAGGATTCGGAAAGGCCGGTTTCTACACGACCAAGTTCACCAAGAGCAAGGATGTGCAGACCGTCCTGGTGCAACGCTTGGCGGACGACAAGCGCCAGGAGGACTTCGGGCATGCCGATACGGTCCTCGCGGATGATGCCGAAACGACGGTGTGGAAGCCGATCCTGGACTGGATCATCGCTCACCGTTGAAGCAGCCCGGTGACCGATGATCAGCGGAGAGTGTCTCGCTCTGCCCATCAATTCCGGGGCCTTGTCTCGGGGTGGGGTACGCGCGATTCGATGTCTCCGCGTAGAACCAACTGATCGTTAGAAAATGGGGCGGATGGTGCGACCGGCCAGTTCCGGTGGCTTCGCCTCCGCCCCAACCGCGTGTCACGTTCACGGAGGGCCTTTCTCAGGCGCATCACGATCTTGAAGCGGATCAGAGCCGCCTGGACCCGTAGCGCAACCTTACGCGCCCGCGGCCCAAGGTTTTCGCCGTTCATCGTTGCGCTGCGCAGGTGCGGCGATTCTGGACGAATGGGCGAACCGGAATAGTGGCGTTCCAGCAGGTTAACGCCATTGTGGACGAAAGACCCGCCTTACCGGAAACTGGCCCGGTCACACCGCTCTGGACCCGGTCGAAGTCGATTACTGGCGAGAACAGCCCATCGCACCAGCTATCCAGCTATTCAGGCCTCTCCTGCCAATGCTCATTTTGACGCCTGTGTAATTCAGCCCCGGTCTCCCCCGGCCCCGCTCCTGGTTGGGTCGCGCTTGGTCGCGATGAGCGCCATGGCCCAGGCGGCGGCGGGGATCAGCATTACGAATCCGATGATCGCGGCCATGGTGCGGGCGGGTACGCCGAAATCGATGGCCACGCCGGCGAAGTAACTGCTCGCGGAGATGCCCAGCATGCACAGTCCGTAATCGGCGGCGAACACGCGGCCGCGAAACCGATCGGTGGTGTAGATCTGCAATAGGGTGGTGGAGAAAACCCAGTTGGTGGAAGACCCGGCGTGCGCCAGAATCACGGTCAGCACCGCGATCATCAGCGAGGTGGAGGTCCCGAGCAATATGTAGCCGCCGCTGGCCAGCAGGAAGCCGGCGAAAATGCCGGAGCGCAGGCGCGAGTGACGGTCGCCGGCCCACCGCCCGCCGACGAGCGGACCGAGCAGCGCGCCTACGCCGCGCGCGCCCATCAACAGGCTCATTCCGAGCATGGCGCCGCGGCTGTGGTCGAGGCCGTGGAAATGCGCCGGGAAGACCCGTTCGCCCAGGATGGGGAGCAGCACGTTGTTGGCGCCGAGCAGGCCAATGCCGCCTTTCACAAACACCGTAGCAAAGAGGCGGGCATCGGCGCGAATGTAGCGCGCGCCTTCTACGACGGGGGTGAAATCCACCAGGTCGCGGCCCCGCAGAGGAGGCAGGCCGGCGGTATGAGGCTCCTGAAAATTCATGCGTCGAATCAGCCACGCCGAGCCCAGGAAGGAGATGGCATTGAGCAGGAAGACGGCGTCGCGGCCGACCAGTACGGTGACCAGCCCGCCGATGGAAGCGCCGGCGGCCAGGCAGAAGGACCAGGTGATGGAGGCCAGCGCGTTGGCGGTGAGGACGTCGGATTCGGGGACGATGTTGGGGATTACGGCGCTGTGGGCGGGCTCGAAGAACGCGGCGCCCACGGTTTCGAGGAGGAGCAGCGGGTAGACCAGCCACACCATCCCGGGAGTCCGAACGACCAACATCCCGAGCACGATGAAGAAGCGCGCGATGTCGGCGCCGATCATAATGGCTCGGCGGCTGATGCGGTCGTTGATGACGCCGGCGGTGGGGGCCGTGAACGTGTGCGGCAGGACTTGCAGTACCACCGCGAGCCCTACCGATTGCGCCCGGTTGTGGGTGAGCTCCAGGAGGAGGTTGTAGACCGCCAGGGCGTAGAACCAGTCGCCGAGCTCGCTCACTACCTGCGCCAGCCACAGGAGGCGGTAGTTGCGGTTGGCGCGCAGGAGGTCGAGGTAGGAGGAGAGCATGGAGGAAAGAACACAGGCAGGAATGCCCGTGTCACACGTACAGGCCCATGCGCTCTTTGACGACGCGGACCGTGCTGTTGGCTATGGGGGCCACACGCTCCGCGCCATCCCGCAGGACGCCAGCCAGGTAGCCGGGCTCCGAAACGATTTGGCGATAGCGCTCCTGAAAGGGCTCGATGTGCGAGATAACCATCTCGGCGACCTCCTTCTTGAGGTCGCCGTAGCGAAGGCCGGTGAAACGCCGCTCCATTTCCTCGTCGGTGGCGTTGGAAAAGGCCTGGTAAATGGAGAGCAGGTTGAGGACGCCGGGACCGGCGGTCGCGAAATCCACGGCGGGATGGGAATCGGTAGTGGCGCGCATGATGGTCTTGCGGATCTTGTCCACGGGATCGAGCAGTGCTATGGCGTGACCGGCCGCGGTCGTGGACTTGCTCATTTTTTGCGCGGGATCGTCGAGCCCCATAATGCGCGCACCCACCGCCGGCAGGCTGGTGCCGGGGACCACGAACGTGTCGCCGTACAGGGAATTGAAGCGCTGGGCGACATCGCGCGTCAATTCGAGGTGCTGTGCCTGGTCCTCGCCGACCGGAACGATGCCCGCCTGGTACAGCAGGATGTCGGCCGCCATCAGGACCGGATACTGCAGCACGCCATCGCCCACTGATTCCTGTTTGGCGGACTTGGTCTTGTATTGCGTCATGCGCTCCAGCCAGCCGACGGGCGTGACGCAGGTGAGCATCCAGGCGAGCTCCGCGTGCGCCGGAACGGCCGACTGCACCATGATGGAGCAGACCTGGGGATCGATGCCCGCGGCCAGGTAGAGCGCGGCGATCTCCACAATCTTGGCGCGCAGTTGGGCGGGATCCTGGGGAAGCGTGATGGCATGCATGTCCACGATGCAAAAGATGCACTCGTAGTCATGCTGGATGCGCACCCAATTCTTGAGCGCCCCCAGGTAGTTTCCGATGTGAAGATTCCCGGATGGCTGCATGCCGGAAAAGACTCGTGTTTTCATGGTAAGGGAATGGAAGTAAATCCTATCGTAAGCAATTTCGAAGTAACCGTGGAAAAGCTGGTCTACGGCGGCGACGGACTGGCGCGCCTGGATGGGCGTGTGGTGTTGGCTCCGTATGTGCTAACCGGAGAGCGAATCCGTGCGCGGGCGGAGCAGGAGAAGCCGGGCCTCGTGCGCGCGCGGGTGCTCGAAGTGCTCGAGCCCGCGGCGGAGCGAGTGACGGCGCCGTGCCCGTACTTCGCGCGCTGCGGTGGTTGCCACTACCAGCACGCGGGATACGAGTATCAGCTTGCGGCCAAGCGGGCAATTCTGATCGAGGAGTTGCGCCGATTGGGGAAGATCGAGCCGCCGGAGGAAATCGGCGTGGTGGCGGGCGAGCCGTGGGGATACCGCAATCGCGTGCAGTTGCACGTGGAGAAAGGGAGGATCGGGTATTGGGAGCCGCGCTCCCATAAGCTCTGTGGCGTCGAGCGATGTCCTGTCGGCTCCCCGAAAGTGAATGAGGTGATGGGCGCGCTGAACGGGATGTTGCGCGATCCACGCTGGCCGCGGTTCATCCGCTCGCTGGAGATTTTCACGGATGAGCAGCAGGTGCAGTTGAACGTCCTGGAGACAGACCGCCCGGTGGCTCGCCGGTTCTTCGACTGGTGCGCCGAGAAAATTCCGGGGCTGGTCACCGGCGCGCTAGATTACGCCGGTCGATTCCAGGTGAGCGGCCATTCGTTCTTCCAATTGAATCGGTTTCTGCTCGACAAGCTGGTGGAGAAGGCGGTGGCTGGGGCTGAGGGAGAGACGGCACTGGATTTGTATGCGGGCGTTGGGCTGTTTTCGCTGGCGCTGGGCCGGAAGTTTCGCGAGGTGACGGCCGTGGAGTCGGGCGCCGCGGCGGTGCGGGATCTGCAATTCAACGCGGAACGCGCGGGGCTGTCGAACGTGAGCGCCGCGAGGCAATCGGTGGAGGAGTATCTGGCCACGCGGGAGCGGGCGCCGGATTTCGTGTTGGCAGATCCGCCGCGCGCGGGGCTGGGGAAGGACGTGGTCCGCCGCCTGATCGAGTTGCGGCCGCGGCAGATCACCATCGTGGCGTGCGACCCGGCGACGTTGGCGCGCGACCTGGCGGGCTTGCTGGCAGCGGGGTATCAGGTGAAGGAGATGACGCTGGTGGATTTGTTCCCACAGACGTTTCATCTGGAGACGGTGGTACGGCTGAGCGTGTGACACGCTCTCTCTTGACTCTACTATCGCCTACCCCACCACGATGTTCACCAGCTTGTCCGGCACCACGATCACCTTCTTCACCTGCTTGCCATCGAGGAACGGATTCACCTTTTCGTCGGCCAGGGCGCGGGCCTCCAACTCCTCCTTGGGAGTGCCGAAGGGCGCATAGATGCGGCTGCGAAGCTTGCCGTTCACTTGCACCGGGATTTCAGCTTCGTCCTCTTTAGCGAGTTCGGGGTCGAACACCGGCCAGCGTTGCCGGAATACGGGGCCCTCCTTGCCGATCTCTTCCCAGATCTCCTGCGAGACATAAGGTGCGAAGGGCGCCAGCATCAGCGCCAGCTTTTCCAGGATCTCCGGCATGACGCCGGGGGAGATGTTGGGCTCCTCGGCATACAGAACGTTCATCAGCTCCATGACCGCGGCGATGCACGTGTTGAAGTGCCAGCGCGTCTCGAAGTCTTCGGTGATCTTCCGGATGGCCTGATGGAGTTTCCGGAGGACCTTGCGGTCGGAAGATCCCCTGGGCAGGTCGGGGACCCCGGCCGCGGGCCGTTCCGGCTGCCCCACGTTTCTCGTAACGAAGCGATAGACGCGGCCGAGGAAACGGTAGAGGCCTTCGGCGCCCTCGGCGCGCCAGTCCACTTCTTTCTCCGGAGGGGCGGCAAACAAAACGAACAGGCGGGCGGTGTCGGTCCCGAACTTCTCGGCCAGCATGTCGGCGCCGACCACATTGCCCTTGGATTTCGACATCTTGGCGCCCTCGGCAATCACCATCCCTTGGGTGAAGAGGCGCCGCGTTGGCTCGCTGTTCTGGATGAGCCCGATATCGCGCATGACCTTGGTGAAGAAACGCGAGTAGATCAGGTGCAGGATGGCATGCTCCACGCCGCCGATGTACTGGTCGATCTCGAACCAATAGGCAATCTTGGCGGGGTCGAAGGGCATCTGGCTATTGTGCGGGTCGCAGTAGCGGTAGAAATACCAGGAACTGTCGATGAAGGTGTCCATGGTATCGGTTTCACGTTTCGCTGCGCCCCCGCATCGCGGACAATTCACGTTCACGAACGCGGGCACGTTTTCGAGAGGCGACCGGCCGGCGCCGGTGATATCGATACGCTCCGGCAGGATGACAGGTAGCTGGTCGTCGGGAACCGGGACGGCCCCGCACCGGGCGCAGTGGATCACCGGGATGGGCGTGCCCCAATAGCGCTGTCGCGAGATGCCCCAGTCCTTGATACGGAAAGTCACGGCCGCTTTGCCGAAGCCATTCTGCTCGGCGTGAGCAGCCATCTGGCGGCGCGCATCCTCGCTTGGAAGGCCGGACCATGGGCCTGAGTTTTCCACGATACCGTCTTCTGTAAACGCCTCCCGTACGCCGGGTTCGACAGCAAGCGCGCTGTCCACCGGGCGAATCACGGGGCGGATGGTGATGCCGTACTTCCGGCAGAATTCAAAATCGCGCTCATCGTGAGCCGGGACGGCCATGATGGCGCCGGTGCCGTAGCCCATGAGGACGAAATTGCCTATCCAGATGGGAGCCCTTTCGCCGCTGTAAGGGTTGACGGCGTAGTGGCCGCTGAAGAAGCCTTCTTTCTCGATATCGCCAGGGCCGCGGTTGGCGCGTGCGTCCACCATGGCCTTCGCCTGTGCCTTGCCCTCGGCATCCAGAAGGCTCTCGTTCAGCGGGTGCTCGGGCGCGAGGATCACGCAGGTGGCGCCGTAGATGGTGTCCACGCGCGTGGTGAACACGCGAATAGGCGTTCCGGTTTCCGCCAGCCGGAAATCGATCTCGGCGCCTTCGGACCGGCCGATCCAGTTGCGCTGCATGGTGAGGACGCGCTCGGGCCAGCCGCCCTCCAGGCCTTTCATGTCGTCGAGCAACTGATCGGCGTAATCGGTGATTTTGAGGAACCACTGCTCCAGAGCGCGCTGCTCGACAGGGGTGTCTTCGTGACGCCAGCAGCAGCCCTCCACCACCTGTTCGTTGGCCAGCACGGTGGCGCACTTGGGGCACCAGTTGACCAGCGCCTTCTTGCGATAGGCCAGGCCGCGCTCCAGCATGCGGAGAAAAAACCACTGGTTCCACCGGTAGTATTCGGGCTCGCAGGTGGAGACTTCGCGATCCCAATCGTAACTGAAGGCGAACCGGCGATGGGTCTTCTTCATGGCCGCGATATTCTCTAGCGTAAATTCGCGCGGGGGACGCCGGTTGACGATGGCGGCATTCTCAGCGGGGAGGCCGAAGGCGTCCCATCCCATGGGATGCAGCACGTTGAAGCCGCGCATCCACTTGTAGCGAGCCAGCGCGTCGCCAATCGAATAGTTGCGAATGTGGCCGATATGCAGCGTGCCGCTGGGATACGGAAGCATCTCCAGAACGTAGAACTTGGGCTTAGCGGAGTTCTCCTCGGCTTGGTAGAAGCCGGCGTCCTGCCAACGCTCGTGCCACTTCAATTCGATCTGGTTATGGTCATACGGCTTTTCGGGCATAGGGCTGTAATTGGGGGCTGAATTCCATCGTAGCAAGCTCAAACAGCGGGATGAGAATGGCAGCGGCGCGGTGTAACAGAACCGTCCGCCAGGTGTGCATCTACTTCATCACGCGGGTGCCGTTGTGCGTGCGCGCTGCAAGGGCCTTCAAAGTGTCGAGATTCCGGCGATCGTCCCCGGGGTCCTCGATGGGGGTTTCGAGTATGAAGGGCTTCCGGCGCAACTTGGGGTGGGTCAGAATCCGGCGGAAGGCATCCCGGCCGATTTGGCCCTTGCCGATGCTGGCGTGCCGATCCACGTGGGAGCCCAGCGGGGTCTTGGAATCGTTGGCGTGAATGAGGTGGACGTTGCCGAGCCCAAGGCACTCCTCGGCGCTCCGAATGGTGGCACCGAGGCCGGCTTGTGTCGAAATGTCGAACCCGGCGGCCAAAAGGTGGCAGGTGTCGAGACAATAGCCGATAGGAAGATCGGTGAGGTTGCGGGCGAGCTCACGGAGGGACTGCAATTCCTCGAAGCGGCTGCCGATGTGGGCGCCGGAGCCGGCGGCGTTCTCAAGCAGGACGGTGAGGTTGCCGCTGCGGAAGCCTGCGGAGGCTTCGCGTAGGGCCAGGACAAAGGAGGCGATGCCGTCTTCCACCGAACGCCCCCGGTAACTGCCGGGGTGCAGCACCAGATATTCGGCGCCGATGGCGGCCGCGCGCTCCAGTTCGCCGCGGAAAGCTTCGATGGATTTGGCGCGGATCACTGGGTCGACCGAGGCAAGGTTCACCAGGTAGTTGACGTGTATGGCCAGGGGCCGAAGGTCGAAGCGCCCGCGAACCGCCTGGAAGAGCTTGAGTTGCTCAGGGTCGGGGGGCCGGGCGCGCCACATCCGCGGGCTCGCTGAGAATATTTGAAAAGTATTGGCTCCCAACTCCACGGCTTGTAATGCAGCCTTTTCGAGCGAGCCGGACGTGAAAGTATGGATACCTAGGCGCAGAGGTCCATACTACTACCAAAGTGTATACAGTTGCCTACTAAGTTGTGGACACCGGACTTTGGGCGATGGAACCGGCGAAGGCCGTCGAAGTCATGGGAAGACTTGCCTTTCGCAGCGACGGGGCGTATTCCGAAGGGCTGACGGGGCCTTCCCAAGCGACGGGGTACTCCCGTAGGCATCGCGGGCAGATATACTTACCGTGAATAGGCCACATGGCCTGGGAGTGCATCTTTTTGCACCAGAGCTGTGAAATCCAGTTCATCATAATCCTCTCTAGACCTCCGAGTTACAACGTCAAAGGCGCGATGTTTGCGGCTTTCGCCCTCCTACGAGCAATTTACGTACCGCGGCGTACAACCGGATTGTGCCTGAGAATCCCCTGGCGTTGCAGCCTTCCGATCCCCGTTTTTTCGCTTGACACATGCTGATTTAGTCGTATAATTGAATCGATAGATTCAATCAATCGAATGATCGATACAAAACAAAGAATTCTGGATACGGCGGAGCGGCTGTTCGCGGAACATGGATATGACGCTACCTCGCTTCGGCAAATCATCGCGGAGGCCGAGGTCAATCTGGCGGCGATTCACTATCACTTTGGGTCCAAGGAGGAGCTGCTGGACGAATTGATTCTCCGCAAGGCCGAACCGGTAAACGAGCAGAGGATCGCGCTATTGGAGCGAGTCGTGGCGCAAGCCGGGATGGGGCCATTGGCGGTAGAGAAGGTGCTGGAGGCATTCATGGCGCCCATGTCCGCAACGGCCGATCAAAACCCGCAATTTGTGCGCCTAATGGGGCGATTGCATGCGGAAGGGCGGCTGCCTGCGCTGATCGAAAGGCATTTTCAGCCGGTGATCGTGCGGTTTCGCGCGGCGATGCAGCGCGCGCTGCCGGAATTGCCGGAGCAGGAATTCCTATGGCGGCTCCATTTCATGATCGGCGCGATGGCCCACACCATGTGCGGGGCACCTGATTTCACGGGGGTGTCGGGCGGGCGCGGCGACTTCCAAAGCCGCATTGAGCGTCTGGTGGCGTTCCTTAGTGGGGGGTTTCGGGCGCCCCTTCCGCAGGCTGTTGAGGTCGAGGTGAAGTAGATGAAATTCGCGTGGATGCTGATGGTATCGGTAGTGTCGTCAGGGATGGCGGCGGATCAGGGCGGGGAGCGCGGGCCACTGCAGTTGAGTTTGAAGCGTGCGGTGGAGATCGCAACTTCCCCCGAGGGCAATTCCAATATTCAGCTTTCGGGCGAAGCCCTGAAACAGGCACAACTGCGGTCGGCGGAGGCGCGGGCAGCCCTGCTGCCGGATTTCGAGGCGTCCATCGGCGAGCAGAGCGCGACCCGGAACCTGGGGGCCTTGGGGATCAGCGTGGTAGTGCCCATTCCAGGTTTCCATTTCCCTACGTTTGTGGGGCCCTACACCACCATGGATGCGAGGGTTACGGGATCGCAGACAGTGTTCGACTTCAGCTCGATCCGCCGGTTCCAAGCGTCAAAGGTGGGGATATCGGCGGCCAGGTCAGACGTAGACAGCACGGAAGATCGCGTGGCGGCGCTAGTGGCGCGGGCGTACCTGGCAGCGGTGAAGGCGGACGCGGACGTGGACACCGCAAAGGCCAACGTGACCCTGTCGGAGGCAGTACTGGCTCAGGCCGACAACCAGAAGAAGGCGGGCACGGGAACCGGCATTGAGATCACGCGTGCGAAGGTGCAACTGGCGAACGACCAGCAGCATTTGCTGGAGGCCCAGAACGCCCGTCGCAGCGCCCACCTTCGGCTCTTGCGCGCCATGGGGCTGCGGCTCGACACCGAAATAGAGTTGACCGACAAGCTAAAGTACGTGCCGGTGGATGCGGTGACCGTCGAACAGGCCAAGACCCAGGCGTTCCAATCGCGGCCGGACTATAAGGCGCAGCAGGAACGAGAAGCCAATGCGCGGCTCTCGGCGAGCGCCACGAAATTGGAACGGCTGCCCTCCGTGCAGGCCTTCGGGGATTACGGCTCCATCGGGACGGGATTGAACAACGCCTTGCCGACGCGCACTTATGGGATTTCGGTGCGGGTACCGGTGTTCGACGGTGGGAGGCGCGACGCGCGGCGTGTGGAATCCGCGTCGCAATACCACTCGGAACAGGTGCGGACCAACGATTTGAAGGAGCAGGTGGAACTGGATGTAAGGCTGGCGCTGGACGGACTGCGGTCCGCGGAAGATGAAGTAGGGGTGGCGAAGGAAGGGCTGGAATTGGCGGACAACGAACTGACGCAGGCGCGGCGCCGTTATGCGGCCGGCGTGACGAACAGCCTGGAAGTGACGGACGCGCAGACGCGGCTGGAGCGTGCCCGCGATAACCAGACGGCTGCTCTGTACAACTACAACCTCGCGAGGGTGGACCTGGCACAGGCCATGGGGAAGGTCAGGAGCATGGTGCAGTAGCCTTGGTGGGACAGGCTTCAGCCTGTCAGTAGTGCCTTGGTGGGGCAGGCTTCAGCCTGTCGCGGAGGGAGACTATGAAGAAGCGAATCATGGTGATTGTGCTGGTGCTGGCGGCGGCGGGAGCGGTTGTCTATGCCTTCCGCGGCGTGGGGCGGGCGCCTGCCAACCGGCTCGTGGTCTCCGGAAACATCGAGCTGACGGAGGTGAACATCGCGTTCAAGACCGCCGGGCGGCTGATTGAACGAAATGTGGATGAAGGCGACCGCGTGACGAAGGGGCAGGTGATCGCACGGCTCGACCGCGATCAGTTGGTGGCGCAGCGCAGCCGGGAGACCGCGGGGTTCGAATCCACCGAGTCGCAATTGGCGCAGGCGCAGACGGCGCTGGCCTGGCAAAAAGCCACCCTGGCCGGCGATATCGAACAGCGAAAGGCCGACGTGGCATCGGCCGAAGCCCGGCTGGAGGAGATGAAGAACGGGTCGCGGCCGCAGGAGAAACAGGAGGCCCGGGCGGCGGTGGAGGCTGCGCAATCGGAATTCGACCGTGCGAAAAAGGACTGGGACCGGGCCCAGACTCTTTACAAGAACGATGACATTTCCACGCAGCAATATGATCAGTTTCGCAACCGCTTGGAGAGCGCGGATGCGGCCCTGAAACAGGCCAAGGAGCGCGAAGCGCTGGTGCTGGCGGGGACGCGGGTGGAGCAGGTCGCCGCACAGCAGGCACAGGTGGAGCATGCGCGCGGGGCGTTGAAGATGGCCGAGGCCAATATCCTCGAAATGAAGCGGCGCGAGCAGGAGCTGACCACGCGGCGGGCCGAGATCGGGCGCTCGAAGGCGAGCCTCTCGCTGATCGATTCCCAAATGGCCGATACCGTGGCAGTCTCGCCGGTGGATGGCGTGGTGCTGGTGAAAGCGGCGGATGTGGGCGAAGTGCTGGCGCCCGGCACCTCGGTGGTGACAGTCGGGGATATCGACCATCCGTGGCTGCGCGGGTACGTCAACGAGACGGACCTGGGGAAAGTCAAACTCGGATCGAAGGCCAACGTGACCACCGATTCGTATCCAGGGAAGATCTACTCGGGCCGCGTGACGTTCATCTCGTCCGAAGCTGAGTTCACGCCCAAGCAGATCCAGACCCAGCAGGAGCGGGTGAAGTTGGTGTACCGCATCAAGATCCTGATCGACAATCCGCAGCACGAGCTGAAATCGAACATGCCGGCCGATGCGGAAATCGTCGTGGAGCCCTAATGCCGCCGGAAACGGATCCCATCATCGAGATTCGCGATCTCACCCGGCGCTTCGGCGCGCTGACGGCTGTGGACCACCTGAACCTCACCGTGGCGCGGGGCGAAATCTTCGGGTTGGTGGGTCCGGACGGCGCTGGGAAAACCACCACGCTGCGCATGCTTTGCGGGTTGATGGACCCGAGCGAAGGCAGCGCGCGAGTGGCGGGACACGATGTGGCGCGCGAATCGCGGGCGGTGAAGGACCAGATCGGGTACATGGCGCAGCGCTTCGGCCTGTATTCGGATCTGACCGTCGACGAAAACATGGCATTCTACGGCGACTTGTTCGGGATCGTGGGCGCGCAGCGTGAAAGCCTCACCACGCAACTGCTGCGAATGACCCGCATGGAGCCGTTTCGCGGCCGCCAGGCCGGGCGGCTTTCCGGAGGCATGAAGCAGAAGCTGGCACTGATGTGCACGCTGCTGCATCGTCCGCAGATTCTGTTTCTGGATGAGCCGACCAATGGCGTGGACCCGGTTTCGCGCCGCGATTTCTGGGCCATTCTGTACCAGCTTTTAAAGGATGGGATCACGATCTTTATGACCACCGCGTACCTGGACGAGGCGGAGCGTGCGAATCGCGTGGGGCTGATGCACAAGGGGAAGCTGATCCGCTGCTCCGCGCCCGATGTGATGAAGAGGGAGACCGGCGCGGCCAACATGGAAGGCGCATTCATCGCAGCGATCAGGGCGGAAGAGGGACTGGTGGGACAGGCGGTTCCGCCTGTCGCTGCCGGGCTGAGTGGGCCATCTCATGACCAATGAATGGGCGGTGGAGATCGACGACCTGGTGAAGACCTTTGGCGCATTTGTGGCGGTGGACCACGTATCGCTCCAGGTGCGGAAGGGCGAGATCTTCGGGTTTCTGGGCCCCAATGGAGCGGGGAAATCGACCACCATCCGGATGCTGTGCGGGTTATTGACGCCCACCTCCGGACGCGCGTCGGTGAGCGGATTCGATGTGGGGACCGAGCCGGAGGAGGTCCGGCGGAACATCGGGTATATGTCGCAAAAGTTCTCTCTCTATGACGATCTGACGGTGGAAGAGAACATCGACTTTTTCACGGGAATCTACGGCGTTCCCCGCCCGCAGCGCGCGGCGCGCAAGGATTATGTGCTGCGGATGGCCAACCTCGCGGAGCGGCGGGGGGCGCTGACACGCACGCTGGCGGGCGGCTGGAAGCAGCGGCTGGCGCTGGGCTGCGCGATTCTGCACGATCCTCCGGTTTTGTTCCTGGATGAACCGACGTCGGGTGTGGACCCGATTGCGCGCCGCGCCTTCTGGGCGCTGATCCACGATCTTTCGGAAACCGGCCACACCACCTTCGTGAGTACGCATTACATGGATGAAGCCGAATACTGCCATCGCCTGGCCCTGATGTATCGCGGAAAGGTAATCGCGCTGGGTACGCCGGTGGAGTTGAAGCGCGGGCTGACCCAGCATAGCCTGCTGCAACTCGATAGCTCGGAGCCCCTGGAAACCATGCGCGCCCTGGAGGGCTTAGCCGGAGTGCGCGATGTCGCGGTATTTGGCGGCGGGCTGCACGTGACGGTGGATGACGTGGCCGCGACCAGTGCGAGGATGCGCCAGGCGTTGGCGGTGAAGGGCATCGAAGTGAAGCGGCTGGAGGAGATCGAGCCTTCCATGGAAGACGTGTTTGTGGCGATGGTGGAATCCGAGGAACGGAAGGCGGCATGAGCTATCGAAGACTGCGAGCCATGTTCGTCAAGGAACTGCACCACATCACCCGCGACGTACGCAGCTTGTGGATGGCGCTGGCGGTTCCGGTGATGTTTCTTCTCCTGTTCGGCTTCGCGCTGAGCCTGGATGTGGACCGAATCCCCACGCTGGTCTACGACCAGGACGGTAGCCCTCAAAGCCGCGACCTGATCCGGCAGTTCCAGGGATCGCGGTTCTTCGATATTCGCGGATGGGTGAACAACTACGGCGACATCGAGCGGGGGATCGACCGCAACCGCATCCTGATGGCGGTGGTGATTCCGCGCGACTATTCCAAGCACGTGGAGGCGGGGCGCGAGGCGTCGGTCCAGATTCTGCTGGACGGGAGCGATTCGAATACGGCCTCCATCGCGCTGGGTTACGCCGAGAGCGTAGTGCGTAACGACTCCCTGGTGTTGCGCTCGACTACCATGAACCGGCGCGGCGGCGAGAGCGTATTGCCGCCGGTGGATGCGCGGCTGCGCGTCTGGTACAACAGCTCGCTGGAATCCAAAAACTACGTCGTGCCCGGGCTGATCGCAGTAATCTTGCAGATCATCGCGGCGCTGCTGACGTCGTTGACCATCGCACGCGAGTGGGAGATGGGCACCATGGAGCAGATTCTCTCGACGCCGCTGCGCCCGGCGGAGATGGTGCTGGGCAAGATGCTGGCGTACTTCGTGGTGGGGTTGGTGGACGCCACCATCGCCGTACTGGTGGGCGTGTTTGTGTTCCAGGTGCCCTTCCGCGGCAGCGTTCCGTTGATGGTGGTCTCGACGTGTGTGTTCCTGTTCGGCGCGCTGTTCTGGGGTATCTTCGTTTCGGCGGCGGCCAGGACCCAGGTGCAGGCCTACCAACTGGGCATTCTGAGCTCCTTCCTGCCGGCCTTCCTGCTCTCCGGGTTCGTCTACTCGATTGAAACCATGCCCACGGTCATCCAGGTGATCACCCATATCGTTCCGGCGCGGTACGTGGTGACGATTTTGAAGGGCATCTTTCTGAAAGGCGTGGGCATTCGGGTGCTCTGGGGCGAACTGGGGTTCCTGGCGCTGTACGCGGCGCTGGTGTTTGTCCTGGCCACTCGGAAGCTCAACCAGAAACTGGCGTGAACTATGTGGGAACGGATTCGGGTCATTCTACGCAAGGAATTCATCCAGGCGCTGCGCGAGCCGCGCATGCGGGTTTTGCTTTTCCTGCCGCCGATTCTGCAGTCGATTATCTTCGGGTTCGCGGTGAATCTGGATGTGGATCACGCGCGCATCGCGTGGATGGACATGGACCGGACGCCCGCGAGCCGCGATTTGCGGGAGCGTTTCGAAGGCTCCGCCCGGTTCGACGTGGTAGCGATGCCGCGGAATGAAGAGGACGTCCAGCGTATACTGGACCGCGGTGACGCCCAGGCGGTGGTTCGGGTGTTGCCCGGATTCGAGCGCGATCTGAAGCGCGGACGGCCGACCGAAGTGCAGGTGCTCATCGACGGCACCAATTCGAACACCGCGTCGCTGGTTTCGAGCTATGCCGGAGGGATCATCGCGAGCTTTTCGGCGGACGCCATGGCCGATCAGCAGAACGGGCGCGTGCTGACGCGGAGTCCGGGTGGCGCGGTCAACGCAGGTGTCCCGCAGGTAATCGCGCGCAGCCGCGTGTGGTTCAATCCCGATCTCTATAGCCGCAACTACTTCGTGCCCGGCGTGATCGCCAACATCATCATGACGGTAACGCTGATACTGACGGCGCTGGCGATTGTGCGCGAGAAAGAGATCGGCACCATGGAGCAGTTGATGGTGACGCCCGTGCGGCCCATCGAGCTGATGTTGGGCAAGACGCTGCCGTTCGCGCTGGTAGGGCTGCTGGATGTAGCCACGGTCACGGCGGTGGCGCTGCTGTTGTTCCACATTCCATTCCGGGGGAGCGTGTTTTTGCTGTTTGCCTGCTCGGTATTGTTTCTGATGACGACGCTGGGGGCGGGCCTGTTCCTTTCGACCATTTCGCAGACGCAGCAGCAGGCCATGATGGCGTCATTCTTCTTTTCGACGCCGGCCTTCATGCTGAGCGGGTTTGCGTTTCCCATCCGCAACATGCCCATGGCCGTGCAATACCTGACGTACTTGAACCCACTGCGGTATTTCATCGAGATTGTGCGGGGGCTTTTTCTGAAGGGCGTGGGCGTTTCGGTGCTGTGGCCGCAGATGTTGTGCCTGGCGGTGTATGGCGCGGCGATCCTGGGACTGAGCGCAGCTCGATTCCGCAAGACGCTGGATTAGATTCAACTTGAGGTGGCGCAGGCGGTTTCGCCTGCCTCAGGAATGGAGCCCACCAACATCGCCCGTTTGGTAGACTCATGGTAGAAATATGATCGGCACCCTGGACAACGTTCTCGACACGCTGCGCACTCACGAAAGCCAGTTGCGGCAGCTAGGCGTGTCCCATGCAGCGGTGTTCGGTTCGGTCGCGCGAGGAGAAGGCAGAGCGGATAGCGATATCGACGTGCTGGTGGACCTCGATCAGGATCGCCCCTTGGGGATCTTCGAATATGCCAGGCTGAAGATCTACATCAACGAGATCCTCAACGGCGCTGTCGACGTGGTGAACCGCAGAACGCTCAAGCCGCTACTCCGCGACAGTATCCTGCGCGATGCCGTCCATGCCTTCTAAGAACCCCGCCCAGCGCCTCCGCGACATCGTGGACAACATCGACGCCATCGAGGTATTCACCGCCGGCATGGAGCTCGAAGCTTTTGCCGCGGATCGAAAGACTGTATATGCGGTCGTCCGCGCCCTGGAGATCGTTTCGGAGGCATCGCGGAGGCTGCCATCGGAAACTCAAGGACCGGCACCCCGAGATCGACTGGCCGGCGGTCGCCGCGGCCGGCAACGTCTACAGGCATGATTATGAAGCTGTTGACGAGGCCTTGATCTGGCACACGGTGCGGCATGACCTGGCGGCGCTGCGCAGCGTGGCTGTGGTGGAGTTCGATCGCTCCCAATCGACGCCGTGATTGGGCCGCGTCGGCAGTGTCGTCATCTCCAGGGCTTGGCCGGTCTGAGGTAGTGGCTTCCGCGGAATACGATCAGCGCGTGAGCTCCCGGAGCAACTTCTCCGCGGACTCCGAATTGGTGGAGAGAGTGGCGTGCACGGTCAAGTCGTCGCGGCGGATTTCGACGGCATTCCAGATGGCTGTGAGGCCGGACGGGCCCCCGCTCCCTGCCACTGCAAACGTGAGGATGGCGCGCAAGCTTTCTTCGAGTTGGCGGCCGGCATCGGTGGTGCGGCAGACCCCGGCGGCATCGAGTTGGAGACCAGAGTCGATTTGGGCGGCGAGGGTGATGTACTCGGTGAAATGCAGGATCCGGTTCAGATTGGCGGCATTCCCGGTAAGGGGGAGAGTAATGCCCCCCTGGGCCACTAGCCAAATCTGCCGGCCGCCAGCGATACCCGCGGCACGATCGAGAAGCTGGGGAGCGCCGGTGATTCCGGTTTTGTGTTGCGTGGTGGCGGCGCGGACGGAATCGGCGGATCCGCTGATCGCGAGGTTGGGAGCAATCAGGGTGGCGCCGGGCGGCGCTTCGCGGAACGCACCGCGAGCGATGAACAGGAGGTCCTTGCCGTTGGAGGCAAGCAGCAGGTAGGAGGCGTCGCGGAGAGTCTCGATGTTTGCGAGTGTGGCGGGCGGCAGTGACCGATAGAGCGATGTGGAGCGGAGCCGGTCGAGGTCGATCCCGGCGAGGACCACAGTGCCGATCGGCACGCACGAGGCCAGGGCGGGATCGATGACTGGCGGAGGGCCGGCGGAGCGGCAGGATGTGGCGATGGCGAGCGCGATCAGGGCTGTGAGCAGGGCCGCGAGACGGGCGTAGGGCACCACTTGTTATGATCGCAGAGAAACTCACAGCAAGGCCGCCCGGGCGTCAAGCCGGAATCGTTCCCGGCAGCGCGGTCAATGATCCGCGGACCAACTCGGGATTCTCCAGCCACCCTTGCACCTTGGGGATCGCCGACAGCGCGGCCGCCTCTCCCGCCTTCAGCAATTCCGGGCCGCAACCGAAGCCATCCCACTCGATTGCGCGAACGTCCGGTGTGATCACCAGGTCGCTGGCTGCCCGCCAGCTCTCCTCCGTGCGGGTCTGCAGAATCTGGAAGCAGCGATTCACCACCTGGAAGACGTTGCTCGGCGGCCGTTCGCCGCCCTGCGCCGGCAGGTGCACGGAGATGACGTGGGTGGCGCCCAGTTGACGGGCCAGCAGCGCCGGAATCTCCATGCTCATGGCGCCATCCACCAACAGGCGGCCGTCGTGGCGCACCGGCTGAAACAGCCCCGGGTACGAGCAACTCGCGCGGATGGGCAGAAAAACGTCTCCGGAATCGCGGAAACACACCGATTCACCGGTACACAGGTCGGTGGCCAGCACACCCAGCCGGATCTGCATCTCTTCGAAGCGGTAGCGCTTCATCAGCCTCTCCAGAAACCTCTTCATGCGTTCGCTGACCACCAGCCCCATGCGGCCCAGGCTCCAGCTCGCCACATCTCCCAGACGCATGGCGCAGCCCGCGCGGGAGATTTCGGCAGGGGACGCCCCGCTGGCGTACGCCGCCGCCACAATGGAGCCGGCGCTGACCCCGGCGATCGAGTGAATGGGAATTTGGTACCGTTGGAAGACTTCCAGGACCCCCGCGTGGGCGATCCCGCGGGCGAAGCCACCTCCCAGTGCCAGACCGATCCGGGGTGGCGCCGCCGGATGATTGGCCTTGGGGAGCGGGCCGTGACGTAGCGCGGAGAAGAAGCTGCGCAAGGCGCGTGCAGCTTCATGACCCCTCCTTGCCATTCCAGGAAGCGCCGCTTCGACGACGCCCCGTCGTAGAATGGACTACTGATGTCCCAGACGAGCAAGTTCGCTGCCAGGTTCCTTCTGCTGACCGTTTTTCTGACGGCGTTCGTACCTCTTCCCGCGCAGCGCAGCTTCTCCGGCGCCGCCGAGATTGAGCAATCGCTCCACAAGCTGAATGAGCTGGGCACGGTGCTGATGATCGCCGCGCACCCGGACGACGAACGCACCGCCGTGCTGGCCTACTTCGCGCGCGGCCGGCACATGCGGACGGCCTATCTTTCGGTCACCCGCGGAGAGGGCGGCCAGAACCTGATTGGTTCGGAACAGGGCGCCCAACTGGGCATCATCCGCACTCACGAATTGCTGGACGCCCGGCAAATCGACGGGGCGGAGCAGTTCTTCACTCGGGCGATCGACTTCGGCTTTAGCAAGACTGCCGCCGAGACGCTCGAAAAATGGGGCCACGATCGCATTCTTTCGGACATCGTCTGGTTGATTCGGAGTTATCGTCCGGACGTCGTCATCCTGTGCTTCACGGGGACGCCACGCGACGGTCATGGGCACCACCAGGCCTCGGCGATTCTCGGCAGGGAGGCGTTTGAGGCGGCTGGCGATCCCCAGCGTTTCCCCGAGCAACTGAAATACGTCGAGCCCTGGAAAGCCCGGCGGTTGGTGCACCCGTCTGGCGGCTTTGGCGGCGGGCGCGGTGGCACGCTGGCCGGCGGTGGACGCGGTGGTGGGCAGGCGGGCGGCGGGCGTAGCGCCGCGCCAGCCGATGGCGGGCAGGCGGGGGCCGGGCGCGGTGAACAGGCAGCGGGAGGGCGGGGACCCCAGCCAGCCGGAGCGTCCGCGTCGAACCAGCCTCCGCCTTTACCCCGGGCTGGAAGCGCCGATACCGGGGGGTTCAATCCAATCCTCGGGTACTCCTACGAAGAGCTCGCCGTGCTCAGCCGCAGCATGCACCATAGCCAGGGCACCGGCGCGATCGGGCGGCCCGGCCCCGCGCAGAGCGACTTCGAGCTGGTGGCAGGGGCGCCTTCGTCGAAAGACCTCTTTGACGGCATCGATACCACCTGGAACCGTTTGCCAGGCGGCGCCGGTGTTGGGCCGATCCTTGACCGGGCGATCCGGGATCTCGAGCCCGCGCACCCCGAAAAGATCATCCCGCAGCTCGTCAAGGCGCGACCCCTGATCGCCGCGATCTCCGATCCCCTGGCGAAAATCAAGCTCGCCGAACTAGATGAGACCATCGCCAAATGTTCCGGGCTGTGGGTGGATGCCCAGGCCCGTCGGGCGGAAGTCACTCCCGGATCGGAGCTGACCGTCACCACCACGGTGCTGAACCGGTCGGCGGCGGAGGTGATGCTCGAAAGCACCCATCTGGAAGGGCTGGCGGACAAGACTACGCCCAGTACGCCGCCCGCCAGGCTGGGTTACAACCAGGGCGTCACGGCCGATGTGAAGGTGGAGGTTCCGAGAGCGCAGCCCTATTCGCAGCCGTATTGGCTGGTGAAGCCGCCGTCGGCGGGTGTCTATACGGTAGATGACCAACGGTTGGTAGGCCTGCCCGATGCACCTGCCGTTCTGCAAATGCGCGTCCGGCTTTCGATCGCCGGCGCGCCGGTGGAGTTGGTGCGCCCCGTGCACTTCCGCTACGCCGGCCGTGCCGAGGGAGAGCACGTGCGGCCGCTGGTGGTAGTGCCGGCGGTGGCCGTGAATCTTCCCGATGCGGCGGCCCTGTTCCCCTCCGCGTCGCCGCGCAAGGTGCAGGTTTCGGTGAAGGCCAACGTTGCGAACGCAGAAGGCGAGCTGCGGCTGGATCTGCCGGCCGGCTGGAAAGCGGAACCCCCATCCCAGTCCTTCAAGGTGCCGGTGGTTGGCGAGCAGCAGGAGATGACGTTCGAAGTCACGCCCCCCGCCGCCGAAACCACGGCCTCGTTGCGCGCCATCGCCACCGTGGGAGGCCGCGCCATCGAATCGGGGATGGAGATCATTTCGTATCCCCACATCCCCACCCAGACGCTTTTTCCGCCGTCGGACATTAAACTGGTGCGTTCCAACGTGAAATTGACGGCACACAAGATCGGCTACATCATGGGGTCGGGCGACGAGATGCCGGATGCCCTGCGGCAGCTTGGGCTCGACGTTACGCTGCTCGGCCAGTCGGACCTGGAACAGGGAGATCTCGCGCGGTTTGACGCCATCGTGGCGGGTGTTCGCGCCTACAACGTGCGCGCCGACCTGCGCGCGAATCAGGCCCGCGTGCTCGACTATGTGCGCAAGGGCGGCACGTACATTGTCCAATACCAGGGCGGAGATGGTGGCGGTCCCGGAGGCGGCAGGGGGCAACCGGCGCCCGGACGGGCACAACCGCAGCAACCGGCTCAGGCCCCGCCCCAGCCGCAGGGCCCCGGCCCCAACGCCGCGCGCATGAACATCGGCCCGTACCCCATGACGGTGCCGGCTGGGAACGGGTTCCGCGTCACCGTGGAAGAAGCACCCGTCTCGTTCCCCCACGCGGATAGCCCGCTGCTCCTGGCGCCCAATCGCATCACGCCGAAAGATTTCGAAGGTTGGGTGCAGGAGCGGGGGTTGAACTTCGCGACTCAATGGGACCCGCATTACGAAACCGTTCTCTCCTCGCACGATCCCGATGAGAAGCCGCTGGAAGGCGGCGAGTTGTGGACCCGGTACGGCAAGGGCGTCTACATCTTTACCGCGTATTCGTGGTTCCGGCAGTTGCCGGCGGGCGTGCCAGGAGCGTACCGGTTGTTCGCCAATATGCTGAGCGCGAAGTAAACAGCCGCTGCGATACAATCAAGGCATGGCGGACGTGACGCAAGCCGTTCTGACGGTGAGCATGCCGACCCTGGCGGTGCTGGTCGGCATCCTGCTGAACAATAGTCGCCTCTCCGACCTGAAGAGTTACATGGATCGCCGTTTCGACGCCCTGGGGGCGGTTCTCGATGCGCGGTTTGCGGAGCAGAAGGCCGAACTGTTGCGCGTCGAGCAGGTGATGGACGCCCGGCTTCGGCATCTCGAAGAGAATCGCTGAGCGC
>JAIQFL010000561.1 GCA_020073365.1 Terriglobia bacterium | reverse complement strand
TACCGGACCATCACGCTGTGGACGCAGGATGTGCTGCGGGCGGCGCAGCATATTTACGAGAAGGCCGGGTTCCGACTGGTGCGGGAGGAGCCGCACTCCGCATTCGGGATTCCCATGGTGGGGCAGATCTTGGAACTGGGGCTGTAGGTCTCTGACTGCGTCTGAGCGTAAAGGGCGTCTGCAATTCAGGCACCAGTTGTTCGCGAATTCCGAGAACAGCCGTCGACTTACCGGGTCTCGTAAACAAGAACTTCGGCACGCTGCTCACCGCGGTGCGGGACGGCCACGAAGAGTTTTCCCCATTCTGGCACGAACAGGCCGGTCCGCGCGCCTGGAGCGGTGGAAACGTGGGCCAGCCGGTTGTAGCGATCGGGATCTTTCTGCTCGAAAACGTCGACAAATCCCTGGCCTCCGACGATGTAGACCCGGCTCTTGCCGGCGTCATAGAACAGGTCATCCGTATCACCCACGATCTCGACGGACGCGGTCTGCTTCCCGGTCCCGGTATCGATGGCAAGCATGCTGGCCGGCGCGCGGCAGCCGATCAGCAGGCGGTGATGCGCCTCATCAAGCGCCATGGGGTAGTTTTTCAGCGCCGAGGTCACCGGCCAACGGCCCAACAGCGTGTTTTTCACGAGATCAGGAGAAGCACTACTGCTAGCAGATATTTCATGGCGGTTTCCCGATTCCTCCTAAGCCTACAGGCCGTATCTGAAGTTTACCTGAGCAGACGTGTGCCCCTGCTCGGCAGTTCCGGCTGCACTGCCGAGACTGCCGGGCCGCTGGGAGGGTTGCCGGGAAGCGCGACAGCGATGGTGGAGGACTCGGTTGGGGACCTGCCTGGTCGTCGGCGCCAGCATCCAGCCCGGTAAGGACATCATCGGTTGTGTCGCGCGCGGTAAGCAGCAGTGAGTGGGCCTTCGATGGTCTTGCACGATGAGAATCCGCATCTCTCCGGAGTAGTATTATTACTGCCCTATCGGCAGAATGCCTGAGTGAAGGCGTTCACGGCAACACCCAGGAAACCTCAGATTCATGTTAGAAGGTAGTGAGTGAGATGCGTCTGATGGGATTTGGGCCACAGCGGCCGCGCTGCGCTGACGTGAGAAATCTCACACCAAAAAGGAGTTCTTTTCACTCATGAACAAATGTCAACTAGTAGGATTTCTGCTCTGCTCCACCATGGCGGCGGTGGCGCAAAACATGCCAGCCGACTATGACGGGGTACTCAAGACCCTGGGAAAGCAAGGCGACTTCAAGGGCAACGTCCTGAAGGTCAACATCCCGCGCAACGATGTGAAGGTCACCATTGATGGCATCGCAACTCCGACGCCTTTCGGCTTCGGCGGATGGCTTGCCATGACCAAGGGCGATGGCGGCAACGATGTCATGATGGGCGATCTGGTCCTGCTGGAAGACGAGGTCAACCCGGTCATGTCCGCGCTGCTCGGCAACGGCCTGGAGGTGACGGCCCTCCACAACCACTTCTTTTTCGAGAGTCCCCGAATGTTCTACATGCACGTGCATGGTCACGGCAAAGCGGCCGACCTCGCCAGGATGGCGAAACCCGCTCTGGACCTGATCGGCCACGGATCGGCGCAGCACCAGAGCTCGGATTCGGGTGGGAGCTCCATGGTTTCAGCAGGCCAGATGGATACGGCCAAGATCGTGAAATTGGTGGGTCACGAAGGCGAGCAGAGCGGGCCAGTCTACAAGATTACGATCGGCCGGGACGACATCAACCTGAAGGAGATGGGGGCGACCATTAACGCCCGCATGGGCCTCAACACATGGGCCGCGTTCTTTGGCAGCGATGCGAATGCCGAGATCGCCGGCGATGTTGCCATGCTGGCTCCGGAAGTGACTCCCGTACTGAAGGCGCTTCGGGCCAATGGCCTGAATGTCGTAGCGATTCACAATCACATGACGGGCGGCCAGCCGATGATTTATTTCCTCCATTATTGGGGCACCGGTCCAGCCGGGCAACTAGCGTCCGGATTCAAAGCCGCACTCGATGAGTTGGGGAGAGCGGGAGCGGCCCACGGAGGCGCGCACTAGACTTCCGGCGCAAAGAATGCCATCCACCGGAGAACGCCACCGCTAACGCTCGTCGCTCGGAAACCACCGTTGCATGTACGGGACCGGTTGCGGAGCCGCGAGCGTCAGGAGCTGGGAAAGAACCGCCCGCAAGCGGGCGAGGCAGGCGGCACCGCCTGCCCCACCTCTGAAAACACGGGACCTGTTGTGGTGGCGCGGGCGGTTCGCCTGCGGATCGTGACTGTTTCACATCTCCTCAGCGAGCGGTTGCTGCGCTCGAAACCCGAATTTTGCGCCGGAGAGGAGTTAGAGTTAGAGTCTGACCGGCCCCTCCATCTGCTACCATCGGTCCGATGGACGCCATCGAAATCCGCGATGTGACCAAGACCTTCGGCGATGTGACGGCGGTCGACGATCTGACGCTTACGGTTCCCGAAGGGTCGGTATATGGATTCATTGGGCCGAACGGCTCGGGAAAGACCACGACCATGCGCATGATCGTGAAAATCTTTTATCCCGACCGGGGCACGATCCGGGTATTCGGGCAAGATGCGGGCGGTTTGAACCAGGTGGGGTATCTGCCGGAGGAGCGCGGGCTCTACCGCAGGATGGAGGTGCGCGCTCTGCTGGAATTCCACGGCGAGTTGCGCTGCGGCCGCAAGGTCACCGCGGAAGTGAATAGCTGGCTCAAGCGCCTCGACCTGGCGCACTGCGCGGGCCGCCGCGTCGAGACCCTCAGCAAGGGCATGAGCCAGAAGGTACAGTTTATCGCCGCGGTGGTGCCGGAGCCCAAGCTGCTCATCCTCGACGAGCCGTTCACCGGCCTCGATCCGGTGAGCGCGGATGCGCTGCGCGGCGCAATCCTGGAACTGCGGCGGCACGGGGCCACGGTGATCCTCAGCACGCACGACATGAGCGTAGCCGAGAGCATGTGCGACTACATCCTCATGATCTACCGCGGGCGCAAGGTTCTGGACGGCACCCTCGAATCCATTCAGGACCAGTACGGCAACGACACCATTCGGGTCTCGGCCGCGGGCGGGGAGAACGTCCTGGAGAACCTTCCCGGGGTGGAGAAGAGCCGCGATCTGGGACAGGTGCAGGAACTGCGGATGGCGCGGGGCTGCGATCCGCAGGAGGTGCTGCGCGAACTGGTGACGCGCGGCCGGGTGACCAGCTTCTCGGTGACCAAGCCGTCCCTGCACGATATCTTTGTTCGGATAGCCGGACCTGAATCGGCGGAGGCACAAAATGCGTAGGATTCTGTTGGTGGCCAAGCGGGACTACCTGGCCGCGATCCGCTCGAAGCCGTTTCTATTCGCGCTGGTCATCGCTCCGATAATGGTCGGCGGCAGCTTCGTAGGAATTGCAGTAATGAAGGCCAAGCCCGACATCCAGGAGCGGCGGGTAGCGATCGTCGATCGGACCGGGTTGGCCGCTCAGGCGGTGATCGAATCCGCCGGGGAAAAGAACACGGAAGGGCTCTTCGATAAGATTACGGGACGCCAGTTGACACCCCGGTACGTGTTCGAAACGGCTGTCCCCGACGATACCAATCCGAATTCGCAGCGCCTGGCGTTGTCGGACCGGGTGCGCCGCCGGGAGCTGTTCGCATTCCTGGAAATCGGGCGCGATGCGCTGCACCCTCCCAAATCGGCGGATCCCGAGAAGGTGCCCGAATCAAGCCGCGTGGACTACTACTCCAACGCGGGCGGGATCGACGAAACGCGCGGGTGGATTTCCGGGCCTGTGAGCGACGGACTGCGCCGCGTCCGCCTGGGGCAACTCGGAGTGGACCACGGCCGTTTTGCAGATGTGCTGCGCTCCGCGACCGTGCAAGCCATGAGCCTGATTTCGAAAGATGAGAAGAGCGGTAGCATCCAGGAGGCGCATAAGAAGAGCGAAATCGAGGGCTTTGTAGTTCCGTTCGTGATGGTGATGCTGGTGGTCATGACCGTGCTCTTCACCGTCGGCCCGATGCTGGGCGCGGTGGCCGAGGACAAGATGCAGCGGGTGTTTGAAATGCTGCTGGCGTCGGCGACGCCCTTCGAATTGATCATGGGTAAGGTGGTGGCGGCTGTGGGGCTGTCGCTGACCAGTTCCGCGGTGTACCTGGTGGGTGGCCTGGTTGTCCTGCAAAGCCTGGCGATGCTGGGCCTGGCGCCGCTGGGACTACTGCCGTGGTTCGTGGTGTACGTGGCAGCCGAGGTGATGGTACTCTGCGCTCTGGCAGCAGCGCTCGGCGCGGCGTGCGCCAGCCCCAGCGACGCGCAGCATCTGGCCATGCCGCTCTTCTCACCGGTCTTGATACCGATGTTCCTCCTAATGCCGGTGATGCAACAGCCCAACGGTGGGTTCGCGATCGCGCTGTCGCTGTTTCCGCCGTTCACCCCGCTAGTGATGATGATGCGCCAGGCCATGCCGGGCGGAGTTTCGGCTTGGCAGCCATGGGTCGGACTGGTGGGTATCGTGGCTTGGACGGTGGCGGTGGCCTGGGCTGCCGCGAGGATCTTCCGCATCGGAATTCTGATGCAGGGAAAAACGGCGTCGTTTGCGGAATTGTTGCGGTGGGCGGTGCGAGGGTAGAGGGGCAAGGCGGTTCCGGGTGGAGGCTGCCGGGCACGCCGCGCCATGGTTCAGTCGCCGGACGGCTTCAGCTCGGCAGTGGTCTCTGGTCGCGAACCCAAATCAAACAGGCCGCGCAAGAACATGCTGACGGCCTTGACTTGCTCCAACTCAAGGGTTTCAGCGTTGACCCAGCGATTGTCCTGGATTGATGCCTGAGTTATCTTACAAAACTCCCCGAATGGTCTCGGCTGGCCTAATACTCTCAGGGGGGAGTCAACCACGCGGCACTGCCTCGATGATACTGGGGCCCCCGCGGCTCGGGATGACGCGTGCGGCGGCGAAGCCGGACTTCGCCAAGAGCTCCCGGTACTCGCGATCGGTTCGATTCCGGCCGCCCGTGCGGACCATCATCTGCAGGTCGCCCTCCTTGGCTGAGCATGGGCGGTTTCGGTCGCAGATGATATCCTCCACCACCAGCAGCTTCGAGCCCCCGGCCATCGCCCGGTGGCAGTTCGTGAGAATCAGCGCACACCGGCTGTCATCCCAGTCATGCAGGATGTACTTTAGGATGTACAGGTCGCCTCCCTTCGGCACGGCCTTGAAGAAGTCTCCCGCCACCAGGGCACATCGCGAAGCGATTGCCCGGTCCAGTTTCGTTCGCGCCGAAGCGATCACCTGTTCCAACTCGAACAGGATGGCATGGAGGGCCGGGTTCCGCCGCAGTATCGTCGCGATCAAGATGCCTTCACCTCCGGCGACGTCCACGATGGTTCGGGCGGTGGAGAAGTCGTACGCCGCTGCGACTGCGTCCGAGGTCATGGCCGTGTTTTGCGTTTGGAATTCGTCATAGACTTGCGCGGCGGCCGGGTGCTCTTTGAACCATTCGAAGGTGTTCTTGCCGTA